>JAJRWX010000051.1 GCA_024276605.1 Planctomycetota bacterium | reverse complement strand
ATACACCATTACATGTTAATATGCAAGAATATCTTACATATTATGCACGTCTACACATTTTGGGCAAGAACTTCACTTAACCTGCTTGCATGAAAAGGCTTACGGCGAGAAGCCGAGAATTCCAGGGGTGAACATCCGTTTGAGGTGGGGGAGTCGATGATCGCGTTCTAATCACACGATGAAGCGTTGGGGATGGATATTGTCAAGAAAGACTTCAAAGGCGACACTGTCTTGGCACATAACATCCTTCCCCCACCCTATGCCGGTAGGCAAAGGATGGGGCACCAGCAAGACCACCTATCTTATTCTCTGCGTAGGCCGTAATACATTCGTAATCCGCCCTTTCTCCAAAACCACAATACAGTCAACCCCCGCAAACTCCGTCCCATTTAGCAAAAATCCCCGTATCATAAGTTCGATCGTCGCACCACGAGGAAAGTTGTCTAATCGAAGTGTACTAACCATATCAGCCGTAGAGAACTTCATCGATAGGTCATCGATCCCATCGCCGCCCAAATCGTGACACGCGCATGTCTCACCGTCAAACGCCGTAGCCACATCCTCAATCACAATTCCAGGCTCCTTTGTCCCGTTTAGCGGTGACACGCTCCCACCCACGCCATCAGCCTGAGCTAGCGTCAGTGAATCTAGGTCAATCTCCGACACATCAAAGTCCAAACTGCCAATAATAGCCATCGGCACCACACCCCTGCTCCTGCGATTTACCGGATTTGGACAACTGCCCGTCTTAATGTCAATCTCAATGGGCATCGCACACGGGTTCGCATCATCGCTCAGTCCACCGGGTATATCGCTTGGCGTGGGACAAGTCATATCCAAGCCAAGGAAACTTCCACCCGCGTTCACGCAATCTACTTGCGTGACGTAGCTGCAAGCCGTCTCCATACAACAAGCACCCAACTCAATGAGACAGTTTTCATCACACCCATCGCCCGAATCCGTATTTCCGTCGTCGCATTGTTCGCCCGGCTCAGTAACCCCATTTCCGCAAACAGGTTGCAACTCGTATGCTCCCATGTCGATAATCGGTGACATGCCGTTTCCGGTATCGGGAGTAGATGGATCGTCAACAAAGCGCGGATTGCCATCGAGGTCGGTGGTGACGCCGATAGGCACAGCCGTGTTGTCACCCGCATCGATGCAAGGTGAACCGGGCAAGAGGCGCAGATCGTCATCGGCAGTGCCGGCGAGACCGTCAAGACCAAGCGGATCAACGAATAGCGGGGCGGCGTCGATGTTGCCGCCGCCATCTGTGCCTATTAACGGGTTCCACGCTGCACTGCCACCGCTACCTCCCACGTCACTGTAGGCGATTATCGGTGTGTTGTTGTTGCTGTTGTTGTTGCTGAAAATCTCGTTAGGACTGTTACCCCATAGGATGCAATTGGTTATTGTCGGGTTGGATGAACTTGCGTTTATCATCCCACCACCGTCTATAATAGCCATGTTTCCGCTAAATGTGCAGTTGGTCAACGTTGGGCTGGAGGATACGTTACTTATCCCACCGCCGGTACGGCTTGCCGAATTTCCGCTGAACATGCAGTTTGTTAACGTCGGGCTAGACGATCTGTTACTCATCCCACCGCCAAGCAATGCCGTGTTGCCACTGAATATGCAGTTGGTCACCGTTGGGTTGGAATTGCTGGAATTGCACATCCCGCCACCAATCCCTCCCCTGAAGATGACCGAGTTCTCACTAAACGTGCAATTGGCCACGGTCGGGTTCGAAAAGTTAGAGTTGTACATGCCTCCACCCGAATTGGCCGTATTTCCATTGAACGTGCAGTTATCCACGGTTGGGCTGCTTCCATTATTATACATCCCACCGCCAACAGGCAACGCGGTAGCGGTTGTATCTCCTGTACCACCCGTGATCGTGAACCCGTACAACACCGTCGCCGCTGTCTCTCCGTTAACGCAGCGAACCACCGAGACAGTTTCTCCCACAGCAGGCACATTCGTTGCATCGATGATAGTCGTCGCCGGACCGTCAGAGCTGCGCAGCGTGATGGCCTTACCGGAAAAATCGATAGCCTCGAAGTACGTGCCGGAGGCCACCTCTACCGTGTCGCCGTTGACTGATGCGTCGATGGCGACCTGTATGGAGCAGTAGGGATCGACGAGGCTCCCAACTCCGGAACCTGGGCAGTTGTCGTCATCGACGTACAGCGTAGTCTGCCCACTGGCGGCACAACACAAGACCAGCGTAACCGCCATCGTCGATAGAAACGGAATCCGAAACCGCACACAGCTTGTGCTTCTGGTACTCGCCATAACTAATCCCCTCCCATGTAGAGTATGAAATCCACTAAACCATGATGATCCATGCTACCAATAAGCCTTTACTATTACAAACAAATTCGTAGCGTTTCAGCAGTTGGGGCTGTGACAGTAACGGTGGCGAGTCATGTCAGCGCACCTGGCGCAAGCCTGGTGACGAATTGGCATGTTGACGCAAGTGGCCATCTTGACTCAACTGGTCCGCAGGCTAGCGCCATGCGGCTCTGACCCCGGCACAGCATGGGTGCCCCATCGTTCGGGTACTCCCGATGAATGGGGTACGGATCTTGTTAAAAAGGCTACGTAAATGTCACTATCATGGCACGTAACATCCTTCCCCCACCCTTTACCAGTAGGCAAAGAATGGGGCACCCGTGCCATACACACTAAGAGCACGTAGAACATTCATAGCGTTTGTTACCATCCGCAGACACGGGTCGCTGGCGCTCGCCGCTCGGATTGGTATGGCCCGCCGCTGGCCCTAATCCTCTTTCCTTCGCGTGCCTTCGTACATTTCGTACTTGAGTAATCGGCAGTCGATCTTGGCGTTGAAGAATTCCATACGTCGGCTGGCCCGTAGTCCGATCACTTTTGCTAGATCAAGATTGCCTGTAAAAATGTAGCCGGTCCATCCGCAGCACCTTTTCTTAAAGAAATCACCCATGAGCTTGTAAGTTTTTTCAAGTTCCGTGCTGACGCCGAGCCGCTCACCATATTCGGGATTGATGATGACGATCCCCTTTTCATCAGGCATCGGCGTATCCGCGAAGTCGCACTGCTCGAATTGGATCATGTGATGCACACCGGCTGTTTCTGCGTTCTTTTGGGCTGCCCGAATCGCGCGATCATCACTATCGCTAGCGATAATGGGGGCGATAAAACTTTTGTTGCGAATCTTCTTGGCACTGCGGCGCATCGTTAGCCAGGCGTCCTCATCGTAACCCTTGTGGTGCATGAACCCGAAGTTAGCCCGCAGCAATCCCGGCGGACGGCCCGAGGCGATCAGCGCCGCCTCGATAGCCAGCGTGCCACTCCCGCACATCGGGTTGATTAGTGGCACTGACCCGTCATACCCCGTCGCCATGATAACAGCTGCGGCTAACGTTTCCTGCATGGGCGCTTTGTGGGGTATCTTACGGTAGTTTCGATCCGCGAGTTTTCGACCGGAGGTGTTGAGGTAAAGCTGGGCATCGCTACCGTTCCAATAGAGATGAACAACAAAATTCTCCCGCTTCGGCCCCGAGTCCGGTCGAGCGCCATGCACTTCAGCTACGCGGTCCACGATGGCGTCCTTAACTTTTAGGCTGGCGAAGCGCCAATCGTTGATGGTCGGTGTGTTCACGCTTGAAACGATACTGAGATACTCGTCGGTTGAGATCATCTCCTCCCACTTTAGCGCCCGCGTATGCTCGTACAACTCGTCCGGATTATCGCAGGTGAATGTATCGATCAAGACGAGTACATTAAACGCAGTACGCAAAAAGAGATTCAACCGCATGGCGTCGTGCATGTTAGCCGTCATCTCCAGACCAGTTGGTCGAGAAGAATCGACGGTATAACCAAGCGCCTCGACCTCGCGCCGAAGGTAGTCAACCAGGCCGGGGGCACAGGTAATGCGTATCGATTGCGGTTCATCAGAATCCGTCATAGCTACATACGATACTCACTCAAAGACTTTATGAATAGCCCTACGACGGCGCTGCATCATTCCCACAAGGATGAACCAGCCCAAGCCGAACCGCGCCTGTGAAGAAGCGGCTTTCGTGCGTCTATCAAGAGGCCGCTTCCTGACGGGCGCGGTTCGGATTTGTATGACACACACATGTCAATGATGACGGCGATGGGCTATGTTGAGTAGCAGCTTCGCTGTTGTGGCTGAGGCGTGGGTGTTGCGCATGGGGGCAACGATGTCACTTAATGCTTGAGACATACTTGCCCTGGCTTCGGATGATCCTAATAGATGCAGTGCTTTGTCGACTATGGGATCGATCGAACTGTAGTAAGGCATAAACTCCGGGACGATTTCGCTACCGGCTAAGATATTGGGTAAGCTCAGGTACGGCGTATGAATCATCCATCGGCCAATAGTGTGATAGAACAAGCGCGACGCCTGGTACATGACGATCATGGGCTTTTCATAAAAGGCTACTTCCAAAGTCGTGGTGCCCGAAGCCACCAGTACGAGGTCGGCGGCGGCGATGAGCTCTGTGTGTCGATCGGATGACACCTCGACGCGGCAGTGGCAATTGCCGATAGCTTCTTCCACGATGGGCAAAACCTGCGGGCTGGCAACGGAAACTTGAAACACGGCTTGGGGATATTTTTCCGCAATCCGCTCAGCCACGGCTAATTGGTCTGGCAGGATAGAGGCGACAACCTGCTTTCGGGAACCGGGCAACAAGGTGATTACGGGCGATCCTTGCCGGCGAATCGAAGAGACATTGCCCTGGTCGGGTGGTCGGGCAGCTACGGCGTCAGCTAAGGGGTGTCCCACGTAAGTTGCGTCGATCCCATGACTGCGGAAAAAAGCTTCCTCAAAGGGTAGAATCACAGCTACGCCATCCACGCGGTCACGCAGCTTGTGAATGCGGTACGTCCCCCAAGCCCACATCTGCGGTGCGATATAATAGAGCGTAGGAATCCCAGCCGCCTGGGCTTTAGCGACGACCGGAAGATGCAACACCGGTGAGTCGATCACCACTGCCGCATCGAAGCGAAACCGCCGCAGGTACTTATCGATCGTATTGAGCATACGGATACCCTGACCGGCTGAGCCGATGATGCCGGTGAGCATGGCCGCGTGAGAAGTCATATCGAAGATACGGCGACACCCAGCCGCCACCATGCGAGGCCCGGCTACGCCTATGAAGCGGGCCGACGGGCATTGCTCAAGGGTTGCACGCATCAACGAAGCCCCGTGAAGATCGGCGCTAGCCTCGGCGGCACTGATGAAGATGAGTGGTCCGCGCTGGTCGGACTGGTTTTCGGATTTTGTAGTCATACGATTGCGCTGTCGGCTATTGGGAGCATGCTCAAACCGTAGGTTGCATCCACTTCGTTCATATACTCCTTAGACATTCCAGCTAAATAGCGTTTTATCCAGCCATCATACAACCCCGGAAACGCTAATCCATAATAGTGGATGGCCGGGTTGTGGTTGGGTAGGCACGCTATGGCGGGGTGCGTGGAGCGTCAATGCAGCGGCGAATAGTTGGGGAATTGGGTAGATTTGGTCGTTTAGCCATTGGATGAAGCGGCAATCACCGTTGGGGGGATCAACGCGATTCACCTCATCAGGCATGCCGGTCAAGCGTCTGATGCCCTGGTCGATAGGCTCTGGATACCGGCTGATTTGCACGATTTTAATGATTCGCGTGTATGTGTGGAAGAAAATTGGCAAGAAACGGCTAAAAAGATGCCTGAGAACGGCTTGATCGGACGCTAGATTTTGTTACACTGCTGGGTCTGTATCGTAACGTGGTGAGTTGTTCTGTGTGTAGACATGTGCGGAGGTGATCATTGGCTTCGGAGTTGGTACGTCAGCTAGTTGAGTCGGGCATCCATTTTGGCCATCGGGCCAGTAGGTGGAACCCGAAGATGGCCCCGTTTATTTACGGTAAACGCAGTACAATCCATATTATCGACGTTCGCGAAACGGTGAAGGGTTTGTTGCGGGCGAAGAAATTCATCAAACAAATTGTGGCTTCAGGGAAAGACGTGTTATTCGTCGGTACCAAGCGTCAAGCTAAACAGCTTGTCCAGTTGGAAGCGATGAACGTGGGTATGCCCTACGTTTCGGAGCGTTGGCTTGGTGGCACGTTAACGAATTTTAAGACCATCCGGTCTCGTTTGTCGCGCCTCGACGAGTTGGAAGCGGCCGAGGCGGACGGCACAGCTATGGAATATAGCAAGAAAATGATCGCCACGCGTACGCGCGAGTTGCGAAAAATTCGCCGTAATTTGCAGGGTATTCGTAGCATGGAGCGGCTCCCCGGCGTGCTATTTGTGGTTGATGTGCAACGCGAAGTAAACGCCGTCCATGAAGCGCGTAATCTCGGCATTCCAACGATTTGCCTGATCGATACCGATTCTGATCCGGATTTTGCTGATCTGCCTATTCCCGGCAATGATGACGCGATTCGTGCCATCGAGTTGATACTGCGGCACATAGGAGAAGCGGTCGAAGAGGGTAAGCGATCTCGCACGTTAGCTCAAAAAGACGAGGAAAACCTGCCTCGTAGCAACATGCAGCGACCGGATCGTGCCGTCGCAGGAGCCGTAGCCAATGCAGCGGTAACTACCACCGGGGGTGGTGCAGCGGGAACAGCAGTTGAACCGAAAGCGCCGGCTACGACGTCGACTACGTCTGAATCGGAAGGGCAGTCGTCGTAACCTAATGAGGCGATGGCGGTTCTCCCGTTTGCATGAAAACATACGATAGAGCCTTCTCACGTCGGCTTAGGCTGGCGCGGGTTTGGATTTCCAAAAAAGTGTAACAGGAACAATAGGCCGGGATTTCCAACGTCGTGTTGGAAAGACCAAGCACGAGGTTTGTAAGGCGATGGCAACAATCACAGCAAGTATGGTAAAAGACCTACGTGAGAAGACGGATCTTCCCATGATGGAATGCAAGCAGGCACTCAGCGAAAACGATGGCAACATCGAATCTGCGATGGACTGGTTACGTAAAAAGCATAAGGGCAAACTGTCCGAACGTGCCGGACGTACCACGGGCGAGGGTCGCATTATGGTGACCATCGACGATGCCAAGAAAGTCGGTGCGATTATTGAGCTTCAGTGCGAAACTGCATCCGTCGCCCAAAATGAGATGTTTCTTGACCTGGCCACCGCGTTTGCCAAGAAGGTAGCCGACAGTAGCGAGGCCAATCCTAATCCGGAAGATATTCGTAAAGACCCGGCGTTGGACGATCAATTCACCAACGTGTTTGGTCGCCTGCGCGAAACCATGAACCTGACGAAGTGTCAGCGTATCGAAGGTGCTCATCTTGCTTCTTATGTCCATCATGACGGCAAAAGTGGTGTTTTGCTTTCGCTGGACACCGAGCCTACATCCGACAAAAATATCGCCGGCGATCTTTGCATGCATGCATTGTTTTCCCAACCGCTGTCGATCGATCGCGATGGCGTACCGCAGGATCAGGTCGAGGCTGTGCGTAAGGCGGCACTGGAGATGGCGGCCAGCGAAGGTAAAAACGAATCTATTTCAGAGAAAATTGCGACCGGCAAGGTCAATGCGTTCTACTCGGAGCGCGTATTGATGGAGCAGTTCCACGTGAAAACCGACGATTATGGCAACAAGGCCAAAATTCGGGATGTGCTCAAACAAGCCGGTGTGAACAAGGTGACGGATCTGGTAGTGATGAAGGTCGGGGCATAGCACCGATTGAATCATAAGAGAAGCTCAATAGGCGATCATTTAATGGGTGGCATGGGTAAGCAGCAGTTTACCCGTAACGGTAGTCCAAAAAGCACGGACATACTTGTTCGTCCGCGTGCTGGAGTTTCGAAAGTCACGGGTAAGCTTTAGCTTACCCATGCCAACCAATAATTCATGTGTATTCGTGCACTTGGGGGCGCAGGCCTCTTTTTTTTCGCCCACACTTTATCGCGATAAGGTCTAGAGCAAGCTCTATTTTATGAGTATTCAAAACTCCGTGATTCCCGAAAGATTGCCACAAAAAAACGATACACAATAACGCAGGATGCTGTTAGATGGCTGAACCGACATACAAACGTGTGCTACTGAAAATCAGCGGTGAAGGTCTGTGCGCCCCCGGCAAAACGGGTATTGACGGCGAACAACTTAAACTGCTAGCCGATGAAATCAAACTCGTCGTCGATCTTGGTGTGCAAGTCTGTGCGGTGGTGGGTGGTGGTAACATCGTGCGCGGTAGTGTGATTTCGAAAGGTTCCCGCATTGAAGAAACCACCGGCCATTACATGGGCATGTTAGCCACCGTCATTAACGCTTTAGCCGTACAAGATACGCTCGAATCCATTGGCGTAGCCACCCGCATGCAGAGTGCCTTAGCCATTGAGAGTGTGTGTGAACGATTCATTCGTCGTCGGGCGATTCGACATTTGGAGAAAGGGCGCGTAGTCATTTTCGCTGCGGGGACGGGCAACCCCTATGTCACAACCGACACCGGTGCTGCGCTTCGTGCCACGGAAGTTCGCGCGGATGTGTTACTCAAAGCGACCAAAGTGGACGGCGTGTACACGGCGGACCCGGCTACGAACCCCGATGCCAAACGCATCGAGCGACTTTCCTATAACGACGTGCTCGATAAACGTCTGGGGGTGATGGACGTCAGTGCGATCGATCTATGTCAGCGGGCCGGTATCCCCATCTTGGTGCTGAATCTTCGACAACCGGGCAACATGCGGGATGTCATCATGGGCAATGGCATGGGTACGATCATTTCGGCTGACGGTTAGTCGGCGCCGATATGAATCATATCATACATGATGGCTATTATTGAAACTGCCCCATGCTATCCAGTGCTTCTCATATGCGGTTATTCACGTACAATAGATCGTGTTACATCTAATCCACAGCGATAAGTGCGGAGGTAGAATATGCCGGCTAATGCCATAGAAAAAGAGTGTTCGTCCAAGATGGACAAGGCTATTGATTTTCTCAAGCGCGAGCTTCAGGGCGTGCGTACTGGTCGGGCACATCCCGGTTTGATTGAGCACTTAAAGATTGAAGTCAGTGCCTACGGTACGACGAACGAACTGCGCGAACTAGCGACCATTAGTGCACCCGAGCCTACCACGCTGCTGGTTAAGCCGTTCGATCCTACCACGCTCAAAGATATTGAGAAGGGTTTGCAAACTTCGAGCCTTGGCGTAGCACCGTCCAATGATGGCAAGGCTATACGCTTGCCCATCCCGCCGTTGTCCGGAGAACGACGCAAGACACTCATGCAACAGGTCAAGAAAATGGCGGAAGAGCAGAAAGTGGCTATCCGCAATGCACGTCGAGATGCCAACAAAGCGGCTGATCATGCTGAGAAAAAAGATAAAACACTTAGCGAAGATCAATCGAAAGACGTCAAAGACACGGTCCAAAAGCTCACCAAAAAACACGAAGACCTGATCGACACCATCGTCGCCGCCAAGACGAAAGAAATCGAAGAAGTCTAGCATTGGCTCTTTTGTGGTGTAGCGTTTGAATCCGGACGGGCGTGGAATATCAAGCGCAGCGCGACCATGTGTCTTTCGCAGGTATATATGATATATGCCCGCACCTTAGACGTGTGCCTCGCTTATCCTCGTACGGCTTCAACAATTCGCCGCAAGCGCATCAATAAAGTAGACAATTGATCCAACGGAAACACGGTCGCCGGATCGCTTTTGGCTTGGTCAGGGTTATCGTGCACTTCCATGAACAATGCATCAGCGCCGCCCGCTATGGCCGCTGAGGCGAGGGTGCCTACGTATTGACGCTGACCACCACTGAGCGTACCCGCACCGCCGGGGAGTTGGCAACTGTGCGTGGCGTCGAATACAACAGGCGCAATCTCCTGCATCTTCGGGATAGCCGTGAAGTCATTCACCAACCGGTGATACCCGAAAAATGTGCCGCGTTCGGTAAGTAGGCAATTCTCGCAACCGGATTCTTTCAGTTTGTCGACAACATTTTTCATTTCTTCCGGGGACATAAACTGCCCCTTCTTCACATTAACGCATTTACCCGTAGAGGCCGCCGCGCCGAGTAAGTCCGTCTGTCGGCAGAGGAAGGCGGGAATCTGCAAACAATCGAGCACTTCACCGGCTGCTGCTGCCTGTTCGGGCAAATGAATGTCCGACACCACCGGCACGTCAAGTTGCGAACGCACCTCGCTTAATATAGCCAAGCCCGCATCTATCCCAGGCCCGCGAAAACTTTTCACGCTGGATCGGTTAGCCTTGTCGAAGCTCGCCTTAAAGATCAGCGGAATATGATGCTCCGCACAAATACCTTTGATAGCCTCAGCTAACTTTAGCGTATGGTCACGAGATTCAATCACACAAGGCCCGGCGATGAGGGGCAAGGTGAATTCACGACCAATCTGAACGGGACCGATGTTAGCGCTGTGTGGTGTGGGCATGATAACTCTCGTCGTTATGTCCGTCTCGCTACAATAAGTCACCTGCGAATTCGATAAATCCTTAGCGTTTCACCGTTACGGTACGCCTTCCATCGACAAGCGTCAACGAAGCTAGGCCAGGGTCCGTGACAGAATCGGCGGCAGTTGTTACAGGCTGAAAGCCTGACCGATAGTAGCCGGTGGCAAGTCCGCCTCAGGCGGACGCCGCCACCGGATTGCTCCAACACCAAGACGCTCGACCCTGAAAGGGTCGTCTATTCTGCGAGGTGTGTGCGACGCGGCGCTTGTGCGACCCCTGCAGGGTAGAATGGAACGCTTGTTGGGTTTACCGTGGGCGGCGTCCGCCTGCGGCGGACTTGCCCACGGCTACTATCGGTCAGCCTTTCAGGCTGCAACAAGGGACGGTTCTGAAGCCGCCGGAAGTGTCACGGACCCACTAGGCCAGACCGACCAACTATCAAAAAAACATGGATCACCCGCCACTGAGTGCGTGGGGTTACGTTAAGGAAGCAGTGTTCGCAGCATCGTCACCGAAGGCGCGCACCTACGGCTCTGAAAAGCATATCGCCCAATTCGACCCACCCCCTTATGCGATATGTTATTGCGCATCTACCAATACACCGTTTCGGTAGATACGCGTGATTTGTAGGTGTCGTCCACCTTCTATGACGATGGGCGCATCGTCGCAGCTGGCGGCCCCTGCCCGGTCCAACCATCGACGCGCATCCGCTTGCACCGTTGTTTGTAACATCGCAGATGTACAACGAAGTCGGCAATGAAGTTGATCCACAATGCGAATACCATCTTCAAGAAACTCAACGCGACGCTGGTAATGGTCGTGCGCAAGGCGGTCATAGTCTATGGCGTGTGAACGCCTAAACGTTTTTGGCGGCAAAATCAGTTTCGGGTTGTACTTGCCGCGTCGTTGCCTACCTAGACGGCGCCACCAACTTCCCCGCCGGCTATGATCGCTCGGGTCTTTACCGAGAATCCCGGAGACATCCACACTATCCTGCGACAAATCAACATGCACACGAGGCTGCCAACGCATGGCACTGCGACTGCGATGAGCGAACGATACCACGATACCCGGATCACTCAGTACGCTTGGGTGCTTCGTCCAGATCAGATGGATAGCCCCACCAAATGTATACGCGACCACGGCGTGATAATGACGATTTCGATGAATCACGAGACCGGCTTGTGGTAAGTGTATATGCGTGGCGTTTTCGGAAATGTCGATTGACGAAGGTGGCGATAATTGTCTATCCAATGCACCGGCTAGAGCAAAACGAGAGGCTAGTATCGCACACATATCATCATGCCAACTCATCAGGTGCTCACCGCTAAGCTGAGATAGTCGTAAGCGATACGCTGTGGCAAGTTGGCCAGCATCCGCCGATACGGTAGACATACATTCCATGGCATAGGGACTGGCAAAGCCCGTATGACAAGCGCTATACACACCACCGGTCGTACCGTCAGGATGGGTCATCGTCTGGGCAAATTTGATACCTCGCACCAAGGGCTGAGAGAGCCAGTGCCAGCCTAGCTGTTGGTGTACACGAGCCAGCGCATCCAACGTCAAGGCATGACGACCCATATCCGCCCCACCGCGTTCGGGGAACCAACCTTCGCTTTTTTGAGAAGTTAAAAAAACCTGTAATCGTTTGTGCGCGGCATCTCGAAACCGCGTTTCACGCAGTACAAAAAAACCATCCGCCAGGGCACAAATACTTGCAGCTTCCAACCAACAGATGCGCGTGGGTCGATCAGCAAGCCAATCGAGATGGCGAACCAAATCGCCGGATAGCGAGGGTGTTTCGAAATCGCAGGTTTGATCCAATAGTTGCACAATTTGACCAGCGATAGCCCCGAGATACGGACTTCTACGATGTCGCCGAGATAAGGGCACTCCGCTGGGGAGCAGGGTT
The DNA here is from genome assembly GCA_024276605.1 of Planctomycetota bacterium. Taxonomy (GTDB): domain Bacteria; phylum Planctomycetota; class Phycisphaerae; order UBA1845; family UBA1845; genus JAJRPG01. Next base: position 1,893 of record JAJRWX010000051.1, on the reverse strand, counting down.
CGTTGCCAATGGTTTAACCACATACGAACTTGCGATTGCATAGCCGAGCGCTGTGGGGAGTGGTCAAGTTTCTGAGAGTACCAGGCCAGTGCCGCTACGGCTGACGCTTGGTGAAATATAATACGTGGCGATGTTTTGGAGAGTTGAGTCTTGCCGTCAACATGTCCCAGGCATCGCGTCGATTCGAGTATATGAAGCAGGCGAGGGTGCAGCCACTTCACCATCTTTTCGTACACTTGGCTGCTAATCGAACTTTTGGATGACTTTTTGTCATCAGCCGCATGTACGGCGACTGCCTGAGATGGGTCAGCTTCACGAACATCCGGTATCAAAGCATCCATTCGATAGTATCGCCTCTACTTGGACTATCACCCAACTACGGACAGACTCAGAAGGTTTTTCGGACGACTTACGTCGTGGTGTGAGGTATTTCGCTGAGGAATCAACCCGGCTGGCAGATAAATGATTATACTTCGTGCGGCGGGACGGGGTCGATCCCGCCGGCAGAGAAGGGGTGGCAACGACAAATGCGGCGGACGGTCAGCACAGAGCCACGCAATGGGCCATGTGCGGCCAGGGCCTCCACGCCGTAGTCACTACATGTGGGATAAAACTTGCAATGCCCAATGAGAAACGGGCGCAACAAGAACTGGTACGCTCTAATCAACAGCACGCACAACCCTGTCAAAGCCCGAACTAGGATTACTCGGCTACGCATAGGTGATGCTCGCCTCACACATAAATCACACGACTCAAAAAGGGATATTCGTAAACATGTGGCCTACCTCATCTTATCAATGAGGTAGGCCACAGCGTTAAACGATTAGTGGGCTTCCAAAACCACGCTCGCAGACTTTGAAGCATTGGCCGAACGACGCGCCCAAACCAAGATCACATTGTATGAATAGATCAAGGATACCACGCCTGCCAATACAAAGTGATACCAATGAGGTATCAACAATGCATTGCATAACCCAGGATAAGGCATACCTAAATTCTTTGAGCCTAAAAGGAGCATGGGAAAGCCAACGAAAAAAGCAACTAGAGACAAACCAGCAATAGCTGCTGCTTTGCTGGCTTCTAATAAATTTTTCGCTGTTTTTGCTTTCGTTTCGTAATGTGTTCCTATTGGAACAAGTACAAACAACGCAACAACACCTCCAAAAATAGGGATCAACACAATTGCTATCGTATTAAGAATTGGTAAGCCAGATTTGAACCAAGCAAACGATCCCTGCCCAAATCCAACAATTGCCAGTAATCCAATTAGCAATACCAATAGTAGAGGTTTAGGAATTAGCACACCTGCGGCATTTTTCCCATAGAACCGATTGCATTGATGCGTCTCCATAGTGTACTCCCTTCTTCAATTTCGTTAGTGCCACCAGCATCGCACTTGAACCAGTTGAAATAAGCACCAATCAAACATACCGCAAGAACCACTGCGGCGATAATAATTGGAATAGCAACCCACTGCAGTAATGGATACGGTAGTCCCTCGCCTTCTTCATTCGCCAAATCGTAAGTGGCTTGATCCGTTATTACAGAAAATATTTGTCCAGAGTTGATATCAGCGAATGTGCCATCGTCATTAACAATATAGGCAAAAGGAGTTTCTGTGCCGTCAACATCAGTAAATATACCTTCGAGTGCCAACTGACCGTTAGTTGAATACGCATTCCCCCTGTATTCAATTACACCATCTTCATCGCTGAGAATTATATCAAATGCAGTACCATCCTCTGTTACAGTTACTAATATGACAGCGCTAAGTAGAGTCTTCAATTCGGATTTTCCGTCTTCGGCTTTTGTACGATGTCTCGTTACGATACTGATAGTATTCGCATCGCCGGATCAATTCTGCCCATGAGTTCGGGAACGTTTTCCATATCT
>JAJRWX010000050.1 GCA_024276605.1 Planctomycetota bacterium | reverse complement strand
TACCTCCCGCAACGTATCGCGTTCTTCATCACTCAATCGAACCACGTACTTCTTCTGCATCGGGAAACCTCCTTGTCTTCCGAAACGTCAAAAACAAGAAGATAGGATAACCCCTATTCTTAGCTGTGACAAAGCACTAGTGGGTTGGGTAGGTGGATCGCCCGAACAAGCAACAATTCTTATGTAGGGAGAGCAGGTCATGAAGATGAACAAATCTTTAGTAGTAGCTTTGACAATGGGGATGGCTGCAAGCGTATTTGCAGAGGATCGAGGTGCCGCACAGCGGCAGGTCAAACCGGTAGCCGACAACACCGAGAGAGAGCTTGACTATAACCCAATTGTCGTGGACGAGAATACCATGGTCGCCGGTGCGAAGAGTGATCGCACCAATACTCGGGAACCTGACCTTGAACTTCTCAGAACGCAAATAGAAGACCTTGTCAACAGTGAATTAGGAGTACCTTCCATAACCGAGGGAACATTTAGCCATTCACTCAAAGAGGTGGCACGGGAGATTTCCGAGCATTTCGAGTCCATGATCGTCCCCATGAAGGAAGGGTCTTTTTCTGCCTCTTCAGTCTCTTCGATGAAGGGTCGTGATATCGTCAGTGTGGTACCTACTACGGGGGGAGTTCTTGCCGTTATGGACTTGGGCGATGGTGCTGTTCATCTATTTGCCATTGTTAACGATCCCACTATAGATGACACGGCTGACTTTGCACTTCACGTTGCCATCACTGGGCAAGGTCCGGAGGTCAGGTTCATCGACGAGGATCTCCTTGCCCGTTTTGTTGGTATGAAGCGGCAAAACGCTGAACTAGGCGTCGTTAACGCCCCCGTTGACCGGGGAGTTCAGAAACTGGACAAAGAGCTATTGACTGAACAACTATTTGCGCTTGGCGATGGCAAGATCGAAGGAGCTCCGTTCGAGTTGCTTCAAGAGGCCGCCCCCGAGGTTTACAAGTTCGTTCGGTCTATGGAGTCATCAATGGGGGATGAACCCCTTTCCACTCGCGTAACCAGTCAGTTGACCGACTCGTCAACAGAACAAGGCTATCTCGATGTAGTACCCATGAGGGGAGGCGTGCTCTCTGTGATCGACAGAGGTGATGGTGCTGTTCATTTGATCGTTAATGCTATCGACCATGAAACACTGAACGCGGACGAGGGTGGGTTTGCGCTTAACCTTGCCATTACTCAGGATGGCGTTGAGATCATACAACTCGACGACGATCTCCTTACGCAGTTTGTTTCTGGTTAGTAGGCAATCAGTCGCTCAATATTCCGATTACAAGGACGATAATGATGGTGACGTCCCTGAAACAGATATTGAGTGTCCGCCGGCCCTATGCAAAATGCCTACCTGTTGTTGCATTATCTCAGGGAATATTGGAGAAGATGCATTTGTTTGCCTGGGATGTTTCAGTACCAGTCCGATTGGGATACATCTAACCTGCACTAAGGTAGTAGTACCATAGTAATAAATCCTGTGCTTACACATGAGCAACAGGTAGCATCCACATGTGAACAACAATAATTGATAACCGCAGCCGTATCAGTATGCTGATGGTGCTAACATGGCCTACCTCATATCTTCGTTAGTGAGGTAGGCCACTCATTTTACTTATCAATTAGCAGTTGCCATATTGACTATTGGGCAGTGAAGCACAAGCGCGGCTCCGTCCTCTAAGTCTGGTAGGCCCACCTATTCGAGTCGCTCTAATTGTGCACCGGTTCGGATCTTGACCGTTCGTTCGACGTTGTGCACGAAGATTTTTCCATCTCCCACATGGCCCGTGTGTGCCGCTTGCTGTATTAGCTCGACAACTTGGTCGACATCATCGTCGTTGACCACGCACTCCACTTTGAACATCTTGGTGGTCCCGTAGCGTACGCGCGTCCCTTCGCGCCTGCTCGAGCGACCCACCGTGCGACCGAATCCACGAACCTCGGAGACAGTCACACCCGGCAGCTCCGGGTGTTCATGCAAGGCGTCGAGCACGGCGCCGAATTGGTTCGGGCGAATTAATGCTTTTATTTCTTTCATGTTACGTCTCTCTAATTTACGAGGAAACTCAGATCACTACTTCTTTTTCGGCAGGTGCGAACCACTTATACAATGCCGGGATGACCAATAAGGTCAGTGCGGTCGATGTCACCAAACCTCCGATGACAACCGTAGCCAAGGGACGTTGAACCTCACTACCCGTACCGCTTGATATCAGTAGCGGAATTAAACCCAATGCGGTAGTTACGGCGGTCATCAACACGGGACGCAAACGCAGGCACGCACCGCGCTGCGAGGCTTCATCTACCGAAACACCCTCCCTAACGAGCTGGTTGAAATAAGTGACCAGCACCATACCGTTCTCCACGGCAATACCGAACAGGGCAATAAAACCAACGGACGAAGGGACGGAGAGGTTTTGTCCCGAAAGCCACAGCGCAACTACACCGCCAACCAACGCAAGTGGAATATTCATGAGAATCAGCAACGCATTTTTCAAAGAATGGAAATTGCTGAACAGCATAAGAAAAATAATCAGCAGCGTCACGGGCACCACGACGAGCAGGCGGCGATTAGCCTCTTGTTGTAATCGAAACTGCCCTCCCCATGTCACCAGATAACCTGCCGGCAAATCCACCTTCTCGTCGATCTTCTTCTTTGCCTCCTCTACAAACGAACCAATGTCGCGTCCCACCACATTACACTGGGCCGTAATAAAACGCTGATTGTTTTCGCGTGTGATCTGGCGAGGACCGGTGATCTCTTGGATCGAAGCCAGTTGCTCCAATGGAACTTTCATGCCGCCCGGCGTAGCAATGATGATGCCCCGTATGGCATCGGCGGAACTACGCGCCTTAGGCTCGTAGCGAACCAAAATATCAAAACGCCGAATCCCTTCGAATACCTGCCCCGCCACCTCACCACCTACAGCCGCACGGATGACGTCCTGCACATCGGTGATATTGAACCCATATCGGGCAATGGCTTGGCGATTAACACGGATCAGCAGTTGTGGTGTCCCACTCACCTGATCCACCTGCATGTCCGCCGCCCCGCGTACCGAACGAACCACAGCCGCAATCTCGTCGGCTTTGCGCTTGAGCACATCGAGGTCGTCACCAAATAGCTTGATGGCCAGTTCGGCGCGAACACCCTCCAAAAGCTCATCGACGGTCATCTCAATAGGTTGCGTAATATTGGCTAGTACCCCGGGCATATCAGCGACAACCTCACGAATCGCTGACTCGATCTCGCTTTGCCCCACACCCGGTGGCCATTCGGATTCCGGCTTGAGTAGGACGTACATCTCGGCGCTGTTGACCGGATCCGTGTGTGCACCGACCTCGCCGCGACCGATGCGTGTCACAACCTCGCGCACTTCCGGAACTTGAAGCACGCGCCGTTCGGCGATAAGCGTTGTTTCGGTACTATGCACCAGCGAGATCGAGGGTGCCATCGTCAAACGAAGTACGATGGTTCCCTCGTTCAACTTCGGCGTAAACTCCGATCCCAACAGCGGAAAGACGACGATACCGGCACCTAGCATGAGCAGCGCCATCATCACGGCTGCCCAGCGCTGTCGAACGAAGAAGCGTACCAGAGGCCGGTACGGAATAAGCAGCAAATGCACGACAAACGATTCCCTGCGTGTGTCGTTGTTATTCCGCGACTGGGGTGCGCGCATCAGTAACGTGCTCAGCATCGGCGCCTGGACAAGAGCGAAAATCAGCGAACCGAGCATGGCCAGGGCGACGGTGTAGGCCAGTGGACGAAACGTTTTGCCTTCAACGCCCTGAAGCGTGAACAACGGTAGAAAGACAACGATGATAATCACGATGGCAAAAGCGATTGGCCGACCGACCTCTTGTGATGCACGGCTCACGACCATCAAACGCGGTTCATTGGGAGCCGCATCACGCAGCATCCGATCCGCGTTTTCAACCATCACAATCGTCCCGTCCACCATCATACCAATGGCAATCGCCAGCCCCCCGAACGACATCAGATTGGCTGAAATACCGAAGTAATCCATCAGGATGAAGGCGAAGAGTATGGAGAAGGGAACCGAGAACGCAACGACGATGCTAGGACGCAACGCTCCCATAAAGACAAGCAGAACCAGCACGACCAACGCAATCCCCTGGAGCAGTGCACTCGTGACCGTGTGAACCGCCGCCTGGACAATGCTCTTCTGTTCGTAATACGGGACGATGTGAATACCGTCCGGCAGAATCTTGTTGATCTCTTCCAGTTTCTGCTCAACATCGGCGATCACCGTCGAGGAGTTCGTGCCGAACAGCTTGATAACCATGCCGGCTACGACCTCTTCCACGCCATTGCGCGTCTGCACGCCGCGCCGGATAGCGCCACCGATTTTCACTTCCGCCAGTTCGCGCAGGTAGACCGGTCGACCATCCTCGGTCTTAACGATAATGGACTCAAGGTCGTCGATACCACGGGCCAACCCCAGCGAGCGGACGATAAACTCCTCAGCGTCCTTTTCGATAAATTGTGCCCCGACGTTGAGGTTGTTCGCCCGAACCCGCGCGATCAACTCACTAAGGGTCACGTCGTATTGCAACAGTCCATCGGGATCGACGACTACGTGAAACTGCTTTTCCCACCCGCCGATCCCCAACACCTCGGTCACGCCCGGGACGGTCTGGAGATGGAACTTGACCACCCAGTCCTGGATCGTCCGCAACTCCTCCAGCGAATACTGCCCCGTCGTATCCTGGAGGTAATAGAACAACACAAGCCCCATCCCCGTGGAGATAGGCCCCATCGCAGGGTCACCGAACCCCTCGGGGATTTGCTCGCGGGCCTCCTGAAGCCGTTCGTTGACTACCTGGCGACAGAAGTAAATGTCCATGCCGTCTTCGAAGTACACATTGACCACGGAAGACCGAAATTGGAAACGGAACGGACCTTTTCTATCCCCGGTAAGCCCATCATGGCTACTTCGACCGGATATGTGACGTATTTCTCGACTTCCTCCGGGGCAAGCCCTTCAGTCAAAGTGAAGATCTGCACTAGGTTCGGCGATACGTCGGGAAAAGCATCTACGGGTAGTTCGCGATAGGCGTAATACCCTGACGCCATGACGAGAACCGAGAGCACCGCCACCAGGGGACGGTTCTTCAGGCTGAACTCAAATACTCGATCAATCATGGTAGACTCGCCTCCGCGCGTCGGTTAGTGAGAGTGCCCACCTGAGAAACTGGCTTTCATCAGTTGCGCTTTGAGATTGAATGCACCTGTCGCCACATACCGGTCTCCGGGGACCAACCCGGATGTGATCTCAACGTGCGTTCTGTTCGTGCGACCGACGGTAACAGGTTTCGGGAGAAATCCCTCCGCTGTTTCAACAAACACGACGGTCTCTCCACCGACGGTCTGAAGCGCCGTCGCCGGCACGCGTAGTTCCACGCTAGCTTCACCCACCTGGACCGACGCGTGGACGAACAAACCCGGACGCCAAACCCGTTCCAAGTTTTTCAGCACGACGCGGGCGGTCGCGGTACGCGTCGTTTCCTCGACGATGGGGCTGATATAGTCAATGACACCCTGGGCATTCGGAATATCGTGTCCGAACTTCAGCACCACCGGCTGACCGGCACGAACCATCGCCAAGTCCTTCTGATACACTGTCAGATGAACCCACACCGTATTCAGGTCTGCGAGTGCGAAGACCGCGGTCTCCGGCGTGACAATTTCACCCAGGCTTATATGCCGCCCGATAATCGTACCGGCCATCGGAGCCATCAACTCGTAAGTGGAAAATTTCGCGCCTTGTTCTTCCGCAATGGTAGGTAAATTCGCCTGTTGAAGTCCGAGTGCGAAGAGCTTAAATTCAGACGCTCGTCGCTCGATCTCCGCTTCAGCCAACTCACGCAGTGCAGTCAGGAATTCAAGTTCGGCCACAATACCCTTGGCTTTAAGCTCCTCATTAGCAGCTACGTTTGCTTGTGCCAAGGTAAGTCGCTGAGCGGAAGCAAGATATCTCGCTTTGGCTTGTGACAGTTCGGCGCTCTCAATCACAGCAAGCAATTCGCCGGTCTCCACGATGTCACCGATCGATTTGGTAACCTTAAGAGCGATGCCGGAGACGCGCGGCACAATATGAATCATCTCGTCAGGATTCACCACGACCTCGCCGGGAAGTACAAGATTAAGCTGAACGCCACCCGGCCCAGCCGTCGCGACTTTCACGCCATACTCGTCCATCACCGCCTGCGTGAGCCGAACGGTATCACCTTGTTCCTCGTGGTTATCTTCGCCTTCCTCATCGTGGTCAGCATGACCACCTTCATGCTCTTCATGCTGAACAGACCGATCGATATCAGGAGCCGCCTCAAGCCAGAAGTAAGTGGCGGCACCACCGACACTAAGACCTGCGACCAGACAAACGACCATCACAACCATCATCTGCTTGTTCATCAGAATGTTCCTTCGCCGTTGCGTTCGGTGTCAACCACACGCTCGCCGGCTTCTCCAACGATATCTTTCATACGGGTAAGAACACGCACGCCTCGTTTTTCGTTGAGGACGATTTCACCAGGAAGATATTTCTTCAAAGCCAACTGTCTCATCGATACTTATTCCTTCTCGTGCCAGTCCCACAACAAGCATATCGTCTTCGGACCGATAGACCCGTTACTGCTAATGGAGCCCGAAAAACCTTTCGAACATTAAGATTGTCTAAAGCATGTATACGATGCCTCAATCGGATTCAATGAATTTGACGTGCATCGCAAGGATAGCGTTGCCGAACATACTGAATGAAAAGCACGAACGCGACTCACACAGTATCCCGTGAAACGAGTACGAGGAATCAGATGAGAAGAGGAAGGTCGCTGGAGGGGAACGGTAAATATCTACCACCTATCCATTCGTGTACACCGGCACGCGCCGTCTGAATCGACGCTTGCGTGACAGCGCTAAGAATAATCGTCGACGGAGATACCGAAACGACATCATCACCCTGGCGCTCAATTCGAACAACGCAGAAGCTACATGGGTCGTCGGCGCAACTACTCTCATGCCCACAACCGTATTCGTGCCCGCAGTCGGCTCCCATATTGCACACAGTGGCCGTTGTGCAATCACACGTATGCATAACGACACCGCTCAGGCACAACACCGGAACGATTAGGAGCGAACTGGAAACAGCTACGATAGTGATAACGCGCATCATGTACATGAATCCTAATCTTGTAGCATCTTCGGGTCAACACCACGAGGTAACAGCGCCGTAACGCTAACTGACTTTGATTGCATGTTGCAACAGAAAACCACCATATAACCGTTCTCAGCCTTTATCAGCTCAATGGCGGGTACGATATGAAAACAGCTCTAAATAACCGTCAACGTAGGCACAGGCTGCGAAGACATGCTTGATAAACAGTTGTTGTGGCACGGTCGTCATATCTATAAGGTCGACGACCCGACCGTAAGCATGCCCGACACCCCGTAAAATCAAGAGGCACATGCGCAAGCACGTACCCAGCAGAAAGGGCTTGGCTTCCCGGTCACTCGTATGGTTGTGTTGGGAACTGTGGACATTCCGCAACGCGGGTTGAACGCGCGCCAATAAGGTCGGGCAGGTCAGGTTTGCCATACCGGGGGCTGTCTACAGTCCGGTCGTGGCTATGGAGTCAGGGGCAGTTTGTCGGGATTGATGTGCCGCTATAGCAGTTTATGAAAATTGAGTAGTCCTTCATATCCACATCGCCGTCTTGGTCGAGGTCTGCCCGGGCAAGTTTTGGGCTGCCACTCAGGAATTCATAGGCACCCATATCGAGATATGTCGCTGCACCAACACCCGTATTAGGCGTAGCTGGGTCGTCTCTCAAGCGGTCGTTGCCATCAAGGTCAACAGATGGTCCTTCGCCGTAGAATCCCAAATGAGCATTGTCGATACACGGCGAGCCAGCCGTCAACCGAAAATCGTTGATGCCTGCAAACAGCGGGTCATCATCGATGTTATGACCACCGTCGATCCCAAGTGTGACATCCCATCCCGCGCCGCTACCCCCGGACCCTGCGATGTTGCTGTATTGGAAAACCGGCGGCAGAGAAGTACCGCCAATCGCAATCTGCTTACCATCCTTAGCCGTATTGTTACCAATAATACTGTTCGACACCGTACCCGTAGAGCCTGCATTGATAAAATAGCTCAATGCGCCACCACTAAGGGCATTATTCCCAAAAATCGTGCAGTTATTAATTTCAGAGGTGGACGTTGAATTAGCTCCGTCCCTGAATTCCATCGCACCACCTTCGCTTCCTACATCATTCCCATTGAACACGCAGTTTGTCACCACCACGTTATAGTCATCAGCGTAACCTAAGGTACCACTACCGCCTGCGGTATTGGCATCGAAGGTGCTGTTGCTCATGGATAACTGGCCGTTACTGCCAAAGACTGCACTGCCGCTAAATGTCGAGGCGTTTCCTGTAAAGGAGCAATTTGAGACGGTTAAATTGATGAACTCGCCATTCCCTCCAGTGCTGTATATAGCGCCTCCAGAGATGGCTGTGTTTTCTAAAAAAACGCAGTTTGTGAATATCGGATCGCCGGAAATATTATTGTTAACGCCTCCACCCGTACTCACAGCTACGTTCCCGTTAAACATGCAGTCGATCACATTCGGATTGGCTAACTCATTACTCATCCCAGCACCGCGCTCAGCCGTATTTCCTACGAACGTGCAGCCGGTCACCGTGGGGCTGCTTGCTGAGTTAAACAACCCACCACCAAATCCACCGGCTGTAATAGCCGTGTTCCCGATAAACATGCAATTCGTCAAGACCGTATTGTTGGTATTTCGAATAACCATCCCGGCGCCAGCAGTGGACGAGTTTCGGGTAAAAGTGCAGTTGGAAACAACAGGATCGCCTTGATTAACCCACATGCCACCACCAGCGAATGACGCGAAGTTTTCAAGGAAGTGGCAATTACTTATCGTCGGACTGCCTGGTTCGATCGTCATCCCGCCACCAAATATGAACGATGCCCCGGTTGTATTTCCGGCGCGGATCGTAAACCCGTCAATGACTGCCGTCGCCATCGTATTGCTTCCCGTCACCACATGATGGCTATTCTCAACGCGCGTAGGCTCGGTGACCAAATCTGCGGGGTCTGCCACTGCGATGTCATCGTTGCCTAAGTCGCCGCTAAGGATAGTTAGGTTCGCTACCACATCTCGCAGGTCTGGGTTTACCTCGCCAAAGCCCGCGTACCCGCCTTCAATCCTTACATCGTCGATCAGTTGAAATGTAGCCGTCCGATCGCCCGTACCTGCCACAAAGCCGGCATCACCAATGCGCCCGCCGTCTGGCATGTAAGTGCCTTGCGCCACGCGAATCGTGTCGCCGGTGAGTGCCGTTGCGAGGGCATCTTGCGGATGAGTGAACGCATTGGTCCAATTCAAGCCATCAGCCAGGCCGGTAGCATCGGCGTCAACAAACCAGGTTATTCCGACATCGCGCCTAGACATAGTAAAAGTTCGACCCGACGAACGTGCTGCGCTGTTAAAGTCGCCATGAAAGATAAAGTAATCATCCGCATCAACGTCGCCGTCAGCGTCGAGGTCCGCAGCCGCAAACCCCGGGCCGCTATTGCTCGAAAATTCATACGCGCCCATATCAAGAAAAGATGCTCCGCCGCCACCCGTATTAAGCGTCGCCGGATCATCAAAGATGCGGTCATGACCAGTAATATCCACTGAAGGGCCAGCGCCGTAAAATCCGGAATGAGCACTGTCAATACATGGAGAACCAGGTGATAATTGGAGGTCATTAACGCCCACAAAAAGCGGATCAGCGTCGATGTTGCCACCCCCATCGATGCCAAGGGTAGTATCCCACCCTGTGCCACTGCCACCAGAACCATCAACATCGCAGTATTGGATAACAGGTGTCGGAGAAACCATCGAATTGGTTATCTGCTTGCTATCTGCAGAGGCGTTACCCCATATAATGCAGTTTGATACCGTTACCGCCAAAGAAACGGTTGGTGTCGCGCCTGTGGTAGTCACGTTCCCGACGGCATAGCCCATCGCGCCGCCGTTACCGATCGCGGAATTCCCATTGAACGTGCTGTTTGTCACAGCTATCTCCGCCTCTACCGATACGATCGCTCCGGCTGAGTTGCTGGCGCCAATGACACCGTTCAGCGCGCCCCCATTACCGGCTGCCGTATTCATATGGAACACGCAGTTCGTCACCGCTGCCGACACCATGCCAACTGTTTGAATGGGGTTAACACGCTTGAAATTTATCGCGCCGCCGTCCCCACTGGAATGATTCCCATCGAACGCACAGTTGATCGCTGTCAAGTTGCTGTCACGAATCGCTACACCGCCCCCGCTGGCCGACGTATTTCCGCTAAAGCTACTATTATTAATTGTTAAATTGTTGTGTGTAACATCAGCAGTAAAAGCATATATCCCGCCCCCGGTCATAGCGGAGTTATCGATAAAACGGCAATTGGTCACAATCGAGTGGATGTCTACCTGACCAAGTGTTGTGACATAAAGACCACCACCGCCTACGCCCGCCATATTTTGAGTAAACGTACAGTCGGTAATGACCGGATGGCTACCTACAGCGTATAAGCCGCCGCCATTAGCGTCCGTAGAGTTTCCAGTGAATGTGCAGTTGGTCACTGTGGGACTGGATTGATCAATGAACATCCCACCGCCGTTGCTAAAGGTGGACGCATTATCTGTAAATGCACAATTCGTCACGCTCGGGTTGTTGGAGCGAGTCATGCCCAACCCGGCGGAAGAGGTTGCCGCGTTTCTGGTAAACGCGCAGTCTGTCACAACCGGATCGCCTTGGTCGATCCACATGCCGGAAGCGCCCGCGGCGATGTTTTCGAGGAAGGTGCAGTTGCTTACCGTAGGGCTACCCAACTCAATGAGCATACCGCCGCCTGCGGTGTTGGGTGCATTCATGGCATTTGCATATGCGATGGTAAACCCATCAATGACAGCCGTCGCATCCGTGTTGCTGCCCGTCACCACATGATCGCTATTCTCTACCCGCGTAGCCTCCGTCAATAAATCAACGGGATTCGCAACCGACGCGTCATCGCCGCTCAGGTCGCCGCTTAATATCGTCGGGAACGCGACCACATCTCGCAGGTCCGGGTCCACTTCGCCAAAACCAGCGTACCCACCCTCAAGCCTGACACCATCTATCAATTGAATTGTAGCCGTCTTATCACCAGAGCCAGCCCGATATCCGGAGTCGCCAATACGGGCACCGTCGGGCATGTACGTTCCCTGCGCCACGCGAATGGTTTCAACATTACAGCTCGCCAAGGCAAGTGCGTCTGGCAGACTGTTAAACGCTGTGGACCACGTCAGCCCGTCTCCCGGACCGGGTACATCGGCGTCAACAAACAAAGTTTTTGCTGGAGCAGCAGCATAAACTTCGATTTCGTCAATGCGTATAAACGCATTGGTGACTTTAATACGAAACGCGCGTGCCTCGATGGGGTTACCAAGTTCAGACATTCGATATTCATGGCGAAGCCATAACTTTCGACCATTTAGCGGTAAAGAGTATGTAACAGTACCAACCGTTGTCCATGATGCATTTGCGGGGTCAGAAGCAACATTGGGGTCGGAGGATATCTCGAGTGTATATGAATCTTGCCAGCGGCCCACGTCGATATTCTGAGGACTATTGTTGTCTCGCCCCCAGGCGATCGAACAAATGACGACCGGGTCAGCAAATACAACGCCCACATACGCGCCAGCAGCAGAATTGCTTTGCCATGAGCTAAGATTCCCATATTGCCCATCGTTGATGTTTTGGATCAGGAATGTGACGCCCTCTTCGAAATCGCCAAAAGGCACGGCGCCGCGCGAGGCCCGAGCCACATTATCGGGTACGGGACTGTTAGAGAATTCCCCCTCAGTGCCAATCTCAACAATACCAAAGCCCGGCTGGGGACTAATAGATATAACCGCGACGGCCTGCGTCGGTAGAAAATAAACAGCCGCGAACACTATAGGCAGACAACAGCGACTTGACATAACAATCCCCTATATGATTTTGTGCGTTCAGAAATCATTCCAAGAGAAGCGGCCGACCCGACTGCTGTACAGTCTAAAGATATGCCAACTACCCGGCCCGCGATAGCTATCATACCAAAATCAGATGGTCAGATCAAGCTTCTAAGGGTTCTGGGGGTGTTGAAAAAAGTTGAGTGGTGCCCCTGTTAGCTCGATCATTTCATCATTATATAGGCAAAACGTCAGAGACGGCCTTGTCGCCCTCGTATTATAGGCCGTGTGGCCTTCATCATGAGACATGAGGGGCATGATGATGACACTTGAATTACCAGCCCTCACCACAACTTGTTCATCATCGTGCTTGGAAGTTATACCGCGAGTATGATATTCTTTAGCCTTTAAGATTCTCCGGATTTAACCCCTTCAGGTCGTCAACCACGAATAAACCATCCTTGCGTATCATTTCGTTGTCGAACCAAATTTCCCCACCACCGTGTTCCGCATCCTGGAGGCATACGATATCCCAGTGAATCGCACTTTTATTGCCGTTGTCAGCCTCTTCGTAAGCCTGACCCGGGGTAAAGTGGAATGACCCGGCTATTTTCTCATCAAAGAGAATATCCAGCATGGGTTCAGTAACGAACGGATTAAAGCCAATGGCAAATTCGCCGATGTATCGCCCTCCCTCGTCGGAGTCCAGCACCTTGTTGAGGTGCTCGGTATTGGTGCTTGTCGCCTTAACGATTTTCCCCTCGGCGAATTCAAACCGTACTTGATCGTGTACTACACCTTGGTAGATGGTTCGTGCGTTATATTGAAGCGTTCCATTGACACTGTTGCGTACCGGAGCGGTGAAAACTTCGCCGTCAGGGATATTGAGCTTACCATCGCAGGGCACAGCTGGGATGTTTTTGATAGACATCTTGAGATCGGTGCCAGGCCCCACGATATGCACCTGATCCGTGTTGTTCATGCGCTGGGCTAAGGGTTGCATGGCTGCTGACATGCGGGCGTAGTCCATCGTACAAACATCAAAATAGAAGTCTTCAAAGCTTTCCGTGCTACGGTTCGCTTGCTGAGCCATTGCGGGGTGGGGCCAACGAAGGACAACCCAACGTGTCTTGGGTACGCGAATTTCTTGGTGGACGCGCTGCCAGATAGTGTCTTGATAGAGCTTGTGGGACGATTCCGGCACGTCGGACGACTCGGCTATGTTATGGCTACCGCGTAAACCGATGTAGGCATCGACCTTGCTCATACGCAACGCTTCGACTTCCGCGATAAGATTCATCTGTGATTCGGAGGCATTCATTAACAGTGCCCGGTGGACAGACTGACTTTTGAGCGTAACAAGCGGATCACCGCCAGCCGCCCTGGCCAGGCGCACCAATTCGCAGGTCATCTCATAGGGGATATCGATGGCTTCGATCAGTATTTTCTCGCCGGGCTTAAGCTCCGTTGAGTAGTTAATGAGCACCTTAGCTAACTTCGTTATCCGTGGATCTTTCATATCATCACCCCACCATGTCTGATTTCTCGCGCCGCAATGGACACCTTGTACACTTTGCTGACAAACAAGACGTTGACGTTACCTTTTTGGGGGAATTTGGCAAGATGTATGCGAGGGGTAAACCATCGACGGATGTAGCCGAGAGGTATTCATTAGGGGCCTTTTCGATACGCAAAATGATGGTCTACCAACTGTCAACATGCCGGTACATCTTCACTGCACAGATAATGGAGCATTTATGCCGGCACGATTCTATCGGGTCGTGTTTCAGGGAAATAGTACTTTGATCAATATAGTGGAGATGTCATGACTATGACAAAATGATACTTGGCTATCGTTATGGGTTTTCAGGTCAGTCTCACGGGGACTATACATAATCAGTGTTGTACGTGTGACGGCGATCTAAATGGTGATCAAACGGTTGATTGTTTAGATCATGATATGTGGCAGAATTGTTTCCAGGGCTACCCGACTTAGTGGCCCTCCCGCCGAGGTCACGAAACGGGGCGTGGCTCGACCCCGGTAATCGGTCTTGCCAAGTATACTGGAATAGGGCGTGAAGCCGTTCTGCCATTTGACCAGTGTACCCAAATAGGGTACAATTGTAACAGATATGAGTACACAATCCAACATCATTAAGCCGGACCTTGATCCACTAGCGACGGCCTTGCTCGGCAGGACCAGACAGACAGTCCTGGCGTTTCTCTTTGCCCATACCGATCAGGCCTTCTACCTTCGACAGATCGTCAGACTTGTGGGTGTCGGTCACGGAGCCGTTCAACGCGAACTCGGTCGGCTCGTCGACGTGGGCATCTTGACCCGAGACGCCAACGGTCACCAAGTTTACTACCAGGTGAACCGGGATTGCCCTGTGTTTGCCGAACTCAAAGGCCTCCTGCTTAAGACTGCAGGTGCGGTAGGCGTCCTCCGGCAACATTTGGAGACGCTTTCCGAGCAGATTGACGTAGCATTTCTGTATGGTTCTCTAGCTACCGGTCAAGAGTGTGCCGAGAGCGATGTGGATGTCATGGTCATCGGCAAGGTCTCCTTTGGGGACGTGGTTGAGACCCTCCAGCCCGCTCAGGAATTGCTCGCTCGCGAGATCAATCCTACGGTGTACCCATCCGCGGAGTTTTGTCGTAAGCTAGTTTCGGGGCATCATTTTGTTCGTGCGGTGTACGATGGCCCCAAGGTCTTCCTCATTGGGTCTGAAAATGAGCTTAAGCGATTGGCTGAAAAGGGGCTGGCTCGTCGAGCACAAACCAAACCGCCAAGAGATCGCCGACCTGTTCGGCGTAGCCAAGCGTGATCTTGATGATTGCCAAACTGCAGGCCTAAGCCCCGACTGGAAGCTCAACATTGCCCACAACGCCGCATTGCAGACCGCCACGGTCGCGCTGGCGGCCTGTGGCTTCCGTGCCTCACGCCAAGCTCACCATTACCGCGTTATTCAATCCCTCACCTACACGATTGGCTCGGATGCCACTATTGTGACACAGTTGGATGCTTTTCGCAAAAAACGCAACATGGCGGATTACGAACGGGCCGGCATGGTTTCCGAGCAAGAGGCGAAGGAGATGATTCAGTTGGCACATGAACTTCGTCGGAACGTGGAAGCCTGGTTTCAACGTGAGCATCCTGAGCTTATGTAATACACACCCAAACGACACGCCTTGTCCAAACATAACTCTTCAGTCGTTTGCAACGAATGATACTGGTAGCGATAATAATCGGCAGGTAGTCAAGTAGGTTTTTAGTACATCGGCGATGATTTACATCGGGGCATGGTTACTGAGTTTCAGGGTACGATGGGCGCTCACCTGACCTGGGTCGAAACAGGGGGGAGACTGTGTCATAAGGGATTTGGATTGAATATTAGCTTATTTGTTATCGACAAAGGCCCTGCAGAATAAGTGCCACCGCACGGCACGATTGAGGTATTTATAGCTTAGTTGAGAATGCGATCTACGTAGAAATCATATCGGCTAGTGATGGTGAAAGCACCTCGCGTAGTCGGGACAAGGCGCGCTGTTCGATTTGACGGACGCGTTCTTTGGTAACGCCGAAGCGCTGGCCAAGTTGTTCGAGTGTCAGCGATCCGCCTATGCCTGCTAAGCCGAAGTGACCGGCGATAATTTCCTGATCGCGTAGCGGAAGCTGCTTCAGGCCTGAAGCAATGAGATCGCGCACGCGGTTTTGATCACTGGCGGACTCAGGCAATTCGTGATGATCGGCGGCTGTATCGATGAGGGCATCCTGCCCGGTGACGTAACGCGCGGAGTGGTAATAACTTTCCGGTATCGAGCGGGCGAAATTCTTGATGATTGCCCAGGAAGCATAGGTGCTGAACTTGTTACCCCGCCAGACATCGAATTTTTCGACGGCCCGCATGAGTGACACGTTTCCGTCGCTAACAACTTCAAAGAGGTCGCGGGAAACGCCCACATGTTTCTTAGCGATACTAACGACCAGGCGAAGATTGGCTTTGACAATGCGCTGTTTGGTCGCTTCGATATCGGCAAATAGACCACGGATGCTATGTAACTGATCAGCGGTTACGGTATCGGAATCAACAGCCTTGAGGTGTGTCGCGGTTTTGTGTTTGATATAATTATACCGACGGAATAAATACTGCTCCTGGTCCGGTGATAGCAGTGGGGTACGGTAGAGTGACTGTAAGTAGGATGGTAAATCCCTCGGTACGCGCGGCGAAGGTTGATCCGTAGAGACCGGCTCCGCTGTTTGTAGAAACATTTGATCCGCCTGGGGCGCATCAAACAATTCGTGATAAATACATTCCGGTGGACTTTGTTGCCACATGCGCAGCTGTACGGTACGTAGCGTCTGGTTGATGTCACTGGCGTTGGTTTCGTAGGCCCGGGCCAGGGATTCCGCAGTTTCACCGGCTTGATGGCTGCGCCAGATAGCAGACTGTTGTTCGGTGAACAAATGGTCAATGTTGTTGGCGAATAGCGAGGTCTTGGGATTCGCTTCGTCGTATCGACGCAAGGTATAACGAACCGTTTCGATGGCTCGCCCGGTTTGTTCGGCGACGATGCGGGCGGCTGCGTGCAGCTTGACTTTGCGACGCACGAGAATAGCCCGAGCGGATTCTACAATGCCGTCACGTTCCACATCCGTTAGTTGTTTGAACGAAGCGCCTTTTTCCACGAGCGCTTTGTTTTGGCGAACAAAGCGGGCCACGGTGCGCTTGAGGAACGCTAAGCGATTGACGCCGTCTTCATAAACGACGCGCACACCCATCAGCCCTCGATTGCGCCAACGTCTGAGGGTCTTGGTGCTGACATCCAATTGTTCGGCAAGCTCTTGTTGTGTCTGGAAGGATTCACCCAGCTCCGAGACGGTGAGGTTAGCGCGACGACTGATGGACTCAGCCATGGTGACTAAATCAGGAATCAGGGCGGCTGCCGGGACTAAATCGCTGGTGGACGGACCGCGCTTGTGATAGCCGGTAATGTGAAAGCAGATCAACTCATAAGGGTATGCTCGGTTCGACTCAATGAGATCAAGCAGCGTTTCGATCCCGCGCAATTGCTTTATACGTAGTCGGCGCGGGGAGATGGTTAGCTGGTGGGCTAACTCTGACAGATCACGGTTGAGAAACTTGGGCATCGGTCTATTTTCGATTAAGTCGCCTGTTATTGGCCTAGTGGTCTTATCATCGGACCGCGAAACCTGGATGCGACACCATATACTACCAGCTATAACTTCCCCATGTTCGATGAATGCGGCAGACAACTATCGGAAGTCGATCTTCCAACTAACTACGTCCGTCTCAACAAGGCTTGTAAAGGTGTACCCCTGCCTTCACCTCACCAAGTGATTATCGCCCTCCAATTGGGTCAGGTCAACAGAGAGCATGTGAAAAGCGTCAAATTGAAAGTGTTGATGTCAATTATGTGTTGTCACATTATTTATCCTGGTGCATCCAACCACTTGCGTTCAGGATCATACAGGGAAATCCGGGGATGGGTGGGGATAATTGGTCACCACCGGTGTGTATAGAATCCACTTCCAGAAGGGTACGGACGGTTGGGTACTTTCTGATCTTCAGTCGAGGCAAGACGTTAATTATTTTCGAGCTGATGAATTCTCGCCAGGAAGGGCTGAGAGAATGATTCAGACTCGCGTCCTTTGATGGCATTTCGGTAGGCCGTGAGAGCGTCTTTATCATAGCCTGGTTGGCCTAGCAGAGTGAGCAATTCGTTGGCCGATGCCTGTTGGGCGACAATCGTCCAGTGGCGGTTGGCCTCGCGATGAGCTTTCTGGAGGCGCATCATAGCTGT
Organism: Planctomycetota bacterium; assembly: GCA_024276605.1. Taxonomy (GTDB): domain Bacteria; phylum Planctomycetota; class Phycisphaerae; order UBA1845; family UBA1845; genus JAJRPG01. The sequence continues at coordinate 52,920 of JAJRWX010000050.1, read as the reverse complement.
CCTAACAGCATCGACTCCGGCAGTCTGAGCTTGTAATGCTGCTTCTTGTAATGCCTGGGGATCGGCTTCGCGCAGGTTTAGTGGTTTGGCTAATTCAGCGAGGATCGCTGCATCCAGTTGTTGCGTACGATAGCGGCGTAGGTAGATGCGAGCCTGCTCCAACAGTGCATCAGCTTCCTGGGAGGCTATGTGACCGGCCATCCATCCATCCTGGGTGCGCGTGTGAAAGGGGGAAAGGTTCTTAGCTTCCGGAGCAAGCGATTGTATTTGGGCGCGGGCCTGCGATACCCAATTCTGGGCGTTGGTAGCCGCTTGCCTGGCGGATGAGGCGGATTTTTTTAGTGCCGATAGGGCGTCATCCTCGAAGGAGAAGGCCTCGGCGTCGAGGCGAGAAAGTTCATCATATAGGTCGCGGGCAGTCTTGGCTAAGGTGGGCAATGCCTGCTGTGCTTTGGAGCGTTGTTGCTCAAACATCGCCAGCATACCCTCAAGTACTTGGATGCCTTCTTCGAATGCTGTGACGGAAGATTGGGCAGCGGATAATTGCTCTGAAAGTATGTCACGTTATTTCAGGTAATGTGTATGGCCTAGGGAGACGGTCAAGTTGCTGTCGGTGCCATTTTCGAGGTACTTACCTTGGATGTAATCGGTACTGGCATCGATTTGGGCGTGGGGTAAGTCCCCCCCTATCAGGGTTTGCACCAGACGATCGGCTGATCGATAGGCTGTGGCTATTTGCTGGTAGCGTTGGGTGAAATCTTCGGCGCCGTTAGGGTTGCTAAAGTCGAGGCCGGTCTTGCGTAGCGATTGCATATCTGCCAATCGAGCGTCACGTGTTTTTGTGGCTTGATCGATACGACGCTTGAAATCCGCGATGGTGTCATCGAGTTTAGACAGCTTTGCGTTTAATGTGTCAGCTTCGGTTTTTGCCTTGTGGGCTATCATCTGCAGTTCGTCGATTTTCTCATTGGTTAGCGCAATGCGATTGTCAGACTCGACATTCTTCAATATGTCGACTTTGGTTCGTAACTCGACCAATTGTCCGCGAAGGGGCTGGGATTCGTTGCGCTTGAGTTTTGCGCGGATCGAATGGGATAAGCCTTGGTGGTAGAGTGCGACAGCCTTGAGGCGATTGGCTTCCGCGTAAGAACGTGTGTCAGCGGATCCGTCGGTGATAGCTAAGGCTTCGTTGATTTCGCGTAAGGCGTCGGCGAGTAGCTGCTCGTTTTCTTGCAGGATTTTTGTACGCGAAGTTAGACCGGTACGGATTTGACCGGACAGATTGCCGTAATTCGCCCTGGCTGGTCTGGGTCGACCCTCTTGGTCAGTGGGCCAGTCGGTTGGCTTATACCCTTCCCAGAGTCTTTCGTGATCCGCTTGATAGTTATCCGCTTCTTCATCGGCGATCCAAGCGCTATCTTCCTGCTCAACGTCCATACCGAGTTCGTAGGCCTGATCCAGAAGAACGGCTTTGTGCGAAAGACCGAAACTGTATTGCTGGAGTATGCGTCGGGCGCGTTCGAGATGCTCCGCTGCTTGCGTATCAACACGGCGCTGGGCACTTTGCAGGCTAGGCAGAGACACCCAGCCCAAAACACATACAAGAGAAGCCAGAATGGCTACGACTGCAGGCGTAGTATTTTTTGACACGTCGTTGTGAACCTCCGCTAAGCCAAGCTTAATGAAACGACCAACTCCCCGTTGAGCATCCGACTTGCCAGTGTTGGCTAAAAACCAACCGTGGCGAATCTACCGCCCGATTTCGGACCTCGGATAGCCCGCTTTCCCCTATGATCCAGCGGTGTGAATTGTAATCTCCCGCGTGAGGGCTGTACAGGGTGGGTCTGGGTGCCTAGCCGGGTTCACACGGGCATAAAGTCTCATGTACGCGATTAGGCGTTTTGCCAAGTTGCATTGGACCTAATAGCCGATATATAATAAGGCGTACCTCCCTGGAGATAGCATCTCCAGGCCCGATCACCCGCTCTTGTGGCGGGTGTTTCGCTATAATTTAGGGATAGCTAAACGCTTGTTCCTAAGCGGGGTTAGTTTGACTGTTGTGGTTGCCAAGACCATTCGAGCTTACGCGTTTGACCGTTACTTTCGCCTTCGATGCTGGCGTGGAGCGCGCCATCGGTGTCACGTCGGTAGATGATACGTTGGGGGAAGTCATGCTTGAGGTTTTCAAAGACGACGTGTTCACCCTTGATTATCTTGAGTTCGAACGAGGTTGGCGGGCATCGGCCACCGGGGCTTGCGAAGTAAACGATGGTGCCGGGTTTGGTCTGTACGATTCTGAGGAACTCGAATTCAACCGTTTGATCGTCCACGATGGTTCTAGCGATACCCATCATGGTATGACCGGCAGGTTCCGTCCAAAACTCCTGCATATGGCGATTGTTTTTTTGACGGGTCCACATACCTTTCATCCAGGATAGCTGGTTAATATCAACGCGCTTGTTGGCAGATGTCTCTTGAAACTGTTCCGATCGCGAAGAGGATTGGAAGACCAATACAGCCAGTAGTGTTACTACGCATAAGCAAGTGATACGAATCATAGTTTCTCTCTCAAGATTGTTGTTCAGCGCACGATGTTATCATAGCGAGTTCGCACTGGATATGCGGTTAACACATGCCCGCGCCTTCGGCTTGGGCATGCCACCCAACATACGTCACCCAACACCCGATTGGGCGATCATTATGCTCTATTATTTCGTGCGGGGTTTTATGTTGAGGATGTCGATGTCGATACCGCCTATTTTGGCGATGAGGGGTAGGCTCAGGTCGGCGCCGCCGGCGGTTTTTAGGGATGAGGTGGCGAAGGTGATGCGTGTGGGGCTGCAATCGGTTTCTCGTAGGGCGGCGTCGAAGTCGATCCATCGACCGTCAATGTAGAACTGCGTCCACATGTGATAGCCGAAGATGTCGTCTTGTTGACCAAAGAGTGGGACGTAGGCTAATCCCACGGCGACGCGGGAGGGAATGTTATGGACGCGGCCCAGCGCGGCGAGCAGGACGGCGTGTTCGCTGCAATCGCCTTCCTTGGTGCGACAGACTTCGCTGGCGGTGGCGAAGCCGACGCTGAGATTTTTTTCTTCGATATAGTCGGTCACAAATATGCGGAGTTTATCGCCGAGTATGAACGGGTCGGATTCACCAGCGGCGGCTTTGGTCGCTAAGGCAATGATTTGCGGGTCTTGGCTGTTAATCATCAGGTTGCTGGAGAGGTAATCGCGCAGTTGGGTCTTGTCTAGTTTTACGGCCTTGGCGGATTGTCGCGTGTGAGATTGGCGCGTGACCGTTAGCTCGATGGCATCGGGTGTCGCGGAGATGACACGCTGCATGGCAGTGGATGGCAGTTCACCGAGGTCTATGTCTTTATTTTTCCGCTTGATGCGATAGGTAATCTGTCCGGCTGCATTGGTGTCGATGCGTCGCCCAGCCTTGATACTGGAGGTCATAAAGATTTCCGGCGGGATGAAATCGGCTAGGGCTTTGGCTGCGGTGGTGATGATGATGTCCATGTTGCCCATGCCGGGGGCTGGGATGGAGGCTTTAATCATCCATCCATCCGGGTCGACCCAAGAGTGCATAGCCATAGAACCAAGCGGTGTAATCATTTCGACGGTGACGCGTTGGCCTTGGGTTTTGACGCCGAGGATGTCGATGGATTCGACCTGGCCGATGGTCGTTTTGGCTTTGATGATGCCATCGACGCGCATGGATGGTTCGTAAAGATTATTCTCGTATGTTGTACCGGGTTTTAGTCCGCGTAACAGACTCTCACGGAACATGGCCCACGATTTCAGGACGGCTCCTTCCGGGAAGTCGTATTCGTCTTTGAGGTCAACGCCGAATTGAGAGTTGGTGATATATACCTTGCCATCTTTGATGCGGCCTTTGACGGTGGATTGGTGCGTGGATAAATCTTGTATGGACTCGAATGAAATAGGTTTACCGGCTATGGTTTCCGTGGATTTTTCTATAAGCTTAATTTTGATCGGTTGATCGACGCGACCGAGGCGCATGACGGTGGTGGTATCCGAAAGTATGTGGTCGCCTTGGCGGGTCATGGTGGCGTCCATATATCCGACTTTTTGACCGGCGAGATAGATCACGCCCCAGTCGTCTGCGAAGCGACCGTCGGTTGGATTGTTGGGGTCAATGGGTTTGGCTGATGCGGTCGTGGTTAAAGCAAATAGACAGATGATCTTGAATAAACGATTGCACATACAAACCTCTATAACTTGTTTGAATAGCGTCCCATCAGCCTTGCTGGTTGTATCGACAGTCAGAGGCTATCGCAGAAATGATATAGCCACTATCGCCCGAAGAATTGGCGTAATTTGTACAAAGTCGTGTCTCGGCCTGCTTTAGCGATGGAATCGGTCAGGGGGATTTCTTTCGGACACACTTTGACACAGTTTTGGCTATTGCCGCAATCGGCAATGCCACCGGGACTGGTTAGAACTTCCAGACGATGCTCTCGGTCAATGCTCCCCGTGGGGTGTACATTGAATAAAATGGCCTGAGAGATGGCCGCCGGGCCGATGAATGAAGATTTATCGTTAAACTGTGGGCACGCCTCGACGCAACAGCCACAGGTCATGCAACGAGACAACGGATAAGCCTCTTCCTGCTGGGGGACGGAAACACGAGGTCCGGCGCCTAGATCATGATAGCCATCGACCGCGATCCAGGCTTTCACACGCTTGAGTGACTCAAACATCGGCTTGCGATTAACCACCAAATCTCGCACGACGGGAAACTTGGACATCGGCTTAACATCGATCGGGCCGGTCGATTCTTGTAGCAGGTTATCAATGAGGGCTGAACATGCTTGACGTACACACCCGTTGATGACCATGGTGCAGGCACCGCAAATCTCTTCCAGGCAACAGGCGTCATAGGCTACCGGCGCAGATGTTTGATGATCTGAGGTGACAGGGTTAGCGGCGATGCGCTGCAACACCGTCGTCATATTCATGCCCGGCTCGTAAGGCAGCTCGAAAGATTCGCTGTACTTACCACCGTGCGGATTATCTTGCCGTTGGACGGTTACCGTAAAGGTCTTAGCCATGGCGATTATTGCGGCGCTGGCCGCCTCCAGTTCTTTTGCATCATACTGCCGTCTATTTTTACACAACACGGGTAAGCTGCTGCTTACCCATGCTACCCACCCGTCATCACCTGCTTACTCACTCATGCCACCCGACACCCGCCTATGTGACCCAGGGTCCGAAACATCAAGTCCATGCTACGTACCGACTTTAGCTTCTTTATCACTGTCGGCTGCGGCGAGCATCTCGCTCCAGACTTCCCCAATAATCTCCGCACCTTTTAGGCCATAGGTCCGAGGCCGAGGTGGGATCAAACTCGTATCAACATCTTCGTAACTAAATTCCACACCGTCGGGCGTATACTTGGCGATGGTCGACTTAAGCCACTGTTCGTTTTTCTTCTTGAACGACTGACACCAGGTTGTCGCTTGCTTTCGCAATGTAGCCGGATCATCCGCATCGGGAGCGGTGATCTGGAAATCGGGCTCAAAATGAGCGCCGCGACATTCATCTCGTTGCAATGCCCCTTGGGCAATAACCCTGGCCATGAGTAGCATATCGCCGAGTGCCCGCGTAAAGCTGAAATTTTGATTGGTCCAGTTACCCTTATCCGCTAATGAGATATGCTTATAGCGAGCGGTCAATTCTGCGATTTTGCTCAGCGTGGATTCGATATCTTTGTTTCTGCGAACGACAGTCACGTTGCGGGTCATCGAATCGCCGAGTTCCAGGTGCAATTGATAAGGATTCTCATCACCGTTTCGAGCGATCAAATCAGCCATCTGCTGTTTATGCTCGGCTACTGCCCCGTCAAACAACGACGCCGGGGCATCGTTTGAAGAGCCGTTTTTCAGCGATGTTAGTTGATTTTCGATAGTTGGTGCCACGAATAAGCCGGTAAAGATGCAACTCAGTAGCGAGTTAGCCCCGAGACGGTTCCCACCGTGGTATTGGTAATCAGCTTCGCCAATGACATACAAACCCGGTACGTTGCTGAGATGATTGCGGGGTGAGCCGATGACCATGCCGCCGGTCTTGTCATCACGCTCAAAATCCGCCCATAGACCACCCATAGAATAGTGTACCGCTGGGAAAATTTTCATAGGGACGACGCGCGGGTTGTCACCTTGGAACTTCTCATAAATTTCGAGAATGCCGTCCAGCTTTTTTAGCGTCGTTGCGGGTAATTCGGTCACATCGAGATACACACAAAGTCGATCCTGCTCGACACTGAGATTGAGGTTGACGCACACGTCGAAAATTTCTCGCGTAGCTATATCGCGCGGAACCAGATTCCCATATTCGGGATATCTTTCTTCGAGGAAATAATAGCGTTCGGAGGCGGGGATGGACATCGGGTCTCGATCGTCTTGTGGTTTTTTCGGAACCCAGACCCGGCCTCCTTCGCCGCGAGCGCTCTCGCTCATGAGACGAAGCTTATCGGTACCGGGAATAGCTGTGGGGTGAACCTGAATAAATTCGCCGTTGGCGTAATTGACGCCGGCTCTGAATGCACGAGCCGCAGCGCCGCCGGTACAGATCATCGACATGGTGCTTCGGCCATATACCAACCCGCAGCCACCGGTAGCTAAGACCACGGCATCAGCACGGAAAGAGCGAATCTCCATGCTAAACATATCTTGCGCTACCACACCGCGACACTGGCCTTGGTCGTCGAGAATGGGGCCGAGGAACTCCCAGTACTCGTATTTGTCGACCAGCCCATCGGCTTCCCAGCGGCGAACCTGTTCGTCTAAAGCGTAGATGAGCTGCTGCCCCGTGGTGGCGCCGGCGAAAGCGGTTCTTTTATAGAGCGTACCGCCGAATCGTCGTTGATCGCGCAGGCCTTCGTTGGTGCGATTAAAGGTCACACCCAGACGATCGAGCAGATCGATCACCCTCGGTGCCCAGTCGCACATTTCCTTGACCGGTGGCTGATGTTGTAAGAAGTCGCCGCCGTAGACCGTATCGTCCAAGTGAAGCCATTCGTTGTCGCCTTGTTGCCGGGTGTATTCGTTGACTGAGTTAATGCCACCCTGGGCACAGACGCTGTGTGAGCGTTTGACGGGGACCATACTGATGAGGTCAACATGAAGCCCGGCTTCTGCAAGACGCATAGCCGCGGCTAATCCTGCTAACCCGCCACCGACAACGACGACATTTTGATGAGCCATAAGTTGATTCCGCTATCTACTGCTATGAACTACTTTTTATCAATTCTTCCGAGCCGCGTGCTTCAGCCCGTGGCTCAGTGTTCGTGGTCCGCTATGTTTGCGTGGGCATCACCAACAACCGGCGGAGGTGATTTCAGGTCAAACGTTCGAAATCCGCTAAGTGCGCCCATGCCGATAAGGCCAAGTATCACACCAAAGGTCGCACAGACGTATCCCGCAATGCGCTGTGACTGGGGACGAATCGTAATGCCCCAAGTAATCAGGGATGTCCATAGACCATTGGCTAGGTGGAACACGCACGAGAGTACACCGACCCCGTATACCGGGGCAATCCACCAGGCGTGTTGAATGGCCTGAGCCGTAGTGATGGCCCCTGTGGCAGCGCCTGATTCACTATGTAACTCGAACGCACCGCCACCCACGGGTTTACCGAACCAGTGCATCTGCCATACATGATAGAAAATAAAGACGAACGCCAGAATGCCGGTCACGCGCTGTAACATAAACCGAATGTTACTCCCGTAGCGATATTGCTGGGCGTTGGATTCGCTGTTAAACACAATTTGAAACCCGAGCAGCGAATGGAATAGGAGCGGCAGAAAGATGAACACAATTTCCACCGGTACGAGAAACGGCCCCAGTGCATGGATACGCTCGATTGATTTTTGAAATTCCCCGCCCGGCTCACCCGGGGCGAGCACGGTGGCGTTGGCCAGCAGGTGGACGCACAAGAACGCCCCGACGGGCACCAAGCCCAGCAGCGAATGCAAGCGTCGTATTAAAAAGTAATGTTTGTCTTGTAAGGATACCGATTCCGTCGGATGCGCCACAGCCGACTCCTTCCACGTAGTATGGAGAATGTAATATACTCAAAAAACAGCGAGCAATATCCGTACCAGTTTGACAAGCTAGCTTGACAAGCTCAGGCACCGCACGCCCAAATGTCAAACAGGGTGGAGTATAGTACCTTGTGCGTGGTTGGCAATCACATAGCTGAAAATGATTTTCCTGCCTCGCTAACTCGGTGAGTGGCCCATATCCTTCCTTTTGGACATGGGGAAGACGATGATATGCAGCAAGTGCCAAGTCGGTAGGGCAGGTCGTTCTTTCGCCAATGCCAATTTGCGAAAGGTTGACCTGCCGTAACCATCGGCACGCGCAACCAACGGGAATACCGAATCAGAGCCGCACGGCGCCAGCCTGCGGACCTCCGCACGTCGACTCTTGGTTCGTAACCGAATGAGCACCTGAGTCGCCAACGCCTAGTGTCTTCGGATGATCACCCACGCTGTGAATGTTCTAGGCGATTGCGGTGTGTATGGCGTGTTAAAGACACGGGTCGCTCGCGCTCGCCGCTCGGATTTGGTCTCCCCCACCTCAAAACGAGATTGACCACCAAGTCCGTCGCACGACCGGACATCGCACCCCAAAGAAAGATCGATGTGTTATAATAAAAGCAGATCAACCTTTCGCTTTGGGGCGAGAGAACGACCTGCTCTACAGCTGCGGGTGCCCATCCTTTGCCTACTGGCAAAGGATGGGGGAAGGATGAGAAGTGCCATTACAGTGACATGTGAGACGTCTTTTGACACAAGATCCGTCCCCCACCCTTCGGGAGTACCCGAAGAATGGGGCACCCATGCGGCATTACCGTGAACGTTGCATAATGTATTGGTCAACTCATGCCACACATGGATCAGTCAACCTCTAGCGAACATCAAGCCACGCGTGGGCATCCGCTTGGGCCGGTGATGATGCGTCTTGAGCATAAAGCTACGTCATATACCCGATTATGGGCGTTGGTTTTGGGGCTAATCTGCTTTGGTCTGCTTGCCGTCGCGTGGACTTTGAGTCCGGATGCACGCGGATTGGGGACGCATCGTCAGCTTGGCTTAGCCCCGTGTAGTTTGGTCATGATGACGGGGTATCCTTGTCCGACCTGTGGGATGACGACGGCTTTTTCTCATGCGGTGCGGGGTGAGGTGATCCTAGCGTTTTATGCTCAGCCAACCGGGTTACTTGCGGCTTTGATGGTGTTTGTGGTGGGCGTCGTTGCGATGACGGCGGCGCTGACCGGGCGGATGTGGCGGATCAACTGGTTTCGTGTGTCGCCATTTCAATTGGGGTTGGTGTGCGTAGCGCTCGTGCTGGCGGGATGGGGATACAAAGTCGTCGCGATGGTGCTGTTGCGTTAATCAACACTCGTGATGTGGGATAACTTTAGGGCGGGTCGTTCTTTCGCCAATCCAAAATTGGCGAAAGGTTGACCTGCCTGTAGCCATAGATACTTGCAACCGGTGGAATGTCAAATCAGAGCCGCACGGCGCCAGCCTGCGGACAAGCGGGTGCCCCATCTTTTGCCTACTGGCAAAGGGTGGGGGAAGGATAGTCCGTGCAATGACAGTGACACTTGTGGTACCTTTCGACACATGATCCGTCCCCCACCCTTTGGGAGTACCCAATGGATGGGGCACCCTGTGCATGATGTGATGTAACCCGCAATCATCGTCTCTCCCACCTCCAAAGGAGATGGGCCACCCGGCGCTGACCTACGTCTAACCTAAACCTCATGCCGACGTGCGCTTGATGGTGCAGAAGTCCGAAGCTTGATGATTTCAGGCAGGTCAACCTTTCGCAAATGCTTATTGCATTAGCGAAAGAACGATCTGCCCTACCCGGATTTGTCAGTCCCAGATGGTTGCGGATCGTAAGATCGGTCCCATGATGCACGACGAGGCATTAGCGATGTCTCGTGTTTTGGGGGGAAGTGGTGTATGCTGCTGTTAGGTTCAGTAGAGTTAGATACGTTCGAAGATCGTATAATGGAGCGCGGGCAAACGATGAAGCACGCATTATGGACGTGGGTGGGTATGGCTACGCTGGCGGCGGTGGGTGGGTGTAATTTACTCACACCCCTTATCTTCATAGGTGAGCATAAGAAGATGATCGCGCCGGAGTTTGATAAGTTAGCTGGTCATCGTGTAGCTGTTCATGTTTGGACGGACCCCGCGACCTTGTTTGATTATCCCTTTGCGCGGTTTGAGTTAGCGACGTATGTTTCGGAGAAGCTGGGTTCGCAGACGGGTCAGCGCAACTTGGATGTGGAGGTTGTGGATTCGCGCGATATAGAGGATTTCGTGCAGCGCAATTTGAGCGCGCAAGTTGATCCGAAAGTTGTGGGTAAGCATGTGAACGCGGACTATGTGATTTTTCTGGAGATTTTGGATTTTCAGATACGCGATCCCATGCAGGCACAATTTTTACGAGGCCGCATTCGTGCCTCGGTGACGGTATACGATCTGCGTGCGGGTGTAGATGCAGTAGATCGCTATGAATTGACCGAGGTGGATTGCACCTACCCGGAAACAGCGCCGGTACTTTTTAGTGCGACGAACTCTCCCATGGTTCGTGAGGCTGTCTATCGAATGTTCGCCGATCGTGTAGCGAGAAAATTTTATGAGCACACGTTGGATATGTAACGTGCTTGTGCTGTGTCACCGCTTATTTTTCGGAGTCATCGAGGGTGGTATGGGCAACGTTTTTTTTGCCCGTGTCGGCCTCCGGAACTACACGGGTAAGTCCCGATGTATCCCGACTTTACGTCGGGATACATCGGGACTTACCCATGCCACCCGAATTCTTAGCTGTGACAAAGCACTAGTAACCATGTTTAATGATTCACGTGATATCAGACGTTATGTCGTTGGTTGCGTGTTTTGTATGGCTTTGCCGATTTTGGCGGGATGCGGATTTTCCGGCGGGCAGCTTCTGTACATGATGGGTGTGGGGCAGGCTGCGACGATTGAAGCGCAGTTCAGGTTAGCTGATGAGCCAATCCTGGTATTGGTAGATGACCCGGGGCAGGCGATGGATTGGCCGCCGGCGTGGAAATATATTACGGATGATTTAAGTCAGGCGTTGGTTAAACACGAAGCAGCTAAAAGGGTCGTGGCTCGGGCTACGATAGAGAATCTCCGCCGCACGCATCTGGATTTTGCCAAGCGCGGTTGTCGAGAAATAGGACAATTAGCCGGGGCTTCTCAGGTGCTTTGGGTAGAGATTAAAGATTTTCTTGCGCAGGAAGACATTCACGATGCCAATAATGCGGCTTATATCATGGTGACGGTCAAGGTGATTGATGCCCACGGTGAGAAGCGGTCACGGGTACGCGTTTGGCCGACCAGTCCGTCCGGTCATGTGGTGAGTGCGCGATTGTCGGGCAGTGATGTAGCTCGATTGCGCACTAAGGATGCGATTAGCAAAGAGCTGTCGGCTTTGTTGACGGATCGGATTGCTAAATTGTTTTATGATTATGAAGCTGACGAATTCGACGGTCCCTCATGATGCGCGTGCTGCATGTCTTGGATGATAGCGTAGGTTGGCAGGGGCTTATCGCCTTGCGACAGCTTGTTGATCGTTGGGAAGTGGATCGTTATCAACAATATATCGCCTCACCTTCCGGTTTGATAGATCAAAAATTAACGGCGAAAATGATTCCACTACCGCGCATGCCGTTGGCGGGGCTGCTTACCATGCCGTTGATGCGTCGCATGGTCAGTGAGTATCGTATTGATGTGATTCATGCTTGGGGTTTACGTGCAGGACTATCAGCGAAGGCACCGATAGCGACGGAGGTACCGTTGGTGTTACATGTGTCTGACCCGGCGATGACGGCTTCGCAGTTAAGATGGATGCGTACCTTGGCTAGGTTAAAGCGTTTTGCGGTGGCTTGTTCGACGGAGACCGTACGGCGCCATTTGATCGAAGGCGGAATACAACCGGAGTTGTGTGTGGTCATTCGCGTGGGGGTCGATTTTTCTCAGATACACCAATGGCAAAAAGGTGGCACGCGGGCGGCGATGGGGTTGTCGCGGGATAATTTGTTGGTGGTCGTTGGTGATGAGTCGATACGTGCGGGTAGTCCGTTTGAATCGGCGTTGGCCATAAACCTGGCTAGTTACCAAATGGAGTCGATGCGGTTGTGTGTTCACGGTGTTTCACCACAATCGATGCATGGGAAACAGATGCAGGCCATGTTGCACCGGCAAGATGACTTGATGGTGCCACCACGTCAGACGTCCATTGAACAAATGATTTGCATAGCAGATATATACCTGGCGCCGGATCGTGATGACTCAGATACGACGGCGCTGGCCTGGGCCATGGCGGCGAATACGGCTGTGATTGCGACAGCCACCCGTGCTCATGCGGAATTAATAGCCAATAAATTAAATGGCTTGTTGGTTAAGCCCGTGCCTTATAAGTCAATTGCTATTCCGTTGGCGCGGTGTTTAATCGATCGCACGTCACAGTTGAAGGGGCGCGAAGTGGCACGGGGTCATGCGTACGAATGTTTTTCCGTGCGGCGCTATGCAAGTCAAATAGCTCAGTTGAGTGAGAATATGGCCCGTGGCGTGCGTGCGGGGAACGACATCGTGGACGCAGCCATGGCGGGTTGACGGGCTAACCCGAACCGCGCCTGTGAAGAAACGGCCCCTCTATCCGAACTGCGCCCGTCAGGAAGCGGCCAATGTTAATCGCGCAGAAACCACTTCCTCACGGGCGCGTCTCGGTCAGTTGCGATGGATTCTCAGCAAGGTTTTTTGATGGAAGCGCGCAATAGTTTTTTGTAGGTCTTTTCAAGGTCTTTAATTTGCGATGCGAGTTGTTGGTCGGCGCCGGTGTAGGGAAACGGTGCTTGGGCTAATGAGACGAACCATTTGACGACGCTGTCAAAATCACGGAGGTCAATATACTCCGGGCCTAGCGTGCCGCGCTTGGCGTTGATGTTATGGTAATTCCCCAGCGCGACGCAGAGTCCGGTGGCTTCATATCCTAATGAGCAATATGCGGAGGATTCGCAGGTTCCCCCGTCCATGAGTTTGCGTTGGTATTGAAACGAAGAATCGTCGCGGGCTAATTCTCTAGCGATACGATAACAATGCGAAGTCGCAGCCGGCGTAAAGGCACTGGTTCGATCGCCCACGCGCAGGATAGGGCCATCACCCATGCGGGCGTTGGGCAATTGTGAGCTGGTCTCCATGGCAACGACGAAACATTTTTTGGGGATGGTGCCTAACCGACATGCAGCGATAGCCCCGACAAAGCCAACCTCTTCTGCACGTGTGAAGAGGAAGTAGGCATCGCAGGTCTGGTTTTGTTTCGACAATTGATCTATGGCGCACAGCATCGCTGAGGCGCCGGCGATGTCGTCGCAATCACGGGCATAGATTTTCGAACCTCGAAAGGTAACGTCGGGAAAATCCCACATGCCAATCGACCCGGGGGAAACGCTTTCGGGCACGTCTATCGTGGCTGAGTCCACACGTTTTTTGCCGCTATATGTGACGGAAGTCGTGGCGCGGACTTTACCTTTGATGATGCGGTCGCCGTCGAATAATCTTACTTTACTGCCGGCGAAATATGGTTGGGGAACACCGCCGCGCCAGTGAGCGCGTAGGCGCGTTTTTGAGATCATTTTTTCAACCACGAAGCCCGGGTGATCCAGATGGGCGGTGATGCAAACCGGTCTGGCTACTTTTCTGTTTCGACGACGGATATGGATGAGCAGATTGCCAACTTGATCTTGTTTGAAACTTACGCCGGGTCGACGTTGGCTAAACGTTTTGATGTAGTCGATCACGCGATGTTCAGCGAACGGGGCCGTAGGTATGGCCAGCATTCTAGACAAGATCGTTCGGTTCATTTGAAACGCTCCTTATGGCTTAAGTCGAAGGAAAAAAGTATGTTTCTTATATCTATGGATGGTCGCGATAGAAGCATCATTATCCTTGTTTGAGTCTGAGCATCCAGAAGGCCAATAAAATAATGAAGTTGGCTGTCAGTACCCCCGCACCGAGTATGAAGCCGATCCAGGATTTTGTGGGTTGGTCGTTGCGGCGTTGACCGGAACTGCTCCAGCCCAGCACAAAACCGATGAGACCTGGCAGCGATGAGGCACCTACACAGGCTAGAAGCATCACAATGTAGGTGCCTTTAGCCCCGTATACGATTTGTCCAAGTTGATGGTTGTAGTTACGCCAGATCAGATAGATCGCAGCCATGAGAGGTATGACGGATGCGATGGACATCATGGCGGCGTATCGAGCCTGAACGTCGAATCGTCGAAGGTTGGAAAGTCCCACGAACATCTCCTACTTGGTTTAGAAAATCATCAGACAATCGGTCGCTTTTGTCGGACACCAACATCTGACTTTTTAGCTATTCTCCGCGCCAGTATCGCGGCGTAAATAGCACGATGATGGTAAACATTTCAAGTCGCCCCAAAATCATAAGCATACACATAACAATTTTACTTGGTGCTGAAAACCATGCATAGTTTTGCGTCGCGCCGACGCGGGCTAAGCCGGGGCCGATGTTGTTGAGTGTGGAGGCGGAGGCGGTGGCTGCGGTGGTAATATCTATCCCGTTATGGGCGTCGAAAAACATCAGTCCGCCCGTACCCAGCGCGAAGAGTAATAGAATCCCAAGCACGTACACCAAGATACTGCGCTTGAGATCTGCGTCGATAGTGGTTTGGCCGATTTTAACCGTTCGTACGACTTTAGGCCGGTAGACATGTTCGATTTCCGCCATCATCACCTTGGCAACGATCATAATGCGGATAACTTTGATACCGCCACCGGTAGAGCCGGCACATCCGCCGACGAACATGAGCACGCATAAAATCGCCTTGGGCACAAAAGTCCAGGTGTCGAAGTCGGCGCTACAAAAACCCGTCGTAGTCTGTATGGCCAGCACTTGGAAAAGACTATGTTGAAATGCCTGGGTGATGCCTGCGGGTTGACCTTCGTCGGATGGTGGGAGCGAACTGTTTCGGAAAACCGAAACCGTGATGATAACCGTAGCGATCGCCACTAATGCGAGGTAGCAACGAAGTTCATGGTCTTTAATGGCTTTGCGCCATTCACCGCGCAGGACGAAATGGTATAAGCCAAAATTAATCCCGGCTAACAACATGAAGAACATGAGGATGTATTGAATAGCCGGCGATGAAAAACCGGCGGCACTGGCATCTTGCGTACTAAAACCGCCGGTGGCGAGGGTCGTGAGTGTATGACAAGTGGCATCGAACCAGCCCATACCTGCGATGCGAAGTGCGATGATCTCAGCCACGGTCAGGCCTAGATAGATGTACCAGAGTGCGCGAGCGGCTTCGGCGATGCGTGGCCGAACGCCGTCGGGTGTAGGGCCGGGCGCTTCAATGCGGTAGATGCGGCGACCGCCTACGCCGAGCATGGGTAGCACGGCGACAAACAAAACAACGATACCAAGTCCACCGAGCCATTGTATGAGTGAGCGCCAAAGCAGGATGCTTCGCGGTAGCGTGCCGATGGCTTGAACAATGGTGGATCCGGTGGTGGTTAGCCCACTGACGGACTCGAAGTAGCAATTGACCAGGGTGTCGAAATCGTGGGCGATCATGCCGGCGTCCGGTCGCAGTGCTGCCCAAAATCTAAAAGGTAGTGCGGCGATGAATCCACCAATGATCCAACTCAGGGCGACCAGTAGTAACGCTTCACGAAAACCCAGGATGGATGTGGTTCGTTTTCCCATGCATACAAGCGCCGTCGCGATCACCGAGCCGACAACGGCGGTGAGCAGCATGGCGTGGGCATCGGGACTACGCCATAGAGCGCTAATACCCTGCTCTACAATCGCAAAGCCCGCCATGCCCAAGACGATCGCACTAAGTACGAATAGAAGCAGGCCTAGCTGTCTGGCGATGACGCGGAAATCGATGGTCATGATGTTGTGAACAGTTTGAGAAGTTTCTCGTTAATGCCATACGGACCGATGATCAGTACGGTATCGCCGGGAGCAATTTGGTCCTCCGCACCCGGTACGTAGACCCGGTCACCGCGACGAATCGCCGCGATCATCGATTGTGAAGGCAGTTCGAGCGTGCGCAACTCGCGCCCCAGGATAGCCGCTTTGGGGGATGGTCTAACTTCGTAGACTTCGGCGACGCCACCCTCGAACTTAGCGACGGATCGAACCGGTCCGACATCGATGAGATGTTCGATAGCGTTGACGGCAACTTGTCGCGGGCTAAAGGCATGATCGATACCCACGTGCTCAAACAAATGTAAGTATTTGGTACGTTGGACGACGGCAATGCTCTTGCCCACGCCGAGTGTTTTGGCTTGTGCGCAACCTAAAATGTTGTGCTCGTCATCTTCGGTGACCGCGATGAATGTATCAAGGGCTTCGAGATGTTCTTCCGCGAACACGGCTGTGTCGGTGGGGTCGGATTCGATGATTGTCGCGTGGGGTAATTTTTCAGCAAGTTGTTCGGCGCGTTCGTATTCATCGACGAAAACACGGACGGAAAACAATCGGCTCTTGAGTGCGCGCCCCAACCAAACCGCCGTTGAGGATTGCCCCATAATGGCTACCGTCATTCGCTTTTCTTTGTCTTTGTTGAATAATTTTCGTGCTGTGTCAAAAGTCTTTACCTCGCCGATGAGCGTGACGACATCCCCTTCGGCCACGCGCGTTTGCGCGGTGGCCAGCGATACTTCATCCCCACATTCTGCGATAGCCAGGCGCGTATTGTGCGGTAGCTCGACGTCAGCTAGGTTTTTTCCAATCGCTTGCGCACCTTTGGATACCGGGAATCGCTGCATGAAGATTTTCCCTTTACCAAACTCTTCTAAGGCAATAGTGCCGGGATTGCGTAACTGTCGAGCGATAGCCATCGCGGTGGCGTGCTCCGGGCAGATGAGGTCGTCGATCCCGAGCTTGGCAGCGATGGCTGTTTTGCTTAACGAGAAGTTGGCGGTGTGATGAACGCGCGAGATCGTTTTCTTGGCCCCAGCTGCTTTAGCCAGAAACGAAGAAAGCATGTTGACTTCATCAGACTGCGTAGCCGCAATGAACAAATCGCAATCGCCTACGCCTGCTTCTTCGAGTACGCTGTAATGCGCGCAATGTCCGGTTAACGTACTCAGGTCGAGAGAATTGTTGAGTAGTTGAAGTCGTTCTTGGTTAAGGTCTATGACCGTGACGTTATGCCCGGCCTTAGATAGCACGTCTGCGGCATGCCCCCCCACCTCGCCGGTGCCCGCGATGATAATTTCCATAGTTACGCGCCGCGCCTCGACAAACTCAATTCAAACGTCGTTGATCCTGTCGAAGATCAACGCTGCGTACTTTATCGTCGTCCCTGGGCGTGGTCGAGCTTTAGGGAGGAAAGCCAATTGTCCCACTGTGACTCAAATTGGCTGTCGTTGGTCAAAAAGGTCGTTTTGAAACACGGCGACACCTTTTGACTTTTAGGCAAAATGGTGGTCCTAGCCTGGCAGGTAAGAAAAGAGGTAAATAGTGTTGGATGATTCGCTTGCATATATTGTACCAAAGCCCAGGCCTGCGCATAACGCCATGCCGTTTCATGGGTTGATCGTGTGGAGAAAGTTGTTTCATCTACAAAGGTGGCAAGCGGGACAATCGCTTGGCGTTGGTGAGGTACGCTGTCGGGCGGTTGCGACAAGGCACGTTGTAAATCCGCTAAGCGCATGGGGTTTGAGTTGGGACGATCGTTGTTGGGAGATTGGGTTTCAAAGAGGCAAGCAATCCCTTCGGTCAGCCAGTCAGGGTTGGTTGTATTTGGATTTAGAATCCCCAGGCCGTTAAGGATCATATGGGCCGCTTCATGGCGAACGACGAGTTGCTGGAAGCGCTGATGAATATGACTCTTGTTAGTTAAAAGCGCATCCAATTGCTCGCGCATCTTTCGTCGCTGGGCCTCGTTGTCATCGGTGGATAACTCGGCAAGCGTACGAATAGAGGCTTGTAGTTGAGCGATGCGTTCATCGGCGTTGCGCATTTGTGTATGGTTGGTGATATCGAGAAAAATAGCTAAGTGTTGCGATGGCAAGTAGAACCCAAATTCTTGTGTTGCCGCCGTGCCGACGTGATAACTATTTCGCTCATAATCAAGTTGGTGCATGAAATAGATAACAGGCCAGGCTTCGTGAGCCGTATCAATGGATAATTCAAGCGAATCAGCCCAACGCTGAATATGTTGGTATGTAGCTTCCAGTTCGTGCAGCGTCGAGTTCGCGATCGTTTTGTCAGCATCCGTAGCCAAGACGAAATGTTCACTTGGATACATGGTAAAGTCGAGTTGTTGCGATGCGAGGGTACTACGCAGCACCTTATGAGCATGTCGCGATGCATCTGTTTGTGCCATCACAGGTGACGCCATAGCAGTGATAACCAAGCATGTGAATGCCATACGCATGACAGTGGGTGGCATGCGGGTGCCCCATCCTTTGCCTACCGGCAAAGGATGGGGGAAGGATGCCATGAGCAATAGTAGTGACACTTGTAATACCATGCTAAACAAGATATATCCCCCACTAATCCGAGCGGCGAGCGCAAGCGACCCGTGTCTTCAAAACGCCATACACGCCGCAATCACGTAGAACATGCGCAGCGCGTGACTATCCGAAAACACCGGGCGCTGGCGCTACCGGCTCGGATCAGCGGGTGGGGGGAAGGACGTTTCGTGACATAATAGTGTCACTTGCGATGCCTTTCGACGCAAGATCCGTCCCCCACCCTTCGGGAGTACCCGAAGGATGGGGCACATATTCTATGCATGCGGCGCATTAGTATCGATAGTGTTCCGGTTTGTAAGGTCCGTCCACGCTCACACCGATATAGTCTGCTTGGTCGGGTCGCAACTTGGTCAACTTAACGTCGAGTTTGTCCAAGTGCAGTCGGGCTACCTTTTCATCAAGATGCTTGGGCAGCACGTACACCTTCTTTTCATACTTCGCAGTGTTGGTGAACAACTCGATCTGCGCAATCACCTGATTAGTAAAGCTATTGCTCATCACAAAACTCGGATGCCCCGTGGCACAGCCGAGGTTCACCAGGCGCCCTTCTGCGAGCACGATTATGCAATGACCATTGGGGAAGGTCCACTTGTCTACCTGCGGTTTGATTTCCATGTGGGTAATGCCGGGTGTTTCTTTCAAACCCGCCATGTCAATTTCATTGTCGAAGTGGCCAATGTTGCAGACAATCGCCTGGTCCCTCATTTTGCCCATATGTGCCGCTAAGATGATGTCTTTGTTGCCCGTAGTCGTCACAAAAACATGGGCCTGGCTAACGACTTCGTCCAGCGTGCGAACCTCGAACCCTTCCATCGCAGCTTGTAGCGCACAAATGGGATCGATTTCCGTTACGATCACGCGACTACCTTGAGCACGAAGGCTTTGCGCACAGCCTTTACCGACATCACCGTAACCACAAACGACGGATAGTTTACCGGCGAGCATCACGTCGGTGGCCCGCATGATGCCGTCTACCAACGAATGGCGGCATCCATAGAGATTGTCGAATTTACTTTTGGTGACACTGTCGTTGACGTTGATCGCTGGGAATAGCAGGGTGCCGGCTTGTTCACGCTGATATAAACGATGCACGCCCGTGGTGGTTTCCTCGCTCACGCCAATAAGTTCTTTCGCTACGTTATGCCATCGTTGCGGGTCTTTTTGAAGTTCATCACGAATGAGTGTGAGAATAACAGCCATCTCTTCGTTGTCGGCTTGGGATGGATCAGGAAGCGTGCCATCTTTGGCGAAAGCATCTTCGGCTTCAACACCCATATGAATGAGCATAGTGGCATCACCGCCGTCATCAACAATCAGCGTCGGGCCGCCCTCGGGGAAGGTGAGCGCCTGATTCGTACACCACCAGTACTCCTGTAGAGATTCGCCCTTCCAGGCAAAGACGGGGACGTTTGTTTTGGCGATAGCCGCCGCTGCGTGGTCCTGCGTGCTGAAAATGTTGCAGCTACACCAGCGTACATCTGCGCCTAATTTTGCCAGGGTTTCGATCAGCACAGCCGTCTGGATGGTCATGTGCAACGATCCCATGATACGGGAGCCGGCCAGCGGTTTTTGGTCGCCGTATTCCGCCAGCGTCGCCATCATGCCGGGCATCTCATGTTCGGCGATGTCAATTTCTTTGCGACCGAAATCTGCAAGGGTTATATCAGCTACTTTGTAATCTTGTACGGCAGTCGTCATCGTCTTCTCCTACATGGTTATCGCGTATCATCTTCTGATGCGTATACGCTGTTTTTACTCTGGTTCTATCTTACGCAGCGCGTGCTTCGTCGCTGTGATTACATATAATTCCGGTGCATCCTTGGCACGATCGACCGTGACCAACGCGTGTGCGTCGACATCAACAAAGCCAACTTGACGTAATTGCTGACAAAGCCAATCACGTTCAAAACCCCACCAATGGTCTTGCATCCGATCGTAAAAAGACTGTTCCAGGTGCGGCCCTTGCTCAATAATCATCACACGACCGGCATGTTTGGCAATGCGGTGTAGCTGCGTCATCGCATCTTGCGGCGACGGCACATGATGCAAGACCAGCGCTGCAACGACTAAGTCTACCGCATGGGAAGGTAACGGCAGCGCAGACAAATCACCGCGATGAAGCTCAACATTGTTGCATCCCGCTTCGTCTATGCGACGCCGTGCAATGTCGAGCATCGCATCGACGGGATCAATACCCACAACGGTCTGAAAGTGACGGGCCAACGTAGGTAGCAATGATCCCGTACCCGTACCTACATCCGCCACGCGCCACGATCGGGGCAGCAGGGCTAGAAACGCTTCAAGGTGAAACTGGCTTCCAAAGCTCTGCTCACGCAAATCGTCCCATTCATGTCCTACCCGCCCAAAGAATTTGTCGCTCAATTCCTTACGCCGCTGTAGCACGGATTCCAATCGTGATGCCAGTGGCTCAACCATCGGTTGACGAGCCACCCAATTTAGCAAATCGCCCGATAACGAACCTGCATCGCCCTCCGTTGATGGGCTATGTAATAGGGGTAGTGAGTACAGCACCATGTTGCCCTCACGTCGATCCTGAATCAAGCCGGCTTCGCGCAGCACGCGTAGGTGTCGCGACACGGTGGATTGAGGCTGGCGAAGGATATCTACCAACTCCGAAACGCTCAACTCATGCCGCGCCAGCACCGTCAGGGTTCGCTGCCGCGTGCCATCGGCCATGGCTTTGAATACATTTTCCGGTTCAATAGTCAGGTGCATCACCATCACGTAATTCCATATATCCGGATAATAGGATATATCGACCCGATGTCAAGCGAGCATTGAGTTATCAGGTGGACGCCAGAAACAGGTTTGGTTCCGTCAGAATCTGCTTATTATTCTTGTTTAGGTTAAGTATACTTGTCCTATTTTCCTTTTCGTGGTATAATTCAACCGTGATAGTGTCCAAGAATGAGCTTTTCGCGGTTCTCCGCCAATACAACCCTTGGTGGGATGGCGGGGAGGTTCCAGATCTTCCACCATGGCGGCGGGCGGTCTTTCCGCAGTTGATGGAGTGGCTGACCGATCCCCCGGCTCCTCGTGCCGTCCAACTCAGCGGGGCAAGGCAAGTCGGCAAGACGACACTGCTTCTTCAATCCATCGAGGAGTTGCTCTGCACGGGCATCCGCCCTGAGCAAATTCTCTATGTCACCTTCGACCACCCGCTGATGAAGCTGATCGGGCTCGAAGGCGTGCTAGACCTCTGGCGCGAGCTACAGCCACCACCCGAAGGGTTGGAGTACCTGCTACTCGATGAAATCCAGAACACGGGCGAGTGGCCGACTTGGCTCAAACTCCAGACCGACTTCCAGAAGAAACGGCGTATCGCCGTCACCGGCTCGGCCATACCGATCAACACGGAAGGACTGGAGTCTGGTGTCGGACGCTGGCACACAATCAAACTACCAACCCTGTCCTTCTTCGAGTATCTGCAAATCAAGAAGATTGAACTGCCCAAGCTCCCGGCGGTTTCGTCACTCACCGAGGTATTCGACTGGTCGCAACCCGACCGCATTCGCGTAGGAGAAACTGCCCGGCCTCTGGTCGCGCACTTCCACGAGTATCTTTTGCGCGGCGGGTTTCCGCAGACGGCACAGGTGGAGAACATCGGGACGGCACAGCGCCTGCTCCGAGAAGACATCGTTGACAAGGTTCTCAAGCGCGACATGACGGCGCTGTTCGGCGTGCGCCGAGTGCTGGAACTCGAAAAGACCTTCCTGTACCTGTGCTTGCACGACGGCGGCATTCTCGACATGCCGCAGCTATGCAACAACTTGGACTTGAAGAAGCCGACCGTCAACAACTTCCTTGCTCTACTAGAAGCAGCGCACCTGATCTACAAGCTGCCGCCATACGGGTACGGTAAGGAAATCCTTCGTGCGCGATACAAGATATACCTGGCCGACGCCGCCATCGCCGGAAGTGTACTGCTTAAGGGCAAGGCGCTTCTTGAAGACAGAACGCGCTTGGGCGCGGCTGTTGAGACGGCGTTCTTCAAGCATGTGTTTAGTCACTACTACCAGATCAGCGTCGGCTTCTCCTACTGGCGGGGCAAGAAAGACCATGAGGTGGACATCGTGGCCGAGGTCGGCGGCAAGCTGATCCCGTTCGAGGTCAAATACAGCGGAAGCATCGTCAGAATGGACGACCTCAAGGGTCTTCGGATGCTGTGCGACCAGAAGCACATCTCACACGCCTACGTCGTCACGCGCGACATGGCCGATTTCGAGGCTTGCACGATCCAGGCGAAATCGCAATCTGCCAATAACGCCGTCGGCGGTACGAACATCCTGAAGATTCCCGCGCCACTGGCGTGCTATTGGCTGTCGCAGTTGGAGCATGATAAGGCTGTCGGCGAGGAAGGTTGAGGAACCAGATGCGAATAACAAGTGGTGGCTGCGGAATCTGAAACCCGCTGCGTTGTAGCTCCACCCCATTTTTACTGCCGAGGCAGGCCATCGTCGCCACAGACGCCTTTTCAGAATCTGCGACACTTTGCCCGCGACGCATGTCTATGCCACCCCACTCAAGCCCACTCAAACCGTCATACAGCCTTTTCGGGGGGACCAGCTCATTGACCATAGTATCGCGTAGCGGCAAGATAGGTTATCGGGAGTAGTTGATCAGTCGCTGGATGGTTGTAAATATGACAACCCTTGGGAACTTGAGGCGGTGGTAGAGCGTCCAAAGGATTGGAATCGGGTGGCTGAGAGTCGGCCAATGGAACCGGTTCCGTTGGAGGATGCCGAACTGATCAAGGGCGCGAAAGCTGGGAAATCCGAAGCCTTTGGTGCGCTAATCGTGAAGTATCAGGATCGTGTGTATAACGCGGTCTGGCGCATTGCGGGAAACGCTGAAGATGCTCGTGACTTGACACAGGAAGCGTTTCTCAAAGCCTTTCAGCGTATCACGTCCTTCCGCCAGGAGAGCGGATTTTATACATGGATATTTCGGATTGCCGTCAATTTAGCGCTATCCGATCGTCGATCGAGCCGTGTGCGAAGAACGGTCGAATTGGACGAGACGCAGGACTTGGCTTCATCACAAGCGTTGGGTCTGATGCGTTACACCGACGACGCTTCGGATGCGATGCGAGATCAAACTTTGCAGCATCAACTGCTCGAAGCGATGCAGGCGCTGGATGACGATCAACGTGCTGTCGTTGTATTGCGCGATGTCGAGGATATGGACTATCAGACCATCAGTGACATTCTTGAACTGCCGATTGGTACGGTCAAGTCCCGTCTTCATCGAGCGCGTATGGCCTTGCGAGAAACATTGAAACCTTGGTTGCGAGATGAGACTCGTCTGGAGGGTGACTAAAACAAGCGCTATGTTTATGTAGCCATCAATACCCGGTTTGATCGAAAGATTTCTACAACAATGCGAAACATCAAAACCTACGGATGCTATAACCGATGAGTCACGAACAGCTAGCCCAACTATTGAGCGCCTACCTGGATGGGGAAGTGAATGCCCGCGAGCGTGAATATATCGAGCGTGAGTTAGCCCGGGATGAATCTGCACGGGCGCTGTTGGCTGATTTACGAAGCACGCGGGAGTTGACGGCGTCACTGCCTCGCCAACGTGCGCCGGAAGCGATGGCTGGGGATGTTATTCGATTGCTCGAACGGCAGGCCCTTCTCGGTGACGCGAATGTGACACCGTATCAAGCCACCGGTTCATGGCGACCGTGGCGTGCCATGCTATCTATGGCTGCGGCGTTGGCCATCGTGATCACGGGCGGTTGGTGGTATATGCGTCCGACCGGTCAATCTCATGATTTGAAACTCGACCAAGTGGCTATGGTCATGGAAGAAAACGAGGCGCATGCCGAGGGCTTGGAAACACGTAAATCGACGGCTAAACGATCGACGGACATGACCCGAATGGCACGCAGCAGAAGCCGCAAAGCTCCCGGTTCGGTAGCTACAATAGTCCCCAATGCGGTTGAGAAGTCTGCATCTGATCGTCCGATGGCTCGAACAGGGGTCGCATCTACACCGGCTATTCTCGATCAGGCCCACACTGAGCAGCGTCTGGCTACCGGCGAGAAACTTGATTTTCTACCCTCCCATGCTTTTAGGAATGAACCTGTTCGTCTGCGATTAGTCATGCGCGACGTCAGTCAACTTGAACAGGTCCGAGAGGCATTCAAGAAGCAATTGGATTCGCAGGGGTTGGTGGATGCCGGCGCGCGGACGACATTGACTAAGCCTACAAAGTTGCGCCGTCAATCGTTTTATTATGAAGGACGGACGGGACAAAATTTTCGCGGCGACAATCAAAGTCAAATGTTGGTGCGTATTCCCATTGATGACATGCAAACACTGCTGGACCATATAGCCGTCGATGGAGTAAGGGACAAGGATGTCACACTATCTGCCGGCCCATTGGTCGTTCGCGGTCTGGCGCAAGCCCAAACGAGCCTTACGCATTTTCAGCAAACACCGACCCCGGTCCTCGGGGATTCCCGAAACGAAGCGATGGAACCAACCGTGCGTGTGGACGAAAAAACTAAAAAGTCAGTTGAAGTCAAAGAATCCGAAGATGATATTCTCGCTGAAATCATCAAGGCTATAGGGCTACCGGAGGACGTGTTCACATTTACAGATACCATAAGTAGTGATGATACCCAGTCAAAAAAACTTTCGACCGAACGTGAGGCCTCGGGACAGCGTAGTCCAAGCAAACGCCGTGACGATGCTCATGTAGTTTCCACATCGCCGAATGATAGTAACCGCAAAGACGCGGATGAGTCAGGTGTTAGTCATAGCCCGTTGGTTGAAAGACGCGAAGCAGCCTTGCGACAAAACGTAGCTAGTAAACGAGAGAAAAATAAAAGCGTAGGGCGTGCTTTAGCCGATAAAGTTCATCCAACCGCGAAAGCGTCGGTATCTCATGCCAAAACGATAGATCAACAGTTTATCACGCTAGTCGTTGAATTCGTAGCGCCATCCAAAGACAGGCGACCGATGATCAAGCCGGCAACTGGTACGACTTCCCGCCGGGCTAGACCTACTTCGACTAAGCCCCGTGAAAACGTAAAGGCTAAGTCGACCAAAGGCGATCAGCCCAAACAATAGGGGATGCATGACAAAATTGGCGTGAGGGTGGCATGGACAAACGCCGCGGAATCGGGCTGTCGAATGTCCAATGGATGCTGCTCGCTGCGTTTGCCCGTGCGAGCGCAACCGATGAAAAGCACGGGCAAGCGTCGCTCCTACGCCTCTTTTCATCTGCGATCCCTTAAACGCGACGCTTGTCCATGCCACCCCACTCAAGCCCGCCTAGTTGGTCTTGCACCCAAACAATAGCCTGCGATTTCCATGTTTTGCCGACTTGTAGTTATTTCCTACAAACCAAACTGTGACTAGCGCGTTTAACAATCAAGTGTAGCGTGGAAACATCGAAAACCTCCGTGAACAACATGCTACGGGATGTTACAGTTAAATAGAGCTTGTTCTAATTAAGCCTAGTTGCATGGGACAGATCAATGCGTCAAGATATGGTGGCTGTGACGTTTGCCAAGTTCGCAGGGTGACGTTTAGGAGGAGAGATCTTTTGACACATATGATGTACGTGGGGTTCGGCGGTGCGGTGGGGAGTATGCTCCGGCACGCGATGGCTACGTTCGTACAACGCCATGATGTTGCTTTTCCCATAGGTACGTTCACGGTCAACGTGGTGGGTTGCTTGGCCATAGGTTTTCTAAGCGAACATCTGGAAGGTTCATCGCTGGACCCGCGCGTGCGCTCCGCTATTCTGGTCGGCTTGCTCGGCGGGTTTACAACTTTCAGTACATTTTCATTAGATACGCTCAAATTAGTGGAGTCGCGGGATTACTACTTGGCGATGTTGAACATCATCGGTAGCGTAGTGACGTGTGTTGTAGCTGCAGGGGTTGGTTATCGCCTGGCGAAGTGGTGGATCAGTATATGAATTCGACGAACATAGATCATGAACAGGATGTAACCTCTACACCTGTAAACAATGTTCAAGAAATCGCGTCTCCGATACAACCGACAGGCCGGAGTCAAGTTGAAGATGAAAGGATGCCTTCTGAAGATCATTCGACTTCACATGAAAACCGATGGCATCTGATCGTGGCTACCTTGGCCGGGTTGCTCGCATCAGTACCTTTGGGTTGGTTACTTTCAAATGCGGCGCAGCTTCCCTTTTTTCTTGGCTTGTTTTTCTTTCCGCTTTTTGGCTTAATGATTGGTGCTGTGATGCACCGGGTTTTACACCGGGCACGTCCCTATGGTACGTGGCCTTTGCTGGTGGGCACTACGATTGTCGTTTTGTTTTGTTGGTTGTTGTCACTGGAGATAGAAGCCAGGGGTATGCCGGTATGGGTAGCCGCTCATGCTTCTCGAAACCCAAGATTAAAGCTAAAAGATCAAACCATTGAAGCGTATCGGGCATCCGTAGCAGAGCAAGCGAGACAGTTTTTGCGGCAGTCGTATCCACCGGGCGGTATGCTTGGATATGTTCGCTGGGTATCAACCAATGGTGTTATATCGCGGCAAGTTGTGCCCGGATTACTTCGACCTATCCATGCGCCACAACAGGGTAAATGGTGGCTGATTCGCGTAGCGCTGTCCGTCGGACTGCTCGCTTTCGGGATTGGTTCACAAACACTTATCTTACGTTCGCCCGCGGCACCTGTGATTGTCGCGTCGTAGACTGTCAATCGGGTAGGTAGGTACGAGTGAGCGCTAAGCGCACATGGGGTAGTGTATGAGTCATCGGCAATCTCGAAGGATCTGTGTGGCCGGGTTAATTGAACGTTCGGATAATCACATGCTCATTGAACGCGTTGGCGCCGGTCGCGATGCGATGGAAGGGACCGGCCTGTGGACATTTCCGCGTGACTTGGCTAATGAGCATGAAACGCCGGAACAAGCCATACGCCGCATGGCTGTAGAGCAGCTTGGGCTAACCATTGAAGTGGTCGCTGGTCAGCCGCCATTGATGGAAAACATTGATGGTCAGGCAACCGAGCTTCGTTATTTCTTTTGCGGCGTGATTAGTGGCGAGGTCAAGGAAACGACGGATAACCATTTACGCTGGATACCTAAAGCTCACTTACGCGAATACGACTTTGATGTGCCCTCCCAACCTGTGGTCGAATGGTTATTGAAGGCGTGATAGCTACGGTAGTGGGTGGCCCATCTCGTTTTCGAGGTGGGGGAGTCGATGATCGCATGGGTGAGAATGTTGCGTGCTATGCATGGGTGCCCCATCCTTTGCCTACTGGCAAAGGGTGGGGGACGGATGTTGCGTGCTATGATAGTGACACTTGCGTTGCCGGAAACAAGATCCATTCCCCACCCTTCGGGAGTACCCGAAGGATGGGGCACCCAGACGTAGTGACGTCATCTTGACGCTGTATGTTTATCATCGATTCCCCCATGTCCAAAAGAAAGGACATGGGCCACCCGTTTCAATCTGTTGTTGTTGTTGTTTGATTGGTTGCCGCGTTTTCTGATGACAATAGTTCTCGTACGATGGATCGTGTGGCTTTCATATTATGCATCGGGCCTGCTTTGCGCAGCGCGTGCAAGATGTTTTGTTTGACCGTATCGCCCTTGGTTTTCTCTTGAGCATGCGATAGTAATGTTTCCGCCTCCTTCGCCCAGGAGGCTAACATACCTTCGAAGCCTTCTTCGCCGTCATGACAATCCATGCACATCACGTCAATCGATTCGATCGAAGTGGGTTCGGATAAATCATGGCAGGACTCGCAATCAACATCAACCATGGCATCCGGTTCGAGAGCGGCCAGTTCAAATTCCGCCAGCGTACCGGCACGAAAGTTGACGACCGTTGTGTGACACCCTTGGCATGATGTAGACGGTGTAATGCCTCCGGTATGACACTTGTCGCAACGTAGAGATATGTGTGAACCCTCAAGCTCGTAGGGGTGTTGAAATTCTCCTTCTTGGGTCAAGTTCCTCCCATTTTCGTCGATCGGATTAAGGAAAGTGTGACACGTGCTGCACTCGTGACTCAGTCGTTCGCCTCTCTGGTTGATGTGCAAGCCATCATGACAACGGAAACAGCCGGGGGAAATCTTATGGCCGATGTTGTCGGGATAGGTGCGCCAATCGACTTTCATATCCGGGAAAAAATTCTTACGGTAGGCTAGTCGTGTCATATCGATCGCTTGTTTGACGGATGCTTTTCTAGTATCCCAAACATTGGGGTATTGGTTCTTATAGAAATCTAACATACGGCGTCCTATTTCACGCTCAGCCGTTTCGCGATCAGGATATGGTTCGACTAAAGCAGCAAGTGCTTCTCGCTTGATAAAAGGTAAGGTGGTGTCGATGCGACCTACTTCGAGAAAAATGTCGATCGCAGCTTTGGGCGATTTAAATTTATGTGCGGGGCGATTGTGACAATCCATACAATCAAGCCGGCGAATGACACCTTTTGGCCTGGGGTCGGAGCTTGGATTTCCATCGTTTCGGTAGATTGATGCCACGCCGGTACGATCCACATAACGAACCCACGAAATATCCTGCAATTTGTCGTCGTTGGCTACATATTCAATTTTCCCTTCCAGTGCCATATGCATGTGGATGCCTTCAGCTCGTCCCATCGATTCATCGCCTCCGCCGGTCTTGAGTAGCATGTCGAATTCAAGCCGTGTGTTATCTTCGTCAGATCTATAATGCACAATGCGACGTAGTTGTTGACCAAAAAATTTCTTTGGCCAATGACACTTTTCGCATGTCTCTCGCGCTGGACGAAGTTCGGTAATGGCCGGCGGTATGGGTCGGGAAAACGAATCTTGCCACATGGCTAAGACTTGCCGCGTGCCGGAAAGTTTTGACTTCACAAACCAACTTGCGCCGGAACCGATATGACATTCCGCGCAGGATACACGAGCATGTGCGGAATACTCATAAGCCGTGGCTTGCGGTTCCATGGCCGCATGGCAAGCTTTAGCGCAAAAGTCGGCAGAATCGGTGTAGTGATACCCGTGATAAGAACTGACACCAACCACCGGTAACAAGATGAAACAGCTGGCCAATACAACTTTCGCTGCCCTGCGCTGGATGGGATCATTGAAATCCACGCGTGGAAAGCGAAAGATTAATTTCTGGGTAGGGTCTGTACGCTTAAGTCGCCAACTCTTGATGAAAATACCGCAAAGTATAAATGCAAGACCCGCGATCAATACGCTCGGTAGTACGAGGTAGCCAATGATATCTACATAGGGATTCGAGTGGGTAGATATCATGCTGAACAAACCAAATGTCAGCATGAGCAGCATGCTCATTAGTGAAACAAAAAATCCCGTGTAGGAAATGAAATTGTTCCACATTGGAGGAAACTTTGGTTGATATGGCTTGCGCTGGTCGAACGGCATATCATCCTTTATTTTGTTGTGTGGTTTCGTCGGCGTATTATCTGAAGCCGACGGGTTATCCTGCTCGGTGTTCGCCTGCAACAACTCACTTGGCATCGTATAGCCTGCTTGGGCAAGGTGGCGCGAGCGCAGCCCATCAAGACCTAACATCCACAAACGAACAGTTAAGCCTTGTCTGCGAGCTAGGAGCGCGCTGCCGAGCATGCCGGCTAATCCGATGAGAAGCAAAATGGCCGGCGTAAAAACTTCGGCCAGGACTAGGCCAATAGGCTCAGATTGAGTCAATATGCTCAAAATGGTGGAGGTTATGATTGTCATCAGTGACACGATGGCCAGGATAGCCCCGATAGCGGTCAATAACTTACGCATCCTATGAACTGACATTTTCAATTATTCCAACTTTATAGGCAGAAGACGCATGACATCATGAAACCATCACTAGCATTCCTATAGCGTGTAGCGGTCAAACATCGATAACCTCCCCCAAAATCTGCTACCGGACACTACAGTTTAATAGAGCTAGCTCTACGGTAATTTACACGCAATTTCCGTGCCGAACGGTGAATTTCGATCAGCAAATTCACGAAACACCAACCGCCGGTATTGAGAAGTCCGTGATGTCAGTACGTGAAGAAAAGCCCAGATGCGGCTGCACTGCGGTTGGTGAACGCTATCGAGGCATGAGCTACATTTGTGTTACCGCGTGTTGTACGCTTTTGTCAAATGCGATGAGTGTGGAAGGAGCGTCGTTGGCATGTTTATGCCTTCACGTTGCGACTTCGGCAATTCCATCAAACAGGCTGGGGATCCAGTACGCTACAGGTATAACCATGCGCAATATGAATACAGCATCCACGCCAGTCAATGCGCGTTAAAAAACCCGCGATCGTCGAGTGATCGCGGGTTTCAAAATGACTAAAGATTAAGGACAGGCCTATGGGGCCGGTGCGGGATCAGGAAAGTTCGTTGAATCAACTAGCGCAGCGAATAGGTCTTTCATATCCTCGATTGTATTAATGCCTTGTGGCCCCATTGCTGAACCGGGCTGACCAAACTTGGATTTGTGAGAGAGTTCATATGGTTTAGTACGGGCGAAAGAGCCAATGGATAATTCACCGTTGTCAAAGAGAATCAGAAGGCCGTCTGCACCGTGACATCCAGCACATTTTGCTGCGTATAGGGCATCCCCATTTACCGGATCGCCGTCTTTACCGATATTTGAAAATGTCCGTGTTCCATCCGGATACGTTCCTGTGATGTCGATGTCGTACAGCTGGGTTGTATCTAAAAAGTCCTCTTTGAGATATTTGACGAGATCCCATATCTGGGCGTCCGTGAGAATTTCGCCGAAATTGGGCATCTGATCGCCCACAGCTGTTGTTGTTGGATCAGCGGGATCGTAAGTGGACAAATCAGCGGACACAGATCGTCGTCCGCCATTTCCCGTTTTTATGGCGTCGAACAATTCTTGTGCAGACTCGTCCATGGCATGTTCAGCCAGGTTGATCGCAGTCACATTAGGCCGCGTGGTTTTTGGCGCACGGTCTATATAGGAGGCCATGTTGCCGAGGTGATCCCAAGCATGACACTGTTTGCAGCGGAAGAAATCACCAAATGCCATAATCTGCGCAGCGTCATCAGTATTTTTATCAAAATCCGGTGTGTCGTAAAACTTGTCGTACAGCGCGCCTCCTTTGATACCGTCTGCATTGGTGAACTCTACAGGGTCGGTAGTATCGACTGGTGCTGCGACACATACACCGTCAACGCAAGTTTCGCCGTCCGTGCAGTCCACACCGGCACATGGATCGTCCGGCGGTGTCGTGATGGTAGGACATCCTACGATAAACATTGTTACCCCGATGGCTATGAGCGGTTGCCAACTTATCATCCGTTTTCTTAACATTGACTGATCTCCTAATACTTTTTACTAGAATCGAAATAGGTGCTACACCAACGCCCCGCGCCAGGGCATTTTTAATCCTGTGATCTATAGGTTCTCAAAGTTAGTAATTGCCAACCTGTCTCATGCAAGTCATTCCATAATTGAGAAAAAATCATATTAGTCAAGAGAAAGTAGGCGGAGTCGTAACAATTACGCCTCGTCTCCAAGTTAATTTTATTTGTTCGGCCTTAGCTTGCGGTACCACATGGATTGTTGCTCACCCTGTTCGAGCGGAGCGTGTGGGCTATGATCGATTGAGCGGGATACGGGCCGAGCTTGTGGCTAAGTATGCCCAGGATTGGTAATGACGTAAGTAGCGTATTGGTAGATACTTACGTTCGGATGCCGATGCCGTTGAGCGGTAGCAAGTCGATTTACTAAACAATGCGTACAGGGTTGATGATTAGCGCCTGGATATGCAATAAAAAGACCCCGGCACGGTTACTGAGCCGGGGTCAATGATGAATGCAAAATGTCACAGCCACGATCATATCGTTATATGAAACAGGCTGTTATGCGAAAAACTATGGCGGGGGAAGCGGCGTTGGCGAGGTCACCCCGCCGCGTTGTGGTGCCAGCGATTCCATAGATCCAGCGGGGAACGCACCAGTACCCGATGCAGTAAAGGATGCTACGTCAGCATCGCTAACGGCATGGCACGATTGGCAACGTAAGCCTCCCGTCATTAAACCGGTAGCGCCTGCGTGATTCTGGTCAACGGCTGTGCCCGTAGCAGGATCAATGTATTCCAACCCGGCGTTATCACCATTGAGAAATTCATAGCTGGTAATGCCTGGCAAGAAGGTATTCAAGTTAGTTACCGGGAACTGCGCGGTATCTGAGAAGTCTGGAAGCGTAGCGCTGCCACTACCTGAAATCTTCACAGCTTGAATGTCGGCATCACCGCCGCCTAGCGAAAGGGTGTAGGCGAAGGATACATAATGATCCCGCACGGTAACCATGCCTACATGGACAGCGAAAGCGATGTTGTAAATGTTACCGTCAACCAATGCAGTGTCATCATCATTGCCAGTATCCATGGCACGCTGAATATTCGAATTCCATCGGCCAAAGAGCGGATCGTTGGCTGATGGTGTGAAAGTCGTACCGGCTGCTGTGATGTCTCCCCGGCTACCTTCTGTTTGTCGAAGTCGACGACGAGGCACGGTATCGCCTTCACTTGGCACATAGCCCATGGCTATCGCTTCGGCGTAATCGATACCGATGGGGTTCGGTGCATTCGGGCCTATATTGAGTGCGGTGTCATCCGCAAAATAACGAATCGGGCTGGTAAATAAGTCCCCAAAGGCAAAGGCATAAAGGCCACCGGTCGTACTGGGGTCGAATACCCACTGCGGATTGCCATCGCCATCGGTCTTTCCCGTGGCGTATGGTCCGGTGCCTGCATCGCCCTGGCGGGAACCGCCATCTTCGTCGGTGACGCCATCATCACCCTTACCTTGTCGTAGACCTACCCACTGATCGTCAGATAGGCCAATGGGGTTAGCCCGGCCCAGGCGGTGGTGCCATAGGTCTAAGCGACCGGGCTTATCATCCGGTAGATACTTATGAACCTCACCGTCGTCATGAATCCATTGTGGCATAGCTCGGCTATTGTCATGGCAAGTTAACATGCAGCCATACTGGGCGAAGCCTGCGACGGCATTAGGACCGGTGGGGTCGTCCAACATAAATGTGACGCGGGATTCGTAAATTGTCGAGTTTATACTGGTAGAACCACGCAGAGGATCGTTATCGATCGTTGCTTGGGCATCTCGTCGGACACCGCCTTCACGCTGCCAAGCGCCGTTGGTGTATCGGAAATAATCGTGCGTATCCCCGCGGTCGCCTTCCCAGCTCATGTGAAAAAACATAGTGTCATCGTTGTATGCGACTTGTACCGCAAACGGTAGGATCATGGCCTTGTTCGCATCTAACCCCTGTAAGGTTGGGGCATTGCCCGTATCATCAGCTACGCATGTGCCGTCGATACAGGTTTGACCATCCTGGCAGTCCACATTGTCACAGGGGTTGCCAGGTGGAGGGATCGTGCCCCCTGGACAACCTACCATCAAAAGTGACAAACTAAATAACGAGACCGTCACACCAACGGCCATGAGCGGCTTCCAACTCGGGGTTTGTTTTCTGAGCATAATCTGATCTCCTCATGCGTTGTTCTACTACTGTAATTCCAACAACCCCCGCCTAGCGTTATGACAGGGGGCAAGTAGTTTCTATTGTTACAAAGTCGGTCAACCCTCACATTTCTCAACAATAACAACTGCCTCGCATGATCCATGCCAGAATATAAAAAATTGACTAACAATCACAGGCTACACAGTTAACGCGCAACTCTTGCGCGAGCGTACATTTTTTTTGCTAGAGTCAAGGGAATAAAATGGTCATACCGGTAGTCATTTCAAGCTACCAGACCGATCAGACCGATGCGTGTATTCGCTTGACCGGCATTTGGTTATGTTGCGGCTAAGTCATTCAAAATAGTCTCTGCAATATCTAACAAAGCCCGGGCATATGAAGCATTATGCACGCCTTGACTACCATCCGCCTCGACATACTTAAAGTTGAACTGGGCAGTCTCGTAACGCAGTTGATCCTCGATTGTAAGTGTGTTCTTATCAATAAAGGACGGGTTATCTGCATCAAAGAATGGGCTTAGTGCATCGAGTTTGGCTGCAATGTCCGTTTGTACTCGATCAAAACGTTCCTGAGCACCTTCAGCCGTGTGACAAATCAGACACCCACCGAACTGTTCAGCCTGATGCTCAGGGGATATTGTCGTGATATCTTCATCGAAGGGGTTGAATGTGTGTCCTGTGATATTGGGATTTCCATCATTGGGTTCGTCCACATCGTGCGTAACCACATGACATTGTGCGCAAGCCTCGCCATCACTGGCAAACAAGCTCGAATGCGGACCGGCTTGAACCAAGCTTGTTCCGTCGGCTGCGAAGCCTCCAGTACCAGTTACCATCTCAATTTGCGGATGATGAGGCGTACTACCTAGCGTTGCCTCTTCTTGCGTATGACATTCGCCGCACAAATCAGCCACGGGCATACGTAACTGATGGTTCTGTGCCACGCCGCCATGCGGGGCATGGCAAGAGACACATTCGATAGAAAACAGGGCGGAATCTAACGTCGGGATGTTACTCAGATCACCCGTTTCGGTGGCCAGTTCTGTTTGGTAACGGAAGTCCTGGGAGTGACATTCCAGGCAACTGTCGTTGGCAAACGGATTGGATCGAAGACCTTCAAGGGCCGTCGAATGTTTGGATAGTTTCCACTCGTCGAAGGTTGGATGATGGGCATCGGTATGACAGGTGCCACACATTTGCGCAGACAGATTAACCACCGGCTTCAGGCTTTCGTCAAAGGTTGCCCCTTCATCACGTGCTGCGATGGCATTATCTACATGGTCGCGACCGCTGCCGTGACAGTTTTCGCATTGTACCCCAACAAGGGCGTTGGTGGTCGCACGGTCTACGAAGCCGCCATCTTCACCAAAGCCTACTGTATGACAGCCCAAGCAACTAGCATTCTCGCCTTGGCCGATAGCTTCCAGGGTTTCTAATGCGCCGGCATGCCCTGTGTTGGACCAATTCGCGTGATCATCTGCGTGACAGGCTAGGCATGTTTCGGCGCCGACGAATTTGCCTGTGACACCGCTATTACCGTTGGTTGTGCCTCCGCCCACGCTGACTGTAGGGCAGCCAACGATAAGTACCATGAAAACGCTGGACATCGTAACAACCACTGCAAATAGGCCAACGGATGAAATACATTTCAATTTTTTGTTCATGGTTTTCAGCCTCCTATAAACCTTTGAGGTAACTCATCATCCTGGTAGGTTACTGTCTTGAGATCATCTACGATTGAATAGCTATTGCCCATGTGCGATGAGACTCGCATGGTAATTACATTCTTCGTGAATACGCCGCAATGCAATATGCGAAAATGCAATAAGTGCCGCAGGCCATTGCATAATCACATTATATTGCTTTTTATCATCCGTATAGCTTTGTGATTATCTGGATGATGTAGTAGATTAACAAAAAATATTAGCCGTTGCCACGTAGGAGTATCGTAACAATAGCTGTTACGACTTGAACCGACTCAAAGGTGAGAAAAGGATTTGAAATTGTGTACCCCCAAAAAGGACATATCTATGACATGCCTAATACGCCTATTTCCCATTATTGAGATAATGTGAATACACTGTCGCTCTACCAAGCATTCAATTCTTTCTATTTCTTCACTCCGACGGCAAAGATGCTCAGGCGTTGTGAACCCACGGTGTTTGAGATGAAGAGGTAATATTTTGGATCAAATGTTGCGGGAGCCAGTTCACGAATGAGAGGAGGTACATCCCGGGCTATAGCAATGCCTAATGGCATGGGTGTGCCGGCAGGTTGATCTTCGGGGCCTCCTAAGAGCATGAGCAATCGGCCATCTTGATCGAACATGTGTACGTGTGCGAATTCAGTATCAGCCACGAAGATGACACCGTCCGGACCGACATCAAGGTGTCGAGGTCTGCCCATGTCACCGTAGCGATTGCCCAGACTACCGATAGAGGATAATGGCTTGAAGGCATGATCGAATTGTTGCACACGGCCATTCATCGAGTCGGCTACCCATAGTCGGCCATGCTGGTCGGTGGCTAGTCCCATGGGGAAATAGAACGCGCCGAGCGCATGGCCTGGGCCACCGAAACTGGTGATTAACGAGCCTGATGCCGCTGAGAATACGAGGATGCGATGCTGGGCGATGTCGGCTACATACACTTTTCCCGCTTGGACGGCTAGTGCTACGGGCTTCATCGATTCGCCTTGTTTGGGTTTGAGTTGATGTATCATGTCGCCGGTTTGATCAAAGACGACGACCTCGCCTCGGCTGGTATCCGCCACATAGACATCCTGGTTATCGTCCACCGCTACGGCGACGGGTGTCCCTAGTGTGACATTGCCGGTATCACCAATGCGGGTTGCTTGCCCCGTTAGTAGATTCCAACGATGCACATAGCCTTGGCCTGTATCACAGATATATAGAAGTGGATTGTGATAGGCGATACCGGCTGGTGTGGCGACAAAGGGGCTGGCAAACCCACCACGAATATGATCAACCCAGGATAGCTTTGGTGAGACTAAATCGTGAAGACGATTAAACGATTTCAAATGCACTACATGCGGTTCCGCCGGCGGGGCGGGGAAGTACACCAGTTCCTTATTGGGGGAGTGAGTGATACAGCCCCCACACATCGAAAACATACAGTACGTTGTCACATACAGTAAAACGAGTATACGCCGTGTTAGAGCAAGCTCTTTTATTGTGTAGCGGTCAATACTCATCATTTCCCGGAAGATGGCTTCAAAAAAGCCATACGCAAAAAAGAAGGATGCTGTAAGCGTCTATGCGCGGAACCAAAGTACGCAGCATTCATGACTACTTCTTGTGGCATGTGAGACATAGCGCGCTGCGGGCGTTGCTTCGGACGAGCATGAACGGGGCATCAGTTTGGTTATGCGGGTCGTGGCAGGAGGTGCATTCGACCCGGCCATGAGGTAATAGGACCGTCCCTTTGGACAACACCGTGGCGATAGGGTGAAAATCATCGCTAAAGGTCGGATAGAGGACACCCACGGGGTGGTCACTTCGGCCATGTCCAGCGGTGAATAATCGTGGGTGTTTCGTGTATACAAATCGTTCCGTTTTGACGCCACCTGCGACGGGTTTGGCAATCGTACCGTCGTGACATTGCAGACAGATGCGTGTGCCGTCTCCCGGTCTGCTGACCCGTTTGTCTTGGCCGTTGAATCTTCTCTTAAGGTCTGCTCTTTGATTCCATAGTGGGGCAGCCTTTGGGGCGTCATCTTTTTTCGGTATGTGGCAAGCCGTACACTTATCGACATCCGAGCCGGTTTGACCGCTGAAATCATGTTTGGACCCTTCGATGCCGGAAGAAGCGAGTCCTGTGATCGCGCAGCAAACAGCGGCTACACTAATCAGAAGAAATTTTGCGCCGATCATCGCCTGCCTCCTCGTGACAATTTACCGGGTCTCAAAGCGGATTTCCTCGGCCCGGCGTTGGAATAGGGCATGGTCACATGCGTAAAACCATGACAAGTCAGCGTGCAGTTTCCCGATAGTCGTCCGGTGTCTTCGTAGGCGATGCGTCTTCCTGCCGGCGAATCGGCCGGCTGCACGATGGATAAATCAAAGTTAATCAAGCTGCCGTGATTGACGCTGTTGCCCTGGCCTCGGTAAATACCGTGGGCATCGTGGCAGGCGCTGCACGGCGTTCGTATATCGACGATGTGACGGCGGTGTCGGGAGAAGCTGTCATCGCCAAGAATGCTATCTCGATTGTGACAGCCATAACAGAGTGCGTATGCCTGTGCACTTTCGGATGTAAAATCGTCTGTGTTGTAGTTGCGTACCAACAGCGGTTCATAGATAGATCCGTGCGGTCCGTTAGGTCCAGACCCGCCAAAGGATCTTGCCGTGTCACTATTATGACAATCGATGCAAGTGATGACACTACCCACGCGTAGAGGTGATAGCAAACTCACCACGTCAGCGTTTCGTCGTGGTCCGGCGATAGGATGGAAGGATGGATTGGACGTTTGGAATTCGAGTCGTGTGTTTGTCTGGCTAACTTGTCGTGACGTGACCAATCGTGGTCTGGCTACGCCGTCAGCGTGACACTTCAGGCACATCTCATAACTATAACTGATGTGATCGACTTCCCGCCCGCTGATGGAGATACCGGATACGCGCAGATTAGGCCCTTTGACGAGCGGTCCGAGCGTGCCCCGCACCAGGCCAATGGGGTTGGGGGCTGCGGCGTGTGGATTGTGGCAATCGGTGCATTCGCTATGACGGCGCATGGTCAACGTATTTTCCGTAGGGTCATGCACACCTGTGCGTCTCGTAGGATCATGGCTGGAACGTTTACGAATCTCGGAGGCTATGTTGAAATTGGCAATCGTACCGCTATGGCAGTTCAGACAACCATCCTCTTCGCGGCGAAAACGAAGCAATCTCTCTCGCTCATTGGCGGAATGAATTTTGTGGCAATTGATGCAGCCGTTGTCGGCAACAGTGGCGTATTTTAGTCGCTCGACCGGATCTACGGTCCGTCCGGAGGTACGTTTTCCGCTGGTAGCATGTGAGGCGTGGGGCCAGCCTTGAAGGTCGTGACAGGTGATGCACATGACAGACATTTGATCCGAGATGCGTAAAAAATCACCGAGCTGATTGTTGTGTGGATCGTGACACGTCGTGCAGTGCATTTCATCGTGCGTGCCAAGCGGCAACTTGCTGCTGATGAGTTCCGGTGCCCGAATCTGTGGATCGGCATTTGATAATGCGCGGTCGTAACGAAAGCCAATCGGATGATCGTCGGACAGATCGTTACTCAGGTCGGCTGTCCCCGGAGGAATGGTGCGGGCGGTCATAACGATGGGATGTGTTTGGGGCCGGGAGAGCACATTGCCCAGGGCCATCGATCCGTCATGGCAACTAAGGCACATCTTGGATGGTCCGGACGGCTGATCGATACGGGCGTCGGTTGTCGAACTGCGGTAGATGCGGTAATGCGTTCGTGGATTTTCACGATTCCATAGTGGTGTTTGCGGGGCACCGTTATGCGGTGTATGGCAGAAAATACAAATTTCGTTTTCGTGGATAGCCCTAATTGGTCCCGGTCCGCGCACGGATAAGTCATGCAAGGAGTTTACAACGGACTCGTCGGCCTGCGATAGGGTAGCCAATAAGCCGAGCATCACCATGCCGCATAGTTTTGAAACCTGTCGTGTCATGATTTTGCCTTCATATATTGAAACACCTGTATACGGCGGTTGCCTGCATCGGCGATCCATATACGGTCTAGGCTATCGATCGCGATCCCAGCTGGCAAGATAAATGCACCAATACCGCTACCTTCCTGTCCCCATGAAAGTAACAATTGACCCTGCTGGTTAAATATCTGTACGTTTTCAAAATGGGCATCGACCACATAGATATGCCCGTCGCTATCTACGGCTACACCCTTGGGCAGGGAAAAATCTCCCGCACCGTCGCCTTTTTGTCCGAACACGCGCAGGCCGTTTCCATCTAAATCGATTAACTGCACACGGAAGTTTCCGCTGTCAGCTATGAGGAGCTTATCAGCCGTTGAGGTGATATGTGAAGGGTAATTAAACTCCCCAGGTGCCGTGCCACGCTGACCGACGAATTTTTCCAACTTGCCTTCCATGTTAAACACAGCTATTCGGTGTGCATCGCCGTCAACCACATATAAGCGTTGATTGGCGTGGGCGAAGGTGATGCCGACGGGGCGCTGCAAATCTTCGGTACCGAAATGACGATGTACGGTGCCGGTCGTGTCCATTTCAATGACTTCATGCCGTTGGGCATCAGTTACAAACAGTCTATGGTTGACCCAGGTTACGCCAACCGGCGAAGCGAATCGCTCATCATGCCATCCCGCGATGATACGATGATCGCGCGTGTTAATATTAATTAGGTGGACGGCTGCGGCTGATGTATCTGCTACTGCAAGCCAGCCATCAGGCCCCATCGCCAAGGCGTGCGGGCCGGAAAAGCGAATGGGTGGTAGCGGTCCGCGCAGGCCGGCTTGGAACATTTCCCATCCACTCTGTGAAGCATGTAAATCGTTGCTGTCGGATATGGCTCCAATATAAGCGATGCGCGACTGCTGGGGTGGCGCGGGCCAAACGCGGGGTGATTGGAGTGCGGGGAATAAGGTGCCTTCAGGGCGCGCACAACCGCTGGCTATGGTGCCAACTAAAAGGCACCAAAAAAGCCGCGTAGCCATAGATTGGTTAGCGCACCAAAGCATCAGGAAACTCTCTTCGCACTCTGAAAAATACCCCGTAGTCGTCTTCCTGTGATTCGGGCAAGCCCAAGCGATCGTACTCTAATACGAGTTCGCCCGACAACTCACCGACGACAAAGTCCAACCCGGCAGATACATCCCAGGCGTGGGTGATGCCCCGGCTGGAATCTCTTTCATAGCGATAGACGAGCCGCTGCATAAGCGATACGGTGTTGCTGATTCTACGCTGGTGATCAAGCTGCACATCAACCAAAGTCACGTTGCGATTGTCAAATCCGCCTTCAAACAACAACCTGGAGAATAGACTTGATAGGTCTATGGTGCGATCCGTAGATTGCAGGACATGATACAGGCCGTTGATATGAAACGCGTCATAAGGCTCGATGGTATCGTCAAAAATTTCGAGTTCCACATCCAAGGTATATTTCTGTTTTTCGTATTTCACCCCCAAGCGATGGTGATCGGTACGATCGGCTCTACGCCCGAAGCCCGTCGTCACATCATCTTCCTGATTGCGATAGGATAGGCGGTAATACGGGGTTAACCCATTGGTGAATCTTTGCTCCAAGCTGAAGTCCACACGGACCGTATCAAGTTGCCCACGTGCGGGGGTGTTGAACAGATAATCAACCAAGACCGTATCGCCGTCGGCGATTAGGCCGGTTCGTATACGCGAGATGCGCGTGACGTTATCCTGTCGAAAAACGATGTAGTCAATGCCGGCTGAAAAAACACGTCGATTGCCCGTATCGGTGACAATCACACTGCTTGCATCAACGTTGCGGTTTCGCAGCGTGATGGGGATGGGGTCACGAAAAGTACCTGACTCGTCGAGCACCAACCGTTGCCCCTCATCACTTTCCACTTCTTCCGTGTCATACGCAAGGGCTAGATTCGCGCGAAATCGACCGAAACGATTCTTGCGATTGTATTGCCAGTCGACCGAAGCGCCATATTGTGTCGTGTTAATGTCATTTTCTATATCTTCATACAGCGCAAAGGCATCAAAAGTCGTCGTTAAATTACTATACAGTTGATGCACGGCTTGGAAGTCCAATCGCTGGGTTTCGACGTCCAGCCCGGCGTATCGTTCTCGGTTAAATTGGTATTTATAGATCGTTTGAAACGTATCGGAATGCGACAGCGTCAGTTGCGGGCCTATCTCGAATAAATCTCGCGCGAAGTCGCCGCTTTCCTCTTGCCAGCGAAATCGGGTGCGTAGCGCGTGCTGATACTGCTCACCGAAGGCCAATTCGTGATCCGTAATCATCAAGTCTCGCGTGGTCTCAAAGCGCAGGCTGGTTCCTTGATAGCGTTGCTCGCTTTCCACGTGTTCATAGGAAAATTTTAGAATTTGATGCTCGTTAATGCGCCAATCCACGTTATAGCGCAGTGCGTTATCAGTGAACTCTTCATCATCTCGACGATCACGATTCCCACGGCGGCTGGTGCGGGTAAAATCATAGGTTAGTTCCATAGGCATGGTATCGTGTGCAAAGACCCAACTGGTCCCAAAACTCGTACGGCGCTCGGTTAAGGTGGTTTGGAAACGGCGATTGATACGATCGTCGCGGCGTAGGCCGTAGACTGACCCGGAAAATATGCCGCCGGGCAAAATATTCACTCGGGCATCAAATTCGAGCAGGTAGCCTCGATCGATTTCCGATTGGTGATCAACATTCGTGCTTTACTTAAATCGATCCTGAACTAGGCCGAAATTAACGTCAGCGCGATAGGTCAGAAATTTAGCGTCAATCACCGTGCCGCCAAGCGTTAAGCCGAATCGCTCCTCGAAACGCCATTCACGGTTCGTTTGCTTGCGGTCGAAGGGAAAACGTTGGCTGCGGGACCGAATGTCGGTATAGGCATATTCGGTTTCCAGCTCGAGATAGACATCGCCATAATCGAGCGTAAGAAAACCGCTGGTTGCTTGTGGCTTGGTCTTGCCTTCCTCGGCTAAAGCATCTGCCGGAGACCCTGTTAACGCGAAAACTGCGATAAGTAACAGGGGTGGTACTCGTGTGATGGTCGCGCCGTTCATCGCACGTCTCTCATTGCTTCCACAGTCTTTGCCTAGCTAAGCCGGTAGTTCTATAGACGATTGCATCCAAGGTCGCAAGAAAAAAAAGCATTTTTCTTACCGTCGGCGAAGGAGTCGGACATGGATCAGTAAATATTTTTTCTCGGATCAGAGAATGCCGAGACTGAAGACTCTTGTATTATGATGACGAAAGTGTACTGTAGCGACTGGTGCCAAGGCGTGGCAGACGCACTGCGACAAGAAAAAGGTGGAATCAGCTATGCGCAAGGTTGCGTGGACCTGTGCGGTGGGCATGCTTGTCTTGTGGGGTTGTTCAACCGATACCCGCGATAAGCTGGCTCATTGGTTCTTCGAAATCCCGGACGAGCAACAGCCGGTCGGTGCTATCGATGGTATACCTGTCGCCATGCCCCCCCACGGTATGACTGTTGCGGTCAGTGATTACCTATCCATCCACCCGCCATTCCGCATGCATCAATGTTTGCGCTGCCATTCTCAGGAAAATCAGATGAAGCCGCGTGAAGACGACGCCTTGCTCGAGGCCTGTCGAGATTGCCACGCGAAGTATTTTTCAAAGGAAGTTGGCCATGCGCCGGTTATCGCAGGCGAATGCGTAACATGCCACGAGATGCACCGTAGCATTCACCCCACACTACTTAAACTTACCGTCTTTGAAACGTGCGTGGAATGTCATGATGAGCCGGAAGATTTGAGTGAAGAGGCACATAGCGGCGACCAAGTGGAAAACTGTACTCGCTGCCACGATCCTCATTTTGGTGAAGGTGTATTACTGCGAAAACTTTTATCCGGCGACGATTGACATCATATGTGTGGAGAAAATGGTTGATGAAGAGCCTATCTACGAATTCAAAACGTATACGCGAAACGATGTTATGCCTTCCGTTTGGTTTTCTATTTCTAGTGGGATGTGGAACGAATTACCAGGAAGTTTTATTCCAGCTAGCTTCAGCGGCGGGTCGAACGGCGGTTGATTCTTTTGTGACCGACATTGCGAATGCAATAGCCGGCAGTGGGGAAGTCGAAAACCAAGTTGATGACGAAGTTGACAATGTCGATGATGCGGATAATGACGGTGGTTCACCTGATAGTGACGGCGGGGACGGAGGCGATTTAGATAGCCTAGTCGGTGATGTCCAAGCCGGGCAGGATATTTATACGGCCAACAACTGCGGCGCCTGCCACTGCGCTGACGGGACCGGCGGCTGCGCACTCGAGGCGCCATCGATTATTGGAGATTCTACACAAGAAACCGACGCGGTATTGCGAGGTGGCGATCCCCACCCAGGTGGGAAATTTAATTTTTCAGACCAGGAGCTTGTCGATTTAGTCGCTTACATGGCCTCGTTGTAATTGAAAATCGCATGCCATGCACTTCAGATGCTCACCTGCCATATATGCATGTAACATACAGGGACCGGCACAATCGTTTGGC
Source organism: Planctomycetota bacterium (assembly GCA_024276605.1). Taxonomy (GTDB): domain Bacteria; phylum Planctomycetota; class Phycisphaerae; order UBA1845; family UBA1845; genus JAJRPG01. The sequence goes on along the minus strand of JAJRWX010000050.1, from coordinate 8,599 downwards.
TATACGACGCCTTGTATACAGCTGTCTTGTCATCCATCCGTAACGCTAAAGCCAAATCGTTGTTGGTTTAACACGAACGCTGTCTGATGGATGCCATTGTCTACAACACAGTTCCTACACAGGGAGAGCGAGTCAAACTCGCCCTCTCCTGCAAGCGAGAATCAAAACTTACTCACAAAACTGCGTAACTGCGTCACATGATGCTGGACAGCAATCAGCATCAGACATACACGCCATATTGGCATTATTACTGCATTCACCCAGAACAAGGTCACAGGTCACACCTGGGCAGCAATCAGCAGCAATAGTAGTATGCCCACAGGATCTACCGCCATTGCTGCATATCATGATACCGGGCCGCGGAGGAACACATTGCCCCAGCACGCAATCCGTCACATCGTAGCCAAATGGGTCACCGGCGAAAGCACGAACCGCCCTAAGGATATCACTCGACGCTATGATAGCATTCGGGACGGCACCATCAGTATCTACTCGCGCCAAAATCGCTGCATTAGCGGCCAACCCAAACTTCCTCAACGGTGCCACAATATCGTTGGTTGTCACAAGACCATCCGGCGCCGTCCAGGCATCGGCAACAAATGCCCCCACCAAATCACCGAATTCACGTGGTAATGGTATTGGTGTTGTCGGAATAACTACATCATACGAAAACTCGACACCATCGATAGTCATAGCCACTAGATAATCGTTCCCCGGAACCACACTGCAACCTCGTATATGCAATCCGGTGGTTACACCACTCCAATCGCAGTAGTAGGTCGCATCACCAGGGGCTGGCAACGGACCGTCGATCAACGACGCATACCAACCATCCGCACCTTTATCCTCCAACGAGGTGCAATCCACATACCTATCCACCAAAGGTAGATTAGTAGCATCACGTGTGACACGTATCGCCACAGCTGCAGTACTGTTGGTATTGGGATCGATGGATACATAACTATCCTTGGTAAAACCAGCCTCATCGAAAACCATGGCTGGGGCATTCAGGCTGCAATCCGGGATACATGTACCAGTGCTGCATCCGGTCACACCAAATCCAAACGAAGCATCATTAAAAGCGTCCACTGCTCGGTAGACATCTTGCGTAGTAACGCGTTCGTCCACGTCATGTCCATCTATGTCAACACGTGCCAACAGTGGGGCATCGGGTGATTGGGCTAACTTTTTAGTTACGGCGATGCTATCGTCGGTAGTTACCATCCCATCTGGAGCTGTCCAAAAACCAGCAATGTAACCACCTACAAGATCACCGAATTCCCGAAGGGGCGTCGGCGACGTCGTAGATACGCGTAAGGTAAGAGAAAAATCTACATTATCCTCCGTCGCCTCGATGTCGTACAAATTACCTGGCACGACTTGACAGCCGTGAACGTGGAGTTCCGTGATAGCACTCCAGTCACAGTATTAGGGAATGGGAATCAAGCGGGATATATAACCATCAGGGCCTCTGTCATTGCGCAAAGAACAACTAACATACCAAGGCGCCGCGTTACCGACACGTGTGACACGAAAGCCGACCAGCAACGCTCCATTCGTGCTTGGATCAAATGAGATGTACCGATCCTTAGTAAAACCTGCTTCACCGGTTAACGCTACCGGTGAAGCAGGTTGAGCATTTACTCGTGCAGTCATGCCAACAATCAACGCTAGTGCGACAATTGGCAAATAACAGGTTACAAAAGATAGTCCGACCAAATGTTTTTTGTGGATACTTTGCATGATGTGGTTCTCCTATTAAATTCCGGAAAATCAAAATCGACAGAATACGCTTCTATACTTGATCCGTAGGTATAAACGCTGCCATACGGGATGAAATATGCGCTGATGACCAAGCGGCTAATCCTCTTTTTATTTGTGGTGAAGGTATTCTCTAGCCTTGGTGGATCACCTCCCAATAGCTATGAATATGATTCGCTAGATAGAAAACCAACCTGCGTTTTCGATGTCACCAGGACGGGTCGGGTTCGTGACCGATCCGTGATCTAGGTGGCGCCAAGACCGATCGGTTCCGATTGTATCGCTGTTATAATAAGCCAAACTCCTTACGGGACAATCCCTATTTCGCACCTCTTAATAGACGTTGTCAAACAATAGTTGACACGCACGATACTGGTTACCGTTTACAGGATAAAAAGGCCTTCACACGATAGAAACGACGTTTTTTCGGTGGAGCGTACCCACGACTAGCTGTTTAGCACATGTTGCGTTACGAAATACCTTGTTTTACGGGGTCGCAAGCCTTTGGACGGTTACCTCTTTGGGAAAGGCTCTTTTTTGTGTTCAAACGATATCTGGGATGGTGTGAGTCTATTGCGGCGTCACAGCTAAATCTTAGGGTTACGTATGTTCAATCAGAGCCGCGACTGTGAGGGAGAGGTCTTCGCGCCACCTAAATGTATACTGTGACACAGCATTAGGGGGTGGGATTGCTGTCGGGTATATTGGTAGATGATTGCAGTCTGCCAGCTAACATCTGGTAGAAATGTATAGCGACGGCTTGTTCCGCTTTGATGACATCATCGGCGCCGAGTTGTGTTGCTTTCATGCCCATCGAAGAATAATTGGTGCGTGCAATGATATACATATTGGGTCGCAATCGACGGGCTATGGTGATGGCCTTGAGGACGGCTGACTCGTTAGGTATGGTTAGTGCCAGAACAGCGGCAGTGTGAAGACCGGCGGTTACGAGTGTGTTCGTGTCTACGGCGTCACCGTGGATTATGTTGCGGCCTAGGGCACGTTGGGTCTTAACCGTCTGAGGATTTTGCTCCAACAATGTAAAGGGGATGGAGGCACTGTCCAGTAACTCCGCTACGGCACGACCAACCAGACCATAGCCAACGATGATGACATGGCCATCCAATGGATGATCCTGATTGGCGTCAGCGACCGGTAGTACAAGCAGCTTTGTTCCCGAAGGCCAATCAGTTTGTCCCTGCAAGACGATGCGGCCATCTTCGTATACAGCCGAATGTGATTGTAGTGATAAAGGATTCAACGATTACGCCTCACGAAACCGGCACGACAAGGTACACGCAGGATAATCTGCCTCACAAAAAACTCCGGCTGCTGCGCGCATATCTCCTCAGCAAGGAGTTATCGGTCGGCCGATTTATGTTGCTAACAAATGCCCCTGTTTGGATTGTCGTCCAAATTTGTTGATAGCTTCCGCGACAAGATAAAACGAACCCGTAATGCAGATGATATCTTCTCGCGAAATAGCTCTGGTGGCGATGTCGAGGGCTTCTTCCAGATCCTGGGCGACCTGCACCATTTTTCCGGAAACTTCAGCATATTGCTGCGCCAATTCTTGGGGGTCCGCGGACCGTGGAGACTTAATGGCTGTGAAGATTATTTTATCCGCCCCTACCTGAATTTGTCGCACCATGCGTGCTACGTCTTTTTCTTTGCTACAACCAAAAATGACGACCATAGAGTCGTAGACGATGTTTTGGCCTACTGCCCGCATGAGTGCTTCGATGCTGGCACCATTATGTGCACCATCAACCACGATACGTGGTTCTTCGGAAATCAGTTGCATCCGACCGGGAAGCTTGAGATTGGCTACGCCAACCATGGCCTTCTGATCGTCGATCGGAAAACCCTTACCCTTGAGTACGTCCAATAGTCCCAAGGCCAGGGTGCAATTGATGGCCTGATGCATGCCTGGTGCGGGGATATGTAAGTGCTCGAATTTGCAGTGCTCCGTAGTGATGCAAATGCGGGCGTGCCGACCCATCGTTCGAGAAAACTCAAAACGGTAGCTAAAATCAACATTTTCGTTCGAATATTTCAATGGGGCATTCAATGCTTTGGCAGCCAGGGCCAGCGTTTCCCGGACTTCCGGTTCTTGCGGCGCGCTAACTACGGGTACACCTTCCTTCATAATGCCGGCTTTCTCAACCGCAATGAGAGGGAGTGTTTTGCCCAATTGGGCTAAGTGATCGAAACTAATGCTGGTGATACCGATGGCTTCGGGTGTAATGACGTTGGTCGCATCCAATCGTCCACCCAGTCCGGTTTCGATAACTGCAATATCGACCTCCGTCTGACTGAAGTGCAAAAACGCAGCGCAGGTGAGCATATCAAAGTAAGTAGGCCCGGCGACACGTGCCTTGGCTGAGGCTTCTGAAACGGCTGAGATGAGCTTGACGAAGTCCGGCTCGGTGACCATTTCACTATCCACCATGATTCGCTCGCGGATGTTGAGTATGTGCGGAGAGGTATATAGGCCGACCTTGAGGCCACAACCTCGAAGCATCTCCATGAGCATAGCGGCTGTACTACCTTTACCCTTGGTACCTGCAATATGCACGGTCTTGAAATTCTTATGCGGATTCCCAAGCGCGGTTAATAGCCGATTCGAACGCGAGAGGCCAAAATTGTTCGCGTTATACGGCGTTCGCGCGGATCGTTCGTAGTTCGTGAGAGAATCTAAAAAGTTCACTGCTGAACGAAAAGTACGAAACTGTTTTCCAACAGTCGTTGATTTTTTCGGACTCAGTTTACCCTTGGGTTGTTGAAGAGCTGCCTTTACCATGCGAGTAGATGCTACTGCAAATCCTTGTTTTCGTCAATGTTACGTGTTTACTAGGGCTTGTATTATGTGACTAACAGTTCAGTTTTTCGCCTTTTCCTTGTCAGAAATCGTAATTAGCCGGTATAAGACACGCTTGTTACAACGACCTGTTCGCGTTTGCACAAAAAAGCCATTTCAGCTTGAAATGTGCAGTTATCGTATACCGTCTAGTGCGAGTGTACCCCATATATATACAATAACGCTTATGAAGGGGTTCGAGTTCAATATAAATAGCCTACTCACGCGAGTTGTCATCGAGCGTGGGGCAATGTCTTACGTAGGACAATTAGTCAAAGATGAAGCGGCGCTGTCGGAATTGGCTCGGGTTGTGTTGATAAGCGACGACCACGTCGCATCACTTTATGGCGATGCGGTACATCAAAGTTTCGATGAGGTTGGCCTGGCTGTTGAGCTGATGAGCTTCCCGGCTGGGGAGGCGTCTAAAACATTGGCGACGGTTGAAAAGCTATACGATCGCTTGGCTAGCCAACATGTTGATCGTAGTGCTTTGATCGTGGCACTCGGTGGCGGGGTGGTTAGCGATCTTGCAGGATTCGTCGCAGCTACTTTCAAACGCGGTCTGCGCTTCGTCATTATTCCTACGACGTTGGAGTCGGATGTGGACGCCTGTCTGGGTGGTAAGACGGGCGTTAATTTATCAGCCGGTAAGAACCTCGTCGGCGCTTTTCATCAGCCGGCGCTGATTTGTGTTGATCCTGTGTGTCTGGCTTCGTTGGACGCGCGAGACATCAGGGCCGGGCTGGCGGAGTCCGTCAAACATGCGCTGCTAGATTCGTCGGAGTTTTTTACCTGGCACGAGCGACATATCGATCAATTGCTGCGCATGGATACGGATGTGGTTGAGACATTGATCGAGCGCAACTTGAGAATCAAAGCCGACATTGTCACGCGCGATCCCTTCGAGCGTGGTTGTGATCGGATGCTATTGAATCTTGGCCATACGCTGGGCCATGCGATTGAATCGCAGAGCAGTTATGAGCTGCGCCACGGCGAGTGCGTCGCGCTGGGTTTGTTGGGTGCGTGTCGACTATCGCGCACGCTGGGCTTGCTCGATCAGAAAGTCGTCGATCGGGTGGAGACGCTACTACGTCACTTACAATTGCCCACGTCTCTACCGGTGACGATAAACGCCGACAAGATTGCCGATTCGATTCGTAACGACAAAAAAATTAGCAGCGGACGTCTGTCGTTCGTGCTATTGCGTGATGTGGGCGATCCCATCATCAGCCAAGACGTCACGCCGGATCAGTATTTAGAGGTGTATTGTTCTCTGCAGACATAGAATGGATCTCGATGCAATGGTTGCGAAAAGCTAAGAGGTGTCGGAGTATAATAACAAGTTTTACATGAATACGTTTCTTCCACGAATATATGTCTGCTATGTTGTTACCGTATCCCCAGGACACGGCGTACTGCATCGTCCAAGTCTTGGCCTGTGGGTAGATAGGGTCCGCTTATAAATCCTTCAGCAAACGCTTTAAGCGTGAAGCGTTCTGTTCGGATTTGTGTAAGGGGGCGGATTTGCCCGTGTTCGACATTCGGGCCAATAGCGAACGTATAAACAGTAAGAACATCAGCTGCCAAATCATCGACGGAATCTAAGTCGCCAACTACTTTTTCGAACCGCTGATACACAAGTTCAGGAAGGGCGAAATGAAGTCCCTTCGTGCAAAGCGTTGATTTGCGGAAAACGGAACCTTTCCTGATGAGCTGTGGAATGAGACGCTTATGGACGTTCGCCCAGTTGATACCGTGGTTACTCGATGGGATTTTGCGCTTCGGGGTCTGTGGTAGTGTGTCGTATGCCGCCCAACAGTTTCGATAATTGCCGGTAATATCCATAGTCTGAATCTCAACGCCGGCGTAATCGAGCAATGTGTTTTTGTCGATGTACGCTAACACCCAGTCGATGCTGAGCTGCTTTCCTAAGGTAACTTCACGGCCAGAGTTCTTTCCCAGAGCAACAACCAGAGGCCCAGCGCGTCCCCTTTCGCGAACATACTGGTCGTATGTAAGGAAAGGTGTATCAGGTCCAAAAGTCGCTTCGGAGACGACACGAAGAGTCCCATACTCGTTTGCATACATACGGTTAGGGCAAGTGATTATTTCATCGCCATTTAGGTTCTCGACACTACAAACTCCGTACACAATGCTCTTGTCGTGGTTAGTCTTGATGCATGGACGGTTGATAAATGGGCAAGCCTTAAGCGTCCAAAGAGACCGGGCACACTCGCTGAGGTCATCCGGAGCGTGACCAAAAATCTCAGCGATATCCTTACCGGGTGCTCGCGACATGCTGTTTCTCCCGATTCCTTTTTGCGTGTCCCCGAGGCGTATAGTTAAGCATCTCACGCACGGCTTCTGCTACAGCGGCGGCGAGGAGAGGTGGAACAGCGTTGCCCACTTGGCGATATTGGTTGACGCGGCTTCCAGAAAAATGTGTCGTGTCCGAGAATGATTGCAGTCGTGCAGCTTCACGAACGGTCAAAGTGCGTTCCTGAGTGGGGTGAATGTAAGCTCCCCAGTGCAAGTCGCATTTTGTAAGGATAGTGCAAGCAAGACCTTCCGGATGCAATCGGCCATATCGTTTAGTGTGGTCGCACCTTCTAGCACGCTTCATCCCTTTCGGAAGAAGCTCGTACGGAATGTCCCGCCAACTACCGCCCTGGGGAATGTGTTTCATTCGCTCACGGTTCACATCGGCAAGCCAAGGGGCAACATGGTTGTGTACTTTTCTCGAACGCTTCCGCAACAGCTTTTGATAGCTCGACGAAGGGGTACCAGGATAATCCTGTACCGGCTCCCCTTCACACAACTGCAGGGTGGGAAGGTCCAGAATGGCTTCGCCAACCGTGACGATAGGCTTACGGTGCATGCCAAACAAGTCACATTCACCGTGGGTTGGGTTGGGAAACATGATTGGAACATCGCGTAGCCGCGTCGCGACAAAGAAGATTCTGCGCCTTTCCTGTGGAACACCGAATTCCTCAGCACGTAAGATTTGTTGATCGACTCTATATCCGATGCTGCTTAGGTGTTCGTAAATTTCTTTGACTGCACGACCATTTCCGACGGACGTAATGCCAGTCACGTTCTCCATGACGAGTGTCTTAGGGTGAACGCCTTCAACGATTCGGAGGTAATCTCGAAAGAGGCCACTTCGTTCGTCGTGCATTCCTCGTTGATGGTTGTACACGCTGAAAGCTTGACATGGAGGTCCACCAACAAGGCAATCAAGTTCGCCTCGCTTCAAGCCAGTGGCTCTTAGTAAATCTTTCGCGGATATGTCCTCGATTGGACCGTCGAGGAAGAACGTGTCGGAATGGTTATTTTTGAAGGTCTCTGCCGAGGTTTCGTCAAAGTCGTTAGCAGCAGCGACAATAAACCCACCCTGGCGGAATCCCTCAGATAAGCCTCCTGCCCCACAGAAGAGGTCTATGCAAACAAATCCGTTCTTGCGTACCATCGAGTGCTATACTCCTGGATCGATACCTACAAGCGTCTATAGGGATTCCAACTTTCCGCCACCTATGCTAACGTTATAATGCATTTGTGTCCTATTTAATACCGGACAGGCGGGTTATATACCTAGGCCATAGGCACGGGCATGTTTGATGCATGCTGATTCCGTCGCCCAAGCCGTCATGCTTGCGCTTCGCTTAGGCATGACACACGCTTTCAGCTTGGCGGTCTTGAATGGCCTTGTCGAGTTTCACTAAGCTGAGTCAGTATTCATGGCTTCACGCTTCATCCTGGCTACCTCGATACTGTTTTTGAACGCCGGGATGCCGGAGAACAGAGAATGGAAGTCGCGGCGCTCATTGGCAAGCGTCGCTGCCGCCATGCTGCGGCTGTTTGGGTCCATCATATCGTTCACGAATGGCCCCATGGGTTCGTGGCACGACTGGCAGAACTTGACTTCCTTGGACACCTCCATTCCCACACCACCGCTTAACAACATGACGGGAATGGGTA
>JAJRWX010000008.1 GCA_024276605.1 Planctomycetota bacterium | reverse complement strand
GGGGGGGGTAGGCAGTTTACCGTACGCAGTTCACGGTTTGGTTCGATGACGACGCGCTGAGGGTCCATCTATCTCTCCTTTTCCGATGAGCGTTCGTAATGTACCAGCAACCTCTTGACCTGAACAACCAAGGCTGCACCGTAGCTGAATAAGTCCCGTAACCGGGTGATACCTACCGAACCACACTGAAGAACTTCAGCCGCTCAGGCAGATACCGAAGACAGGATAACTTAACCGCCTTCCTGGACGATGCTAACAAATCGGATCACACGGTGTCAATGAAAATCTGAGAAAGTTACAAAGATTTTTATCCCGACTGATTTGCGTGGCTCATGTCCTTCCTTTTGAACGCGGGGGAGTCGATGAGGCTAGCGAATGAGTGCGGCTTCGATCCAGTTGAAGCGGTCTTGGATGTCGCCGTGCTGACCGAAGTCAACGACTAATTCCAGCGTTTTGGCGTTTTGCACGTTGATACGAATTGGCCCGTGCAAGGTGCCGCGGCGCACGTTTTCTTTTTCAAATCGACGCACACCATCTACAAGAATCATCACGTGCACGTCGGCTAGTGGGCCGCTATCGTCGTCAATACCGAAAGCTGTGACAAATTCCAGATACGCGCCTTTGAGGTCATATTTGAGCACGGAGCGACTATGCACACCGATACCATGCTCGAAGTTTTCCAACGATACGCGCATCGGGCCGGAGACGATGTTGGTATCAGTCGTATAATGCCAGTTCAATGACATCATCGGGGTATGTTCATAACTAATGGGTTGCAACTGAGAAAGCCATTGCCATCGACCGCCGCCAATCTCGAAATTGACCACGCGTTCCGCTTCGATTTGTACATCCGCACCGAACTGTAAATGCGCGTTTATGATGTTTGTTTCCCACTGCAAACGATCAGCGGTCACACGGCCTGAGTTGCGTAATCGAATCATAAAATGTGGTTGGGTTGGTTTTGTGCGGCGCTCTGTAGACAGTTTCACTGCCCTTACGTGAGCCACGGGTAGTCGCAATTCATGATCGCCGGTATCGAATACAAAAACATCGGCGCCGACACCCACAAGAACCCCACGAATCGTATCCCTATTAGCCAGTAGCGCCACATCTTCACTCGAGGGCAATGTGCGATGTAACCATGCCAGGGTGCGCTCGCGTGATAGCTTATCTTGTCCGCCGGGTATAATTTCCAGGACACGATCCAACGGGACCGATAGTTTGCCCAGGTCAGCGGTATCGAGAACGACGACCTCCTCGCCTTGCTCGGCTAGCTGCCCATACATATAGTCTAAGTTAGATGTCCTGATGAGCGCGTCACGACGTCTGGCATCTTCTTGTTCGAAGGAAGTCGAAATGTGAATCAAATCCTGAGTCGCAGCCTGGAACTGTTGGTCTAGACCTACCCGCAGTGTGATGCCTTCGCTATCGGTAAGGGATAATAGTCGACCGGTATGCACCTGCCCATCCACCGTCATCACGACAACATCTTGTAATGGCTCAATACCGGATGCGCGCAATGAGGGTTGCATCGCGGTGGCAGCGATAAGACCTGACATGAATGAAATGTATCTGATACGCTTGTACATGCTATTTCTGAAATATCGGTAACAGCCGATTGGGCATTTGCAGGATGATGAGCGCCATCGCCGTCCCATATTCCTGCCCGGCTTGACCTCGCCAAAAACCCTCCGGCGATTGTCGTTCGATGAGTTCACCGCGAACAGCCGGCCACCAATCTATCCAATACACATTGCCGGCTAAAAACATCGCCTGAGCGGCATAGTAATGACCATAGAAGTAATGGCCTACGGTGCGCTCTTTCGGCGGTTTGAACCGACTAAGATATTGTAGGCCTCTTTCGATCTCTTCGCCTGTATAAATTCCGGCATATTGTAAAGCTGCAATACCGGCTGCCGAGCGTGCAAACGCCGATCCGCCGGAACTAAGCATGTAACGAAAGCCCCCGTCGGGATTTTGTGCGTTTTTCACGTAGGCGGTGGCTTTGTCAATAATCGATTTATCAATGTAAATGCCGACGTTTTTCGCCGCTCGCAGGGCCATCACCTGGCAGATGGTCACGGAAATATCCGCGTCGCCGCGTACGGGTTGGTAGCGCCATCCACCTTCATCATTTTGGGTGTTGATGATTAAACGTATGGCTCGTCGAAGCGTTTCGCGTACTTCGGAACGGGTTGTCATACCATACACTTCTGCTAAGAAAAGCGTGGCGAAACCGTGACCGTACATCGGTCCATGCGAGGTTTCTGCGGCGAGCAATCCGCTTTCCGAACTGTGCTTCAAGACAAAAGCTAAACATTGATCAACGGTGTTACCATATCGCCCCCTACCCGGCATGTGACCATCAGACATCATAGCCAGACCCACCAATCCGGTGATGCCGACGTGCGGTCCATAATGAGATAAGCTTCCGTAAGAACCATCATCCGCTTGTTGAGCGGCCAACCATTGAATGCCTCTTTCAACAGCGAGGGATTGTGCCCGTGTGCTTTCCGCATCGGTGGCTGATGCGGTGTGTCTTTCACCCGCGATGGCACTTGAGGATACGACAAGGCACCACACCACCACCAAGCTACAGGATACGTGTTTGGCTGAATGCAAAAAACGTGCTAGCCCTACATATCGACCCGAATGCGCCATCATGGCTGAGCCTCCTGCAACGCGCGGTAGTATCGCTGAATCCAGGCGCGGTAGCGTTGGAGATATTTTTCTTCCGTGCCTTGAATGACTTCGTCCCGTTGGCGCTGCGGTAAGTGGCCCCATGAACGTCTTGATTCTTCCAGTTGCCCACCGGTGGTACCTGCTTCTATGGCGCCACCTCCCGGCGGTGCGCTGGTAGCGCTCGCCTTGCCATCTTGGGTATTATTGCCGTCAGCCTGTTCGGGTTTGTCATTTTTTCGTGAAGAGGGCGGTTGGGTGCGGCGGTCGCTGGTGGATGGTCGTTGATCCGGTGATTGTTTACGGCGGCGCGCCTTAGCTTGTGCAATGGCTTCATCCAGCTTGGCGATGACTTGCTGCTGAATGTCTTGCGTCTGCTTACCGGGGTTAAAATCCATTTCCAATCGGCGGGCCGCTTCAGACATTAACCGCATGATCGATGCCATCACATCTTCATCTGCTTGGGTCGTGACGTTGCGGATCAACTTTTCGCCTAGTTTTTTATCTACTTTGTCCTCATCCTCTTGCTGCATGACAGCCGGTGATGGCGCACTAAACATCATGCTGGCAACCACACAGACAAGGAAGACACCTCGCCAATGGTAACGAGTTCGTATATGTGCTACATGGCCAATCGTTGATCGTTGTAACATCTTCAATATCCTAGTGTCTGGCTTTCGTAGTCAGTTTATCGGTTAGTAACTGCACTTCCGCTTGATCCTCAGCGATGATCGTCAATTGTCGCAGATCGAGTTCCGTAGGGTCATCCCAATCCACACGTTCGTTCGTTGCGATGGTACGTTCATTGATACTTACTTGCATGGCTTTGAGCACAATGAGTTCAGCCATCGTGGGTATGGGTTTTTGTGTCATGCTTCCCCCCTGCCCACGTCCACCGCCGCCTTCCGCTTCTGCAAATTCGGTATCGATGGGTGCTTCCTGCGTCTCTTTAATCGCGGCGATGAGTTGGTCCAACTCACGGAGAATACGCGCGGTAGTTTCTACCAGCTGCGTGTCAATTTTTCGCGTGTTGAGCCAGTCTCGGCTGGTATCCATCCAACCGGCGACGCGACGTAAGACCCAGTCGTAGACGGGAACTTTTTCCATATCGGGCAGCAACTCATCGAGTAAAGCACGGACGCTCGCCTGTGATTTCGCCAGCTTGCTCGCCTCCCTCGCTTCGCGACGAGTGACTCGTTTTTTCTTTTCGACCTGTTCGTGCAGCGTAATCACGCGATCGTTTACCGTGACTTGCGCTGCGCGGAGCTTTTCCATGTCTTCACGAATCTGGGCTAAGTGGCGACGCATGGATTCTTGTTCAAATTGCTTGTTGGCTTTTTCCAATCGAGCGAGTGCTTCTTCCAGAATGTTTATCGCTTCTTCTTGGCTGATCGTCGCTTGGTTCGGCGTGTCGCTGACGAGTTGTTGTTGTGCATCATGCATGACATTCGCTGCGGATTGCACTAGTCTCGACGCACTAGCCAATCGCTCGACGTCGGCTAACTCACGCGACAATTGGCCCGTGTTGCGGCGCAACTGACGCTGTTGTTGGGATAAATCACCTAGCACTTGTTCGTCTTCGCCTTGCGAGATGGTTTCCTCCGTGGCACGTTGAAGCTGACGCTGTTGTTGGAGAAGTTCGGTCACTTGATCAATCGCTTTGGTAGCCTCTTTTTGCAGGCGAGCCAGTTCACGCGTATCACGCTGGCGCAGGGCTTGGATCATTCGCCCAATACCCTCTGCGACTTTTTTTTGCTCGATGTTTGCTGCGGCTGTGCGGTTTGATTGAATCGCTTTCACCGCGTCGCGGAGATGTTTTTGAAGACGGTGCGAACGAATCGCACGTAAAGCCGCATCCATCGCATCGGAGGTGGATTGGTCTTTCTTTTCAATTGAGGTGCGGAGTTCGTTCATGTGGGCAAGCAATTGGGCAACGTCCTCACCTAATTGGGTTTGCCTCCTTTCGATTCGTTTAAGATCGGCGGCTTGTGGTTGGGACAATTCGTCCACCGTTTTACCCATGGCCCTTTTACCGAACTCAGAGGTTTCGCTATGCAATTGTCCCTGACGATCCAACAAATCCCTCGTTCTGACAATCAACCCTCGATAATTGCCCCACTGGGACATGTCCCGCAGCACCTGCTGCAATTGTGCCACCGCCTGCTGCTGCTCGCGTACAGCGTCATGCATATCATCAACGGATGTATCGGCGTCCTTTTTTTCTGCAGCATTCCGTAGGAAAGACCTGGCCTGAGACATTGGCCCATCGGCAATGTCACCAAGCATTCGTTCAAGCTGCCCCACCTGTTGAGCGGATTGATCCTTGTGCGATTGATTGCTCACCATGCGTTCGACAAGTGTAGACATACGCCGTCGCACCTCGCGCAATCTGCGAACCAACCGTGCTTGCTTATCAGCCAGCGCTAGCGCAGCCTCCCGTTGGTTCAGCGTAACATCGGGGTCGTCGATAAGTTTGTCTCGGAGCATTTGTGCATCATCGATGCGTTCAGATTGATCGAGAGAGATGCGCCGAATGTGGTCTTCCATGCGTGCTAATTCGTCGCGCAATCGTATGCTGAATTCAAGCTGGCTAATGATTCTCACGAGCACAGTGGAGGATCGAGACGTTTGCGGTCCTCCCGCATCGAGGTTTCGGTTATCCACGGCTATGGCTTCCAGTCGCAAGGTGTCATTGGCTTGTAGAGGGAAATTTTCCAGCGAAAGAGTTTCTTTTGCAGTACGCACTACCCGTTGCTTATCATCTTCATGCACCTCTTCACCCTGTAATGACCGTGCAAAGAGCTTGGCATCATCCGAACCGGTGGCTACCAGCTGGAGAGACGCTAAACCAAAATCGTCACTGGCACGGATATAGAAATCGACCTGGCCGTGTGGCGTTACCTCTACCGTGGCTTGGGGGCGTTCGATGAGCACGGTAGGCGGTGCATCCTCAATCGCGTGGATGGCGTAAAGAAGACCGCCACGATTAGACAATCCATCGTTGTCTTGGAGTTCCACACGAAAGCTTATGTCGTTGCGAATCTCCAAAGTCGCCGTCAATGTCGTTTGATCGGGAGAAGTGGCTACGAGCGGTAACAACGTGGCATCTGTCAATCGTAGACCGACTTTCGAATCACCAGTGCTGAGACGGATTGGTTTGCTTGCCCGAACTTGTACGACGACCTTACCGCCGATAGTAGCTTCGATTGATCCCTGACTAAAATCTACATCGCGCGGCGCTTGTTCTTTGGCATATGATGGGGCGTAGACTTGGGCGCTGAGTGAAACCACTTCCGGACGACGAACAGCTTGCAGGGTGAAGGGATGTTTCTTGGTGGTCGCATCACCCGCTTCAAACCAATATTGCAAGTCGGAGGTAACCACGTCAATCGTGGCGAAAAAACGATGGCCATCATCGCGTTGCATGGCCAATGAACTTATATTTCCTTTGGGGTCTTTGAGGCGAACGACGCAACGCAAAGAGTCGGTTAGTCCACGGTCTACGCGGAGTTTTACGGTAAAGGATTCACCGATAGGCACGGCGTCATGGCCCGTTAAAGGCTGAATGGCGACGCGACGCGGCCAATCAATCTCGCCGAATGGGTAGATGTATCGATACAAACCCGTGCGCACCCAGCTGGAAGATGTCATGGTGACACCAACTACGATAGTAACCGCAAACACCAACAGGAACATTTGCCGAATCAAAGGACGCAGCACAAGCACCTCGTGCAGCGACATGGATGAGACCAATTCGTCGGTATTGGCGATGACCTGCCCAATCATGCGCGGCGAGCCGGCAGTGGGGTTGTTGAGAAAATTGACGGTGCTGGATAATCGGTCTCGCAAATGGGGGAAGTGACGTTCAAGACGAGCCGCTATTTCATCTACTCCCAAGTGAGCGTGTAGTGGTCCGATGATCCAGCGCCAGGTAGCGGCGACAAATCCGATTAAAAAAACGGCGGCGACAAACATACGCAATACGGCAGGTAACCAAATGAGCCAGTCCACGGTGACGATCGTGACCCAGGCAGCTACGCCACCGCCCAGAACGGTACATATACCGTAAGCGAGTAGCCTGCGACGTACCCGGCGTCGCAAAGACTCGAGCTGTTCGAGTAATTGCGACTTAGTGCCAACTGGATGAACAGGTATATCCGCCATGCTTGTTCCAAACATTTATCAAACGTGCGTTCGTGGCCACCGTAGCACGAACACCATAAGATTCTATGATAGAGCCTTCATAACAGTCCAAACATTTTCCTTAGTGACCACTCGGTCGTGATCAACACGACGAAAAGCAACAGTGCCAAGGTCGAATCCCATAACGGTTCAGTCACATCATCCGGTATCAGAACACTTCTATCCCGGATGTTGGTCATCGCTTGGGCTAATTCATTCAGCTCCAAAACTCGTCCTCCCGTCATCGTAGCCATAAGCTGGAGTGTTTCGTGGTTGGCCTGGGGGCGGCGGCGCTCGAGGTCCGGAGACGTCACACGAAATGGAAGCGTCAGCGCGGGTTGTTGATACGCCAGCGCTTCAGTTTGAATCACTACGCGATATGTTTGCGGACGCGGGGGAACAAACACCGCTTCGTACTCGTTGGCATCCGGTGACAGTCGATGGGCACGCAGTCGCGTCACAACGTCGTCGACAACCGACGAACCCGACGACTCATCACGGGTAACCACGGATAGTGGAATCGACTCGCCCAATCCGGCCAACAATTGACTATCGTAGACAACGATGGAGACGCGCACGGGCGCGCCGTAGTCGTAGACACGATGATCCGTCCGTGCGACGAACCGTCGCCCTTGAGACAAACGACCGCTGCGCATGAGGGCACGTACGACTTGAACCCAGTAGGTATCATGCAACAACTCGCCGGTGTGCCTGCGCCATCGCCAGGTATCGTCGGTCGCCTGGAAAAATATTTTCCCCGCCCCGTATCTACCCGTCGCCACGATAGGCATGTGCATCGGTCGCCCAGCACGACCGGTGTCAGTCATCATGGTTGGATGCTCAGCCAGCACCGTCGCCCCCGGTTTCGGTCCCAGCGTTTTTGCCAGCCAATATAATTCCGGTAGGCGCTCGAACGCACGGCTTGAAGCTTCATGATCCTGTGCCAAGGACGTGTTTTTCTTGGGCGCCGGGCGGAAAATGCGGCTTCGCAACCCTTCGGGTGTTAGTTTCATATCGAAACCGCTTGATAAGGGTGTGTTATAGCGACCGAAAAACTGAGGGTCGATACGAATCGGCACCAGTTTTTCCAACGGCGTCCCCAGCAGGGCCAGAGGGGCGTGACGTTGACCGGCGATTAAACCAAAACCGCCCCCTTCGTTACCCACAAAGTCGAGCAACATATTCATCTGCGCTCGTGTCAACCAGCCGGCACGCGGGTCCACATCGCCAAAGATCACCACATCAAAACGATTCAACTCTTCCGGTGTCTGGGGAAATCGCCGAATAGGGAACGAACCTTCCTGCACGTACTGCTCGTCCGCTTCAATAAGCAAGACGCTTATCTTAACGGTTTCTTCACGGATCAAAGCATTTTTCAAAAATCGATACTCGTAACGCGGATAGCTATCGACGTAAAGCACGCGTAAATCATCGTCGAGCACCGTCACCTCCAGCGATGCATCGTTATTATCCACGGCATATTCATTAGACAAAGGCTGTACTTCAACACGATATTTTTTGCGCCCCGGTGTAGCAGCTTTCACAAGCAGTTCAACATTCATCTCCGCAGCCTGACCATCAATCTCCACTTCACGACTGGCCACGATATGATCCGTGTTGACATCGCGCAAGCGTAACGTCGTGACGGCAGGTTGTGTGAAACCGCGAAGACTCAGTGTCACATTCACGGCAATCATGTCCTCGACGAACACCGTTTCCTGCGCACGCACCGCCCGCAATCCCACATCGCGGCGCGGTGTAGGTGAACCTATCCGCAAGGCAAAAACAGGGATCTGTCGCCCGCGCGCCCGATCAAGCACCTCTGTCAGATCCCCCCGTTGAGTCGATTGTCCGTCCGAAGCAATCACAATCGCAGCCAGGTGCCGACCTTGTGCTTGCTCCAATGTGGCACCAACCGCGGTAGATAAATTGGTGTACAAGCCTTGCGCCTTCAATTGACTTACCGCGCTGGTCACCTGGGATATATCATCGGCCTGCTTGACATAGGCTACGGTTTCGATGGCATCCGAAAATTGTATGACTTCCAGCGCATTATGGTTAAGAATATTTTTTAACGCGGCTGCGTCGTTCGCCAATAACGACGCCTGCGCCAAACGTAGACGTGAGGATAATGATACCGTCTCAGCGGCATGAGTATCGGCATTTCGATCGCCTGCCGGGTGAATCTGATCCGCATCGACGGCATCGTGCGTAGACATACTCTCGGAGGTGTCAATTAACAAGGCGACGTGCGCCTGTTCCACGCGATTTCTTTGCAGCACCAACGTCGGTTCGCAGATCATAGCCACGACCACAATCAACGATAGACAGCGCAGGCCGGCCAAGATCAACTTGCGAGAAGTCGAGGTTCGCTCGCGACGGCAGGCTAGACCCACCCATACCACACCTACCAGTGCAAAACAAAACAGCATCCACGCCTCTACGCCGCCGTGCCAATCGAGTAACAGCGGCGCATCCTTATCCAGTTGGATGCTGTCAAGGTTAAGTAATGATTGCCAAAGCTGATTCATCATAACCTTACGCCGCCACGTTACCGTCTAACGCACCCGAGCGACCCGTGTAGGCTGACGTCGCGCACCCAGCCAAGCGGAAAGTAGAATTTCCGCCAACATTAATGCAATCACACCCAACAGCGCATACGGTGCAAGCTCAGCCGTCGCCAAGCTTACGTGACGGGGTGGAACGCCTTCCTGCATATCTTCAATACGAACCCCAGCCCCCATAACTTGACTAAGCGCTTCACGAGAAACCGGCTTAATCGCGGATTCACGTGCATCCACGTTGACTGCGAACGGACGTATGGAGGTTCCCACCGTCATGCGCACGACCCCGCTTTGAGATACCGGGCCGAATGAATAGGCTAATGATTCGTCATGGGAAATGTACTGCCCTTCATGCTTAGCGCCATCGACATCGACCACATGCGCGGGTAGTGCTGCTTCGGCTGCCATTAACGGTTCTATCAACGTATCTCCCACGACAACCGTACGCCGCAAATCCTGCGATCATGCTAGATAGGCCGTACTGTTGACGATGATGGATACAAAATCACCCTTGGCAGGTAAATTATTCCAGGCCATGTCACCGCTAGTCGCCATGTACAACACGCGACCTCGATCGAACTTTGAGGCTATCATCAGAGGTTGGCCGTTACTCAAATGCAGCACGACATCGGCGCGCGACTGTGGCTGTAAGGGTAAGTAGCGTTCTATCCGCGACAGGAACAGCCCGCTATCCGGAAATGACATCAACTCCCTTACCATCGCATGGGGTAGTGCATCCGGGGCAATGGTCCATGCATCTTCGCCGTTGGTCACGCTTTCCACCGCCTGCAACAACCCGGGAAGTAAGCCCTCACCGTCGGCGAAAGCATAGCGGTTGTAGTTTTCCACCTGTATTAAATCACCCGCAAAAATACCCAGCCCACCGCCTCGCGCAACATAGGCGGTTAATCTCGCCCACTGCCCCTGCGACAATCGACTCACATTACATAGATAGATCACGGGGAAGGTGTCCAACGCTTCCGACGCAAGTTCCGCAGGATCAACAATACTTGGCGCAAACAAACTTTCCTGCTGCGACGGTCCACTACGACTGGGTGGGGTATCCTGATCGTACAACATTTCCGGCGCTAGTGACGCTACGATAAAACCGGATTGCCCTGATAACAAAGATGACGACCGGCGACCGTCTACCAATAGTACAGGCATGCGCGATGCTACCTCCACCGCAAGGCACCTGCTGTTATCTAGGGGCAACGCGTCGCGATAAGTTGAGTCCAGGCTGGCTTCAAGCATGTACTGACCCGGCTGATGGAAAAGAAGCGACATCGACACTTCGCTTTGCTGCCCGGGACCAAGGGAGGGAATGGTCTCCGTTCTGACTTCCTGCTGATCCCGGCGAAGTGTCAGCGACAATCCGCGCACACTGACGCTGCCATGGTTAGCCACAGTCATCGACACCTGCAAAGGAAAACCCGTAGCCACCAACGTTGAAGATAATGATAGGTCTGAAACGGCGATGTTTTCATTATCTAAAGAGGGAACTCTCACTAACGTAAGTTCGTGGGATGACTGCGTTAGCTTATCGGCTAACCGTCGCAATGCGAGCGTTGTCACTGTCGCCGGTGCCGAGTCGACGTCATGTTTACCTCTCTGTGTGCTTAGCATTCGATGCAGAGGATAATCAGAAACAACGTGTACGCTGCAACCACCTCGCGCTATATCCACGCCGGCTAAAACATCTTCAATGCGTGAAACAGCACCGTGAAAATCCGCACGTAACTGAGTGTCTGGCACGGCACTGATACGCTCGCGTATCACCCGCCGATCACTTTCAGGATGCCCGATCACCGCTTTGGCGGGATACGCCGTGGTAATAAGACTCACGGTATCTTTTTCCGAAAATGATGCCATAAGCCGATCGACGTATGCCTTGGCTTGATCGAATCGGCTAACACCACTTGTATCAACAGCCTGCATCGATAGCGAGTTATCCAACAAAATAATGCGAAGTCCCCGGCTGCCTGTTAAATCTGCCAAATGAGACGAACTCGTAAATGGTCGCGCCACCGCCAATCCGAGCAGCACGATCAAAACGATACGCAACAATAGCAATAGCCAGTGTTCCAACCAAACCGTTCGGGCGGCGCGGCGTTTGGCCCGAAGTAAAAAGGACATAGCCGCCCAGGGTACACGACGATACCGGCGCCGATTGATGAGATGAATAATGATAGGCACAGTCCCGGCAGCCAGCCCCGCAGCGGCTAAGCCTGGATGAACAAACGGCCAAAATTGAGCAAGGCTTAGCATGTTGAATGTCGCTATCGATCTATCGCATCACACGCGACGAGCGCTGTCGCAATCGATTACTTCTGGCTGCGAGATAACTGGTTAGGGTGACACTTAACGACTGCGAGGTGTCAAACACCGAATAACTAATACGCTGCCGACCGCACGAGGTCCGCATGTCGTTTTGAAATTGCTGCACTTCCTCCAGGTATTGGCGACGTATGGCATCCGGCTCTGCCACCAACGTGCCGCTCTGTTCCAACCCTTCAAACAGTACCGTACCATTAAAAGGAAACGTCAACTCCGCACAATCCCAAAGGTTCCACACGATTGGCTCGTGACGACGATATCGCAACTGGGTCAACCCTTTGAGGATAGCCTCGTGATCATCAAATAAATCGCTGATGACGATCACCAGGGTACGCTGACTGAGGCGCTCACCAAGCTCAGCCAGGGTAGCGCCTAGGGAAGTACTACCTTGGCGATCATGGCTTGACATTGTCCGCACCAGCGTATGCCATTGATCATGACGAACACTGGGCTTAATAAATTCTGTAATGTGCTCGTCAAAAAGTGCCAAACCCACGAAGTCTCGCTGACGCAGTGCCAAGTGAGCTATAGCGCCCGAGGCAACACAGGCATATTCGTATTTGGTCAATAGGTCATCGCTGGAGCGATAGTTCATCGACTCGCTGCAATCGACCACGAGCAGGACATGCATGTTCGTCTCTTGCTCGTATTCCTTGATGTAATACTTGTCGGTCTTGGCGAAAACTTTCCAATCGATATGCCGGAGGTCGTCACCTTGCGTATAGGCTCGATGGTCTGCAAATTCGATGGATAACCCACGATGGGGACTATGGTGCATACCCGCAAAGAAGCCTTCCACAACCATCCGTGCTCGAAGCTCCAACCCGTGAAGCTTGGCGAGTACGCGAGGATCGAAATAGGACGGGAGTGTCGATGTCGTTGTTGGCGCATCAGTCATCATTGGCAAGATCGCTACATGTGTGTGTCACGGCTCACCCGTGTTACTCAACAGGTCTCGTTACTCGCTTGGATCACGTTTGTCTGAAAACACGCGACCGGCCATGGCGTCACTCATACCCGACGAAGGCTCTGTAGGGAGTATGGCGATGAGTCGATCCACGATGTCGTCAGTGGAAACACTCTCAGCTTCAGCGTTGAAATTAGTCAGAATACGATGGCGTAAAACCGGCTTAGCTATGTCCCGAATATCTTCGATGGATACGTAGAACCTTCCATTTAATAGCGCACGCGCTTTCCCTGCGAGGACGAGATTTTGCGAGGCACGAGGTCCGGCCCCCCATGACACATAATCACGCACAAATTCCGGTACCTCACCCTTGTCGATCCGCGTAGCTCGCGTCAGAGACGTGGCATAGGTAATCACATGATCCGCGCAGGGTACCTGTCGCACGATGTTCTGCAACTCCATAATATCGCGGGCTGATAAGGTGCGATCCAACGTGATGTCACTCGATGACGTCGTCATCTTGACGATTTCAAATTCCTCTTGCTCAGATGGATAATCCACCAAGACCTTGAACATAAATCGATCCAACTGTGCTTCAGGCAATGGGTAAGTGCCCTCCTGTTCGATAGGATTTTGCGTAGCTAATACAAAAAACGGCTTGGGTAGTTTGTGGGGAAAACCGGCAGCCGTTACCTGATATTCCTGCATGGCTTCGAGCAGTGCCGCTTGTGTTTTAGGTGGCGTTCGATTGATCTCGTCCGCAAGCACGATATTGGCGAAGATAGGCCCCTGAACAAAGCGCAAGGATCGGCTACCCGTACCGCGATCCTCTTCGATCACTTCCGTACCCGTAATATCAGAAGGCATGAGGTCCGGCGTGAACTGAATGCGCGAAAAACTCAGTGACAACAACTTTGACAGGGTGCTGATGATCAGCGTCTTAGCCAGTCCGGGTACACCTTCGAGAATGCAATGCCCGCCGCAAAACATGGCGATCAATAACTCATCCACGACGCGCTCTTGCCCTACAATCACCTGACGAAGCTGCTGGCGAATCTGACCATGCGCCGTGACGAGCTTTTTCGCCAGCGCAATTTCGTCAGCACTTACCGCTGCATCGCCATTATGTTCGCTAGCCGGTTCCGAAGTCATATCATGTATCCTTGGTCAAATGTGTTTATTGCGCATGAGTTCGTGCTCAGTGGCTGATGATTAGATGGGTGGCATGTCTTTCGAAACGCCAGATGCACGGGCAAACAAGTTTGCCCCACCGAACCGCCCGTGACTATGGTATTCATCATGACTCATCATCTGCATTGATACGATTGATCAGCATCCGCAAACGCCCAGAGCTACGTCGATCAAAATGAAAAGCTAGCCGCGCTTTACCCGGGTACTCACCCTCTTCACCATCCAACGGCTCATTGAACTGCTCAATGCGCCCGTCATTAAGTATGTCTGCATACGTGTCATTTAACTCTTCCAACAATCCGGCAGACACGGGACTATGCAGGCGTATCACCATGTTGTCGAATACATAGCGCGAGCTATGATAGCGACGATAGAAACGAAGGATTTCGTCCACCGCATCTTGTACATTGTCCGTCACCAGAAACAGATTCATATCCGCCTCATCGATCATACCCTTGGCCAGCAGTTCCCGCTTCACATAATCTTTCCACGCTTGCCAATAACTACCACCAGGCTCATCACACATAACAATCGGCGTGGGCAGGGACTTACCCGTTTGCACCAGCGTCAACGATTCAAAGCCTTCGTCCATGGTGCCGAACCCGCCGGGGAATAATACGATAGCCCGTGCTTCCTTCACGAAAATAACTTTTCGAGTAAAAAAATATTTGAACGTAATCAACTTTGGATCATCAGCGATAATGGTATTAGTTTTCTGCTCAAAGGGTAAACTGATAGCCACGCCGAAGCTGGCCTCCCGTGATGCGCCTTGATGCCCGGCCCGCATAATACCATCACCGGCACCGGTAATCACCATCCACCCCTGCTGCTGCATCAGTCTCGCAAACTTCTTAGCCTGGATATATTCCGGATGATCTTGGGGGGTGCGTGCTGATCCAAATACAGACACTTTAGGAATATGGCTATAAGGGGCGAAAACTTTGAACGCGTAGCGCAATTCTTTTAAGGTCGTGTTGATTATTTTCACATCGCCTCGATCAGCATCATCCGCAGCCATGCGACATAGCGTCACCAGCATTTGTCCGTACAGATCGTCATGACCCGACGGTACAAAGTCGGCTAAAAATCTGTCGATAGCTTCGGAGCGATCGTTGCGAAACTCTTTTTTCGATTGGCTAATGGTCTTTCTCCTCTTTTCTCATCATACATCCCTTAAACCACCTTAACTGAACCGTTTACGAAGGATGAGGATACCTACGGTGATTACACAATCATATTAACTACTACGACCCTGATTGTGACCCGGTTATGATTGAGTGATACCTTATCCCCACAACTATAGACAAGCTCAGTAAGCTCACCATAGCCTCATTCACATGCCCGCCGCTAAGCTTTCTCAACCACTGGCCTATCGCCCGTAACCTATTTATCGACCTTTGCCCCACTCACACCGAGTTTCCCGACGGTCATTTCATATCACCCTATCTCCTACAAGAACACGTAAGCTATTTATTTGCAATAGTTTATGTGTGTTCACGGGGATGCCTGTACTTGTCATCATCAACCATCCCTATGTGGTTGTGCTGTAGGGGCGCACCTTGTTCGATTCTATCGGTCCCTGAACCGATGAATCTAGGAGCACGGAACTGCCATCAACGGTTTAGTTGGGCTGACCATGTCAGACCCTAGTTAGTTTTCATACGATATGAGCACGACACAACAAAGACAATCGCCGCACGCTTTCACAGTTGATCTGGAAGCTTGGTTTCACGCGCATAATCTTAACATCGCACCCCATAAATGGGATCAACTACCGCTTCGGCTTGATCAGCCGGTCCAACAATTGTTGTCACTACTGGATAAGTACCACACCCAGGCTACGTTCTTCGTGCTCGGATACATAGCCAAGCGCCATCCGACCTTGGTTACTACGATTCATCAAGCCGGGCACGAAATAGCCTGTCACGGCATGAAGCATCAACGTGTGGACGAACTCAGCGAATCGCAATTCCGTGACGACGTGGCTTGTGCTAAAAACACGCTTGAATCTCTGATCGGTGAGCCGGTAATCGGTTATCGCGCCCCGGCCTATACTATCGGGTCGCAAACGCACTGGGCACTCGACGTATTGTATGAGCTTGGTTTACGTTACGATTCGAGCATCTATCCCGTTCGCTCACCCCACGGCCATTACGGAATACCCGGCGCACCTCTATCTCCTACCATGCTAGAAAGCGGCCTGTATGAGTTTCCATTGCCGGTCTGGCAATTGCGTAACCATCGTTTACCCGCAGCCACCGGCGGCTATCTTCGCCTTTGGCCCATGATCATTACGCGACAAACGTTTTCGCAATACGAGAAAGCCAATCGCCCCGTGGTGGTCAACGTCCATCCGTGGGAATTGGACCCCGACCAACCCAGACAACAAGTGCCATTCATGCGTCGCCTCTCGCATTACACTAACCTATCGAAAACGGTTACTAGACTCGACCAGCTATTAGCCAATCATCACTTTTCATCGCTGCGCGATCTGTATCAACAGTACGGTAAGGAAGGTCGTTCTTTCGCGGTGGGTGCCCCATCCTTTGCCTACTGGCAAAGGGTGGGGGAAGGATGTGCCGTGCCATGACAATAACACTTACATTGCCTTTCGACACAAGATCCGTCCCCCACCCTTCGGGAGTACCCGAACGATTGAGCACCTAAGTCCGGTAGTGCGACGGGTTTGTCAGAGCACCTGGCGTAAGCCTGGTGACGCGGGTAGATTGTGATGCCGGTGTCATGACTTCGCGTGCCTGCAGGCCGGCACCGTGCGGCTCTGATTTGACTATCTCGGCGGTCGCACGTGCCTACGGCTAAAGGCAGGTCAACCTTTCGCCAATTAGCATTGGTGAAATAACGACCTGTCCTACAGTGCTTATGAATTGACCAGCAAGGAATCGGGTGTGTGCCCCGAATGCGGTACGTCGATTCAATCCGAACCGTCGCGATGCACATCGGGATCAGGGAGCAGCTATCATGCGTGTCATAAAAGGCCGCTTCCTCACGGGCACAGTTCGGTTTGACCGCTTCCTAATTCCAATGTACGTCGGTACACTTTACGATAAGAAGGCGGGTGGAACCCGCCCTACCTTGCAATGGATAACACAATATAAGCGTTTAGGAAATTGTGATGAGAATATTTGTGACCGGTGGTGCGGGATACGTTGGTAGTCATTGTGTGCGTGAGTTGTGCGGCGCCGGACATGATGTGATGGTCTTCGATAACCTCACTAGCGGCGGGCATCGCGAAGCGGTTGATGATCGCGCTACGTTAGTTGTTGGCGATTTAGCGAACGCTGAGTTAGTCCAAGGCACACTCAGCGAGGATCACTTCGACGCAGTGATGCACTTCGCGGCCATGCTCAACGTCAACGAATCCGTAAGTGAGCCGTTGCGCTACTATCACAACAACGTGTCGAATACGGTTTCCTTATTGCAGAGTATGAAAGCCTGTGGGGTGGAAAAAATCGTTTTCAGTTCCACCTGCGCAACCTATGGCGAACCGCCTGTTGCACCGCTTACGGAAGACTTGCCACAAGAGCCGATCACGCCCTATGGCCGATCCAAGCTGGCTGTCGAATGGGTGCTGCGCGATTCAGCGGCTGCCTGGGGATTGGGCGCTACGGCCCTGCGATATTTTAACGCTTCCGGCGCAGCCGCAGATGGATCGTTAGGCGAAGACCGCGACCCGGAATATCACCTGATCCCTTTGATTTTGCAGGTACCGCTAGGTCAGCGCGACCATATCAAAATTTTCGGCACGGACTATCCCACACCGGACGGCACCTGCGTACGCGACTACATTCACGTGGAAGACCTAGCCGTCGTGCATCGATTAGCCATAGAGTCGCAAGCACCGGGCGAGTTTCGCTTTTACAATGTGGGTACGGGCCACGGTGCAAGCGTACGCGAAGTGATCGACGCCGCTCGAAAAGTGACCGGTCATGACATTCCCGCTATCGAGGCACCGCGTCGCGAAGGAGACCCAGCCGAGCTTTACGCCGATCCCAGTAAGATCATGCGCGAGCTAGCGTGGCAACCGGCTTATCCGAATATTATGCCCATCGTTGAAACCGCGTGGAACTGGCACAAGGCTCACCCGCAGGGCTATGCGAGCGTGGGGCGTTAGTAGTGAGCCGCGAGCTTCAGTCTGCGCGGTGTCCCGGTTTCCGGTAGCGCCAAGTCGTTTTAAGACCGCACAGGCTAAAAGCTTGCGGCTCGTAAAGGTGCTTTGATGCTAAACAAGGAGTTTGCCAGCCAGGGCTGACTCTTTTCCCATCTGATGGGAGATGTGATAATTGAGTGTTTTGAAGGCTCCGGCGTAATTATCAGCGGAAGCCCGATGTTGCAAAGCGCTAAGAGTGGCTGGGAGAAGTCGCTTTTTTTCCACCTGCTGAGTCTGACAGTGTTGACAGATCATACCTCCCTCAAATGACGAGAAATGCGATAGATGATCGCGCCGTTGGCACAACATGCAGCAGTCGAAGCGCGGATACGATCCGATCTCTTGAAGTAGTTGTCTTTGGTACTCAACAACGGATAGTAATACTTGATCGGCAGTGGATGTGGCCTTTAAGGCATTCACCAAGGCGAGGAAGAGCGTTTCGTGCGGATCCCAATCTTCGGTCAAGCGCGATGTAATGTCTGCGATGTACTGCGCTGCGTATAGGCGTTGCAACGAATCACGCAAACCGCCAAGGCTCTTGGTCTGTTTCCACTCGATGATCGTGCTCAGTTGTTCGGTACGCGCATGACGAGCACTGATGGTCAAATGGCCGATGTCGAGAAGATCAATCCCGGCAGCGAATCGCGTTTTGGTACTTTTTTTCAATCCCTTTCCGATCACGCGCACTTTGCCGTGATTACGCGTAAAACAAACGAGTACCTGTGAGGTTTCAGAGTAGTCAATGCGACTCAGTACAATAGCCTCGTCGGAAATGGATGACATAAAACCATGATAGACTATGTCGCGTCGATCGTCAGGTCGCACTCACAAAAAACGGTAGCTAGTTCACGCACTATTGCGCCAACTCGCGGCCTAACATGCTTCGTGGTTTATAAGCACGCAGGTACCATCCACTATCGGAAGCCACACCACGGATGCTACCCATTTACTCTACATGGATGAGACTCATGGCTATGGATGGACGGAAAATAAAGTCTGTAATATCGCTTACACTTTGAACAACTCCACCTGGAATCGGCTGAAATGCCTGACTCAAATCTACATCCAGCAGTAAAGTAGTCTCTTCGCCGTCATAAATGTCAAAATCGAAATGCAACTTAATCCCGGTTTGTTCACCGCTAGGCACACGTAGCGGAAAAACCCGACCATCGGTAAGCGTTACTTCGCCTTCGGTAACGATCAATCTCATCTGAGAATACTTACCCGCCGGGATGTCCGTCTCGGCTAATAGGTCCGTGCGACCGTCCTGTAGTGCGAGCAAATCCAAATCCCGCTCGCCTTCAAAAATGACGGTGAACGAATTGTCGTCATCGCCGCTATCGTCGTCTGAATCTTCGTCATCACCCGAATCGTCTCTGTCATCTTCGGCGTTCATGTCATCATCGGAGTCGTCATCTTCATCCTTGTTCATCTTACCAGCACTCACCGACTTCTCATCTTCAACATGCAAGTCATCATGGTCGTCAAAGTCGCTATTTGCGGAATCATCGTCATTTTCGTCGGAGTCGTCCGAATCGTCGCTGTCATTGTCCCCGGAATCACTATCGTCGGAATCATCGGAATCACTGTCCGCACTGCCGCATTCAGGACTGTCCATACAAGCCGTATAGCAGCTACCCTCTACACAAAGCTCATGAGCGGCGCATACCATGTCGTCATTTATGCACACGCCCGTAGCAGGATCACAGGCATCGGTAGTACAAGCATCTCCGTCGTCACAGTCGATGGTGATGTATTCGCAGGCAAAATGAGACCCGCAAACATCAGAGGTACATAAATCGTTATCGTCGCAATCGCCATCCGTAGTACAAAGAGCCACACAACCACCGTCGATACAGACTTGGCCGGCGTCACAAAGTGTGGGGGCAAAAGTACATGCCCCGGTATCGGGATGACACGATACATCGAGACATGCATCTGAGGATACGCATTTGTCCAACAACACACACACACCATTGATGCACGTGTCATTGGTGCATGGATCACCGTCATCACACGCCTCGTCGTTAGCGCACGTATTCAGACATTGACCAAGCACACAAGCCTCGTCAGCCGCACAGGTCATGGATATATGGCTACACGCACCGGTGGATGGATCACAGGCATCTTCGGTACACGCATCGCCATCGTCACAATCCCTGGCTATCGGGATGCAGGCACTATCCACACATGTATGGGTTGTGCAAAAATCGATGGTATCGTTAACGTCCAATGCCCCATCCCGTCGCACCTCAATACGGGTAATGGTGATGATGGCACTTTCGATGAACTCGAAAGGTTCAAGCTGTTCAGTCAGCAGTAATTGTAACGTACCTTTTTGATTGGCTGAAACCGATGCGCCCATCAACTGACTGGCCGGCATATCGCAATGCATGGCGAACATACATACTGGTATGCTCGCCAATGCAACGCCGAAACCGAAACTTCTATCTTTCATTGCTTCCCTCCCCATTTCCCAAATGTGTAATATGGCTGAGCGCTTAATCTGTTTGGTCGGCCCACGATACCGGTCCGAGCAAAGGCGACTAAGTGCCAGCGTTCATGGCGTACAATAGGGCAAATCCTACAATAGAGTACGCGATGTTACCAATCGTTATTTCCAGCAGCTATTTACAAATACTACCGGACTATAGTGTGTTTAATCGTCTGAATGATGGGTGCAAACGACTCCTTTACTCACTCGCCAGTCCTATTCGATCCTGCTACAATACTCCATCGGTGTCAGTTTTTATCGGATGGCATGGTTCTTGCTGTGAGTTATGCCATGATGGGTAATCGAACGCGGGTCTACATCCAAAAACACGAAGAAAAGGAGCTATAGGACATGTCGGAGTATAATCCGTTTGCTGTCGCCCAAGCACAACTTGACGAGGCGGCTGAGCGATTGGGGCTGGATCAAGCCACACATGAGTTTTTACGTTGGCCGATGCGCGAATACCACTTCACACTGCCATTGAAGATGGACAATGGCATCACAAAGGTCTTCAAAGGTTATCGCGTGCAATACAACAATGCGCGAGGCCCCACCAAGGGCGGATTGCGTTGGCACCCGGAAGAGACGATTGACACCGTGCGGGCGCTGGCAGCCTGGATGACCTGGAAGACAGCTGTGGTTGATATTCCACTGGGCGGCGGCAAGGGTGGCATAACTTGTAATCCAAAAGAGCTTTCCGATAGTGAAAAGGAGCGGTTGGCCCGGGCGTATATTCGGGCTGTGGGACGCGAGCTGGGTGTTCATCGCGACGTACCTGCACCCGACGTATATACCACACCGCAGATTATGGCCTGGATGATGGATGAATATGAGACAATGGTTGGCCAGTCGCATCCCGGGATGATTACCGGCAAACCGATCTGCGTAGGTGGGTCGCAAGGACGTGGCGACGCAACCGCGCGAGGCGGCGTGTATTGTGTGCGTGAGACAGCCAAGCACCTCAACATGGACATGGCAAAATCAACCTATGCGATTCAAGGCTTCGGCAACGCCGGCCAATTCGCAGCAACTTTGCATATTGAAATTTTGGGTGGAGGTGCGTTAGTCGCCGCTTCGGATTCTCGCGGCGGCGTGATGTGCAAGGATGGGATGGACGCAGCGGCGCTTGTTCGTCATAAGCTGGAAACAGGCAGCGTAGCTAATTTCCCAGGCTCACAACCCATTAGTAACGAAGATTTGTTGGAGCTGGATGTAGACGTGCTCTACCCGTCAGCGCTCGAAGGGGCGATCACCGCAAAAAACGCCGACAATATCAAGGCGAAAATCGTATGTGAACTAGCCAACGGGCCGACCACGCCGGAAGCGGATAAAATTCTCTTCGAGAAAGGCATTTATATCCTGCCGGACTTCTTGGCTAATGCCGGTGGTGTAACCGTTTCCTACTTCGAGCAAGTGCAAAACACCTACAACTACTACTGGTCGCTTGAAGATGTGCATAGTCAACTCGATCGTAGAATGACGGATGCATTCAATGCGGTCCTAGATATGTCTAAAAAAGCCAAGGCACACAACCGACTCGTAGCCTATATGGTATCCGTCTCGCGCGTAGCCGAGGCGTGCAAGATGCGAGGCTGGGTCTAACCCTTCGCACCTGGTGCATAGCCGGTGGCGATGACGCCGGTACTGAAATCAGATAAGGAGCATCGTCACCGTCCGGCGATGCTCTTTTTTTAGGCTGCAAGACAGATTAGGCGGGCTTGAGTGGGGTGGCATGGACAAGCGTCGCGTTGAAGGGATCGCGGATGAAAAGAGGCGTATGGAGCGACGCTTGCCCGTGCTTTTCCTCGGTTGCGCCTGCACGGGCAAAAGCCGCGCGTAGCATCCATTGGACATTCGACAGTCCGATTCCGCGGCGTTTGTCCATGCCACCCACCCGCCAATTTTGTCATGCACCCCCTTTTTTATTGGTTGGTCAGGGGTTCTTGCCAAGGATATAGGAGGCGTCTAAGCTTGCCCGCGTAAGTTTCTCTTTGCGCGGATACACCCGTCGAAGCGATAGCGTATCGATGGGGAGTAGGCTTTCTTGGATAAGACGTGACACTCGACGAACTACGTAAACAACTTGTGCAGATCGAGCTTCAAGTATCATCCGGGGTGTGCGAACTGGATCAGATTGACTGTGTCCGCAGCTTCGAGAGTAGCGTGCTAGGTAAGCAAGGCTCGATTGGTTTGCTGCTAAAAAACATTCGTAACTACCCCCCCGAGCAGCGTGGTCAAGTGGGGCAGATCATCAATGAAGCTAAAGCCAAAGCCAAGGCGATGATCGACGCCCGCCTCGATGAGATCCAGCGCGAGACCCTGACTAAAGAATCCCAGAACACTTCGGCTGTCGATCCCACGCTTCCCGGATCAGTCGAATCGATGGGCAGTTTGCATCCGGTCACCATGGTTCAACTTGAAATCGAGCGAATCTTCGAGCGGTTTGGTTTTACGGTGGAAGCCGGCCCGGAAATGGAGGCGGAATACAATAATTTTGACGCCCTCAACATTCCTGCGGATCACCCCGCCAGGGATATGCAAGACACTTTTTGGCTTAACAATGGTAAGGTGTTGCGCACGCATACGTCGCCTGTTCAGCATCGAGCCATGAAAAAGTTTGGTGCGCCATTGCGGATTATTGCGCCGGGGCGATGCTTTAGATACGAAACATTGGACGCCTCGCACGAGAATACGTTTCATCAGGTCGAAGGCTTGGTCATCGACGATGAGATTTCAATACCCAACCTCATCGCCATGTCCAAAGCACTATTGCGCGAAGTGATGCAGCGAGATGTGAAGCTGCGCGTGCGCCCGGGATTTTTTCCCTTCGTCGAGCCTGGTTTGGAAATTGACATGAACTGCCAGATATGCGATGGCCAGGGTTGTGCGACGTGTAAGCAGTCAGGTTGGATTGAAATACTTCCGGCGGGCATGGTGCATCCCAACGTGCTAGTGGCCGGTGGTATTGACCCGCATCGATATAGCGGCTTTGCCTTCGGACTTGGTCTGACGCGATTAGCCATGATGAAATACGGTATTCGAGATATACGTGTGCTCAACAGCGGTGATTTACGACCGATTGTGTGCCCGCAGCGATTGGGTGGTCCAACGCTGATGAACAAAACGACTTGATCTCGTTGCGATAAGACCTGATTGCCCGGCGAATATATATGCTTATTTCACTTCAATGGATTCGCGACTTCGTTGATTTACCATCAGACCTAGATCCGCGCGAGCTTGCCGAGCGCGTGACGGTATCGACGGCTGAGGTTGAAAAGATAGAGCCGATTCACATCGACGCCCAAGGCTTAATCACCGCCAAAGTGTTATCTGCCACTGAGCTACCAGAAAAACGCAACTTACGACTGGTCGAGCTTGATGTCGGTGAGGGAAATACCGTGCGCACAACCACGGCTGCCCCTGTGTTACATGTCGGCTCCAATATCGTGTTTGCACCAGTGGGCGCCTCTGTCGCAGCCACGGGTACCATCAAAGCAACCACGGTAGCCGGTTCACCTAGCGAAGGTATGATCCTACCCGGTGAAGCCCTCGGCATCACACTCGCCATGCAGGAAGCCGTATTTCTGAGTGACGAATTTCAACCTGGCCAGGCATTGCCCGCAGAACTGTTCGAGGATTGGGTGATTGAGATTGATAATAAATCGATCACCCACCGTCCCGATCTTTGGGGACATTATGGCATGGCTCGTGAGATCGCTGCGATTTACTCCCTGCCTTTATCGCCGTATCCGGTGACGCCTGAAAACGAGTTGTCCTCACCCGATTTACCGGAAGTAGCCATTACCATTGCTGACCCTCATGCGTGTCGCCGCTTTACAGCGCTACGTTTAGTGGGTGTTCCGACCATACCAGCACCATTGTGGATGCAGCTTCGCATCGGTCGAATTGGTATGAGACCTATTTCCAGTTTGGTTGATTTAACCAACTATGTCATGGCTGATTTAGGTCAACCCATGCACGCTTTTGACGCTGATCACGTGCCGGACATTGAGGTGAACTGGGCTCTTGATGCTGAGACTCTTCAAACGCTGGACGGCATGGAACGCACGCTGACCAAGGACATGCTTGTGGTGCAATCTCAGGGTAAGTCATTGTCGCTAGCCGGGGTGATGGGTGGGTTGGATACCGAGGTTGTGGATACTACGGATTCGTTACTCCTGGAATCAGCCAATTGGAATCCGGCTACTATTCGTCGCACCGCGCACAGACTAGCGCTTCGCACCGACGCTGCAGCGCGATTTGAAAAATCCCTGGACCCGGCGAACACCATACTATCGATCCAACGGTTTCATCTATTGGCTAAGGATATGTATCCTCAGATGAAGCTCACGTGTCGGCTTTCGGACAATTATCCCGGCAAACCAGCCCCGATCACTGTGACGGTAAATCCAAAACACGTTGAGCGAACACTAGGTCGCCCGTGCAGTCGAGATGAGGCTGTCAAACTATTGACACCGTTGGGATTTTCCGTCGAAGAGGATGGTAGTGCCTGGCGCGTGGTCGTCCCCTCTTTTCGCGCCACGGGTGATGTGTCTATCGAAGCGGATGTGATCGAAGAAATTGTACGTCGCGTCGGCTTTGACGCCGTCGAACCGTCGATGCCATGTGTGGCTATGCGCGATTTCGAGATGAACCCGCTGCATGAACTGGAAATGCGTTCGCTTGAGTTTTTTTGCACGGCTGAGCGTTTCCATGAGATCAACATGTATATCTGGTACAACTCGGATTGGCTCAAACAGTTGGGCGCTCAAGCGGGTCATTGTATCGAGTTGCATAACCCCTCCGCTCAGGGCCTTCATCAGTTACGTCGTCTGCTCATGCCCGGCATGTTAGCGGCTGTGCAACGCAATCGATTTCACTTTTCTTCGTTCAATCTGATGGAATTGGGTAGCGTGTTTGAGCCTCATAAAGCAGGCGACCAAGAGCACCGCCATCTGGCGCTGGTGAGTGCCTGTCGCGGTAAAAAACAAGAAAGCGCCTGCCTGAACCATATCAAACGTGCGATTCGTCAGTGGGCATGGCTGCGATTCGGTCAACAGGTTGCGTATACGACAACCACGGCATTGGATGAGTGCCCGTGGGAAAATCCGCATCACACCGCGACCGTTAACGTAGGCGACATCAACATCGGACGTTTGTCTGTCGTGAATCCTGCGACAAGACGAGCCATGGATGAGCACCTGAGCGTTTGGTCAATTGCTATCGCTGAACTTAGACTCGATGAATTAGTATCGCTAACGGCGACCACGGAAACATTGGGGACCATCCCTGATCATCCTCAGATCGATATGGATTTTTCGGTTCTCGTCCCGGCTTCAATTTGCTATACCGAAGTAGCCGATCAGATGGCAGGGTTTGAACATGATTTACTAAAACAAATACGGTTCGTAGACAGTTACGAAGGTGACTCGATCGATAAAGGTCAGCGTAGCCTGACGTTTCGCACGATCATTGGAAGCCATGAAAGAACCCTATCTGACGAGGATACGAACGGATTCCTAAATGCGTTTGAATCGTACATAGCGAAGCTCGGCTATGCACTGCGAAAATAATTGTTGCGACTGTTGTAGCACCGGCAGCGTAAGGATGGGCAGAGATGTTACGTCGATCATATATCGTGAAGATGTGTTATAGCACCTTGCTTGGATTGCTAGCGTGTAACGGCTATGGTTGCGCGAGCCTGATTGACCCCTCCGTACCTGAACCGATATTACAGGCCGTCGAACCTCGTTACGGTGGACAATACTTACTGTATCGCCCCGCCGGATACGATCGCAACCAATCCTGGCCTTTGATCGTCGTGTGTCACGGTGGCTTTGGGGATTCACC
Source organism: Planctomycetota bacterium (assembly GCA_024276605.1). Classification (GTDB taxonomy): domain Bacteria; phylum Planctomycetota; class Phycisphaerae; order UBA1845; family UBA1845; genus JAJRPG01. The sequence goes on along the minus strand of JAJRWX010000008.1, from coordinate 110,812 downwards.
GAATAAACAGCTTCGTCAGTGGACCAGGTTGGCTGAGTCGCGCGGCTTCCTAGTGGTTGCACCGGAACTTACCAGCGCTCACCGTGTTAGCCCCAAAAAGGCCGAAGCCTATATTCAACAACTACAGGCAGATGAGAAACACCTGCTAGGCGTGATCAACCATATTCGCGCTGGACACAACATATCCAAAGATCGCATCTTTATCGCCGGTTGGGGGAAAGGTGTTCACGCTGCCCTTCATACCGGCCTGCGACACCCGGAGTTGTTTCGTGCCATATCACTAGCACAGCCAAAATTTATTGTGGAAGTAATGCGCGAAGCTGACGACGATATCGACCACGCCCAACCCGTGTACCTGCAATATAGTATTGATGATATATTATGGGGTAAAAAGGGTCAGGCTTGTGCGACATGGCTTCGCTCGCACGGCGTGACACTGGATGAGGACCGAACCGCGTCTACCAATACCGATGGGCGGCGCTACGATGTAGAATTTTTCGAGGATGTCATCCGTGAGCACCCCTGGGCCGTGATCCGTCAATTGCCTGTGCCCGGCGGCGGACCGTTGGATGTGAAGTTTTTCCTGCGAACTTCGTTAGAACCTCGGCGATACGAATGGACGTTTGGTGATGGCGATAGTGCGCCGGTCGCAGAGCCTGTACACACCTATGCCAAACCGGGCCGATACCTCGTAACCGTCACTATCGACAACCCCGGTCAAGAACCTATTCGCAGAAGCCGGCATATTCATGTCCCTTGAAATAGCATCCGGCGAGACAAGACTACATTATTTCACAAGGCAATCGTTGTTGAGATTGCCAAGCTGCGATGATACGGGTTCAATTCACCTTATGAGAGGTCAACATGATGACTGAAGACCAATCCAAGTACACCTTCGACCGCGTGGTACGGATGGTGCTCAGCGCGATCGTGCTCGTCGTGGTCTTTTTGCTGATTCGCCACTTAGCCGATGTGCTTCTGCCCTTTGCTGCTGCGGTTGTGCTGGCATATTTGCTCAATCCGCTGGTCACCATGTTTGAGAAAAAGACCGGCAAGCGTAGCACGGCTGTGGCCATTACACTTACCGGGCTTACCGTCATCGGCGCATCGATGGTGGTGCTCATTGTGCCACTCATGCTCAGTCAAGTCGGTCGATTTCAGAAAAGCTTGATCCAACTGCGCGATGATTTCGGACAAGCCACCACCGCCAGCTCAGCACATGTTACACCCTCTAAACCTGATACCCATGCAGAAATTAAGGCGGATGATGATACCGAGCCGGCAAAGTCTAAACAAAAAACCGCTATTGGTTGGTCTGAGTTGAGAGAGGGATGGGAGCTGTATCGACGAGACGCCGCTACCATGGATCGTCCCCAGCGGTTTGCTTTGCTACGCCATCAAATGGAAGGAACCTATCTCGGAACACAGCTTGATAATTTAATTGAATATTCCAGGTCAGACCAGTTCAGTCTACTGATGATTGAAACGGCTAAGCGTGTGGTCAAGGGAGGATGGTCCATATTAAGTTTTGGCATTAATTTGCTGCTGGGTTTGACCGGGCTAATTATTGTCTTGCTGTATCTTATCTTTTTATTGTTGGATTTTCCCAGCTACCAAAAAACCTGGCAGACATTTCTTCCTCCACAATACCGAGATTCGATCGTCGATTTTCTGCAACAATTTAACGCAGCCATGCGTCGCTATTTTCGCGGTCAGTCCCTCGTAGCCATGCTCATGGCGATTCTTTTTATCATCGGTTTCACACTCATCGGACTTCCTATGGCTGTACCGTTGGGGTTACTGATCGGACTGTTGAACATGGTACCCTATCTGCAAACCGTCGGAACTGTACCCGCCATACTGTTAGCCGGACTGCGGGCCGTGGAGCAGGATTCCAGTTTTGCGATGTCGGTGCTGCTAACCCTGGCTGTATTTGCCGTGGCTCAACTCATTCAAGATACGCTCATCACACCGCGCGTGATGGGCAAAACAACCGGGCTTAGTCCGGTAGCCATATTGCTCGGCGTCTTTATCTGGGGCAAGTTACTCGGCTTTTTGGGCTTACTCTTAGCCATCCCGCTAACGTGTTTGATGATCGCCTACTACCGTAGATTCGTACTGCTATATGCAGCAGAAACGACGAAAATCACAGATTGACTTATTAGGTGATAATCAAAGAGACGACACTCGATAGACGTATTGGCCAACTTCACTCCAAATCGTGACATAGAGTTACAAGTCCTTGAGGACGAGAGCAAGATTGGGCGATATACTGTAATGGTGTAGGATTGCACACAGCACCCTAGAACAATCTTACGCCTATTGGATTCTCGATGCAAAATGCCAAGGTTAATTGGTAGAAGTTCAAATGACTAAAACCAAACTACCATCGTTCAAACGCCCACCAGTTATTGAAACGGTTCTCGGCGTTCAGTTTGCTCCGTTGCGGGCGCTTACTAATGCACAATTAGGCGCTTTCTGGGCTGGCATACAAGAGGGTTGGCCTATTGCGAAGCACGCATCAGCGATTCCACCGGTATATGAACATTTTGGTGGCGAACAGTCTTGGTCGCTGTTTGGCAGTCACTTTTCGATTTCCCAGGATCCATCTTGTCGTTTACGATTTCAAAACCAAGACAAGACGCAGATGATTCAAATTCAGAACGGGCGCCTGCATTTCAATTGGATCAGTACCGAGAATGCCTCCTACCCACGATATACACTAGTAAAAGAACGGTTCGATACGGTGTACCAATCATTCCTTGATTTCGTTAGTGCCAATAATCTTGGTGATCTAAAACCCAATCAATGGGAGGTGACTTATGTCAATCACATCCGACAGGGCACTGTGTGGAATGATCTGTCAGATGTATCCAAGTTATTCCGAGGGTTATTTTCAGTAACACCTAAAATGCGAATGGCTACGATCGAAAGCATAGAGGGGGAATGGCACTACGAAATACCACCGCAACGCGGGCGTCTTCACGTGGAAATAAAACATGGGAAACCCTCTGAGAAAGATGACAAAGAAATCATTCGTATGCAACTAACGGCACGAGGCCCTTTGTCTGATTCGTTGTCTTTCGGAGACGGCCTGGACCTAGGCCACGAGACCATCGTTCTTTCGTTCGTAGATCTAACTTCGCAAGAAGCACACAACTATTGGGAGCCATCCAATGACGACGGTTGAAGCGAATATCACTATAACTGAGATCATGTCCCCACCCTTACAGACTAAGGGCGCATCCCATGATGAGCTTTCATCTACACATGCTGATGGACACAACCGTTCGCAAAAGTGGGACTTCTGGATCGATAATTACTTGGTCGAATGGGGCAGAAATCCCAGTCTGTTTGACACCACCGAAATTAAGCCGCCATCAAAATCTATCATCCACTTGGCATGTCGCCTAGCACGTGAATCCAGAGATGCAGGCCTAGCCCCTCCATTACGTATTGTACCGGATGGTGAAGGTGGTATATCATTCGAACGAAAATCTGAGTCGGGTTTCCAGTCGCTCAATTTCCTAGCTGAAGGCATCGTTGAACTCCTCACCTTTCAAAACTCTAAGTTGGTCGCCAGAGAAAACTTTTCGGTTCCACCGCTTTTTATGGATTAAATGCTTCAAATGACTGAGGCATACGATCCAATCTCTGACGATGAGCTACTCTATCGTCGCATTAGTACTAACAAGCAACTGAACTACTATAATCCAGACATTGACCCAAACCCTTCGCCGAAAGCATTTCGACCAAATCATAAATTTGACCTGACAGGGTTGTCACTATACCGCGCCAAATACATCCGTCCTCAACAAGTGGCAGAAAACGATCGAGAGGCCAAATACTTTATTGCTGTTCTACGTGCAGGTGATGTCCGTGCTTTAGGTGCCATTATTGAACCATGCCCGGATGAGAATAAGCCAGGACACGTTGAAATCACAAATCTGCGCTCAGATAACCGTAGGGACACCGATGAATTGCAATTCAATCTTGCAGAATCTTGTTTAGAAGTATTGGGGCCCTTTTCCATGACCGTACACAGATGATAATTCTTTTTTACCAGCCAATAACCCTTGATTAAATAATGTCCCTATACTGCTCCAACGCCTCGGGATTAGCTAGAGCATCGCGGTTTAGGACCGGCTCGCCGTGGATCATGTTGGATACGGCGAGTTCTACTTTCTTACCGCTAATGGTATAGGGAACAGCGGACACTTGTTTGATGTGACGAGGCACGTGTCGTTTGGTGGCACCCTCAGCCACTTGCTTTTTGATCGTCGCAATCAGTTCATCATCGAGCGACACACCATCGCGCAATACCACAAACAGGCATACCTCCACGTCAGCGTCTTGGGTTCGTTTACCGATGACTACGCTATCAACAACCTCGTCTAGGCTTTCGACTTGTCGATATATCTCAGCCGTGCCAATACGCACACCGCCGGGATTAAGCGTAGCGTCGGATCGACCATACACGATAACCCCGCCGTGGTTGGTTATTTCGATAAAGTCACCATGTGTCCAGACATTGGGAAAGCGTTCAAAATAAGCGCGTGTATACTTGCTACCATCGAGATCATGCCAAAAACCCGTCGGCTGAGATGGGAACGGGCTGCAACAGACGAGTTCACCCTTTTGGTCAATCACTGATGTACCATCTGCATCGAACGCATGCACATCCATACCAAGGCCCGTGCATTGAATCTCACCCGCATAGACCGGCAATATCGGATTGCCCAGCATGAAACAACTAATAATATCCGTACCACCACAAATGCTGGAAAGTTGCACATCTTCTTTGATATTATCGTAAACCCATCGGAAGTTTTCGATCGTCAGCGGTGACCCGGTCGAAAGTATGGTACGAAGTTTGGATAAATCGTGTTGCTTACCCGGCGTAAGACCCGCCTTTTCACCAGCGGATAGGAACTTGGGACTCGTACCGAATATCGTGACACCAAGCTTGTCAGCCATTTGCCAGAGTCGATCAACAGAGGGATAAGCGGGGCTTCCTTCATAGAGAACAACAGTCGCACCAACCCCAAGCGAACTCACCAGCCAATTCCACATCATCCAGCCGCAGGTCGTAAAATAAAATATGTTGTCCTCGCGGCGCAAGTCACAGTGCAGCATCAACTCCTTCATATGTTGCAACAGCGTTCCGCCTGCACCATGTATAATGCACTTGGGTACGCCGGTCGTGCCCGAGGAATACATGATGTAAAGCGGATGATCGAAAGGAAGCTGCTCAAAAACCAGTTCAGCCTCGCTCGAAAGAAAACTGGGCCAAGAAGTCGCTTTGTCCAATGCGCCCAAATCCGGCTCATCTTCAACAAAGGGTACGATGACGACTTGTTCAATACTTGGAATACGATCGACGATAGCTTTAACCCGTTCAAAGCAGTCGATACGTTTTTCGTTGTAGGTATAGCCATCCGCAGCGATAAGTACTTTGGGTTCTATCTGACCGAAGCGATCGAATACCCCGTTGATACCAAAATCCGGCGAACAGGATGACCAAACGGCTCCCATACTCGCACTGGCTAACATGGCGATAATTGCTTCAACCGTGTTGGGCAAATAACCGACTACCCGGTCCCCACGCTGTACGCCGATAGACCGCAATCCTGTTGCACATCGGGCTACCTGTTCACGCAATTGACGATAGGTCAATGTACACGATCGTCCGCGCTCATCCTCTGCAGCGATGGCGATATGATCGTCGTTAAATCTCAGCAGGTGTTGGGCAAAGTTAAACGTCATCCCCGGAAACCATTGCGTTAACAGCATGCCCTCACCCATGCAAGTAAACATGGCCGGTTCGTCTGCAACAATGTCGGCGAAGTCGAGCATCTCCTGCCAGAATTGGTCCAGATGTTTCACCGACCAAGCATGTAGAGATGGCCAATCGGCATCGAAATGATATTTTTTCGACGCCAGTAGCATAAAGGCGTGCATTTGCGATTGCGCTATGCGTTGCGGTGACGGTTGCCAAAGAAGCTGAGGTTGGCTCATGACGAATTAACCCTTCTCAATAAAACCAAATAACACCTACCCGAGCCGCATGAATTTAGCTTGCGCGGTGCTTTGAATTTTGCACTCGGCTGCGTATTGGTTTTATTGTGGCTACCGTAGGGAAATGCGTCAACGCATGGCAAATTCATTACCCGGCAGACGGCGAAGCTGCCCCTTGAGTTGAAGGGAGGTCAGGAGCGAAGTCACACGGGCCATATCCATCTGTGTCGCTTCGCAAATGGCGTCGGCATCAGCGCTGCCCTTGGTGACCGCATCCACAATCGCCCGCTCCTGAGCTGATAACGTGTCGAGCAGTGTAGACGACGGCTTCGTGGACTCTTCGATCACGGTTGCGTTGCCTGGAACTGACTGTGCATCTTCCGCTTGAGCACGCATGATCTGTCCAACCTCTTGCAACTCATCAAGCACATCATCAAGACACGTGACCAACTTGGCACTGCTTTCGCGAATGAGTCCGTTTACGCCCGCACTAAACTCGGGCCGGTCAACCCGTCCGGGTACGGCAAAAACCTCACGACCATAATCGTGCGCACAGCGAGCCGTGATGAGCGCACCGCTTCTTTTACCCGCTTCAACCACAATCACACCCAGTGATAAGCCGATGATAATACGATTACGCGGCGGAAAATTTTTCGCATCAGGAGGTGTATCCATCGGGTATTCGCTTACGATCGCCCCAGCACAAGCCACTTCTTCCGCTAAAGACACATGCTCCGCGGGGTAGACAGACGCCAGACCGTTACCCAGTACAGCGATGGTTCTACCACCGGCGCGAACCGCACCGCGATGGGCCGTGCCATCAATGCCGTAAGCAAGACCGGAGACAATCGTGAAACCGGCGTTGGCTAATGTTTCTGCGAAGCGCATAGCCTGTTCGCGACCATAATGCGAACATCGTCTTGACCCCACAATAGCTATCGCAATCGTATCCGTCCGGCGCAGTTCGCCACGCACATATATACAAATCGGCGGATCGGAAATGTTACGCAAAGGCGCAGGATAGGCTTCGTCCTCAACACAATAAATGCACACACCATGAGCCGACGCTTGCTCAATTTCTCGCTCGATGCGATCATCGTTACGCGATTCAATCAACGCACGGGCCATGGCAGGGCCTATACCATCAACTTTTTGTAAACCCTGCATCGATGCCGCGAGTACATCATCCATCGACCCGAAATAGCTTAGCAATTTTTTCAGACGCAAAGGGCCGACGTCCGGTGTTAAGTGGATGCGTAGATACTGACGCGCCAGGTCGGTTATGGTTGGTTGCTCTGATGCTTTGGTCATGTCACAGTCATCCTGACAACATGTTCGACGTGGATGGTAACCGAAATTGGTGAATCATGTGAGTCGGTATCATCAGTAACCAGTTGGGGCATCCAGCAACGCCTCGGGGTTATCTTGGGGTTTGGCATATTTCTCCAGCAGGTGACGTATTCTTGGCTGATCGGGATCGATTTCCAACGATTGATGCCAATGCTCAATCGCACGATCACGATGCTGCTCTCGATCAGTGGCCTGTTCATCCAAATACTTCAGCATATAAATAGACCCAAGCCCGGCGTGTGCGCGGGCTAGCTTCCAATCGTAAGCCAATGCCGAGGTATAACTATCCGCCGCCTCATCGAACTGCCGCATTCTAAACAAACAATACCCCATCGCCTCATGAGCCGCCGCCAGCGTTGAATCAATCGTGATCGCCTGTTGCAACGCTTGGCGGGCCATCTTCAATCGACCCTGGTTCAGATAAGTCTGCGCCAAATTGACGAGCACCAATGGCTGACGATTGTCACGCTCCAACGCATTCTTATAGGCATGAATCGCCTCATAGTGCCTGCCCTGGGCATCCAGTGCGACACCCAGATTCACATAAGCATTGGGGTTTTCCGGATCGAGTTCAATCGCCGCTTCAAATCGCTCAGCCGCCTGTGCCAGGTCACCCACCTGCTGATAACAAGCCCCCAAATTAAGTTGCGCACTATAACTATCCGGCTGAAGTTCCACTGCGTGTAAATATGCTTGAATGGCATCGTGCAATCGTTGCGTAAAGTGGTACAACTGAGCAAGATTCAGCGTATCGTCAAACGATAGTGGGTTCTGACGGACAGCCTCCACGAACGCTTCAATGGCTAAACTGATCTCACCACGAAGTCGATAAATCGTGCCCATCTTCGAATGAGCGAGCGCCAAATGCGGGTTTATCTTCGCGGCTAACTCAAACTCTGCCAGCGCTTCATCCAACGATTCCCGCTTGAGCAGCCTCTCCCCCTGGTACATATGCCAATCGGTTCGCACGTCGCGGACGACCGTACAGCTCAATGAGCAAGCTACCATACCGAGCAACGATAGACCGGAGATTGTTCTTATATGAAATGTCATGCCGTATCCAACTCTCAAGACTCACCGCATCGACCCAAGCCTATCACACTTAGACCAAAAATGACAAGTTGCTACATCCTCCCCAATCTGGCATAACACGGATGAAATCCCTACCAGACTCCAAGACGTACCCTATGGTTTGATTTTTACCTCGCCTGCGCTACCATACTGAAGATAATTGCTATGGGCCGATGGTAAGCTGTTCAATATTAAGGAAATCCTAGTCATGTCAGGTGATGTACTGATCGCTATTCCCGTTTACAACGAGCAAGCCTACTTGGATCGTGTTCTATCCCAGGTTAAACCCATTGGCCACGACGTGCTCGTCATTGACGACGGATCCACGGACGATACGCCCCACATTCTTCGCTCGCAACACGACATTCGCGTACTCTCGCACCCCGAAAACAGAGGATACGGGCAAAGCTTATCTTCCGCGTTCAAATACGCCCAACAAGCAGGCTATGATTGGCTCATCACCATGGACTGCGACGAACAGCATGAACCCGAACAAATTCCCGTGTTCGTTCACGCCGCTTTAACGGGTACGGCGGATATCATCAGCGGTACGCGATATCCTACCGGCCATGAAATAGACGCATCAGTCCCCGCCGACCGACGACGCATCAACAAGACCATCACAGCGACCATCAACGAACGACTTGGTCTCAGCATTACCGACGCCTTTTGCGGCTTCAAAGCCTATCGGGTGGCTATTCTCTCTAACTTTGAGGTCAGCATACCCGGCTACGCCATGCCCATGCAATGGTGGGTGCAGGTCTCGCGTGCGAACCTTAGCGTCGCCGAAATACCAATTCGTCTCATATACCACGACCCGACGCGCCATTTCGGAGGCCTGCTCGACGACCCGACGGTCCGACTCAATCACTACATTCAAGTTTTTGAGGCTGAGTTAGCCCTAGGTTGTCATAACAAACAACCCTCTCGTACTGACTGTCAACCATGCCATTAACTTGTTCGATGATGCTTGATTTCACGACCCTAAAGACGCCGCCTAAACATGGTGATGTGCTCATCACACCGGACCCCAATGCACTCCCCTCAGCCGTCCAGCACAATCACCAATCCTTATCCCAAGCCACTACGATCATCGCCGGTCAAACGCTTGCCCACTGGCGGAGTCAAACGCGGCAAAAATTCGTAGGCAATGACGAAGATTTTATCATCGTCACCGGACATCAACCGGACTTCATTCACCCCGGCGTCTGGGCAAAACATGTCGTATCCGCACGCCTAGCCAAGGCCTTGCGCGGAATGGTCGTAAACCTCGTCGTCGATTCAGACGTCGTGAAACGTAGGTCGCTGCCTGTTCCAGTTGAGCGCGATGGCCGCGTAACGCTCAAGCGTTTGCCCTACACCCACGCAGGCAAAGCACTATCCTACGAACAAATACCCAAATTAAGCGATGAACAAATAGACACCTTTGCCTCGTTGGCCCGTGAGACGATAGGTCGGAACTACCAGCAGTCACAATGGCCGGCATTTTTATCCGGCATTCGCCAAGCGAAAGACGCCAATGATTGGGTGGATCAAGCCGTCGCTGGTAGACGTGAGATCGAAGCGGGTTACGGAATCTCGGTCCTCGATACACGCGTCAGCGCCCACTGGTGTACACCGTTCGTAGTTGACATGTTGCTTAACGCGCGCACATTTGCAGCTAGCTACAACCGTGCACTTAAAACATATCGCAAGGAAAATAAAATCTCCGGCCATTCGCGACCGATCCCGGACCTTCTAGTATCTGACGATCGATGCGAAGTCGCCCTGTGGGCGCATACAGCTGATGCCCCACGGCAGCGCCTATTTGTAACCACCGACGATAATCAGGTACATCTCTTCGCCGACGAGACACTAATCGCCAACCTGCCACTAACCACATTACGCAGCCATCAGTGCTCAGCCTGCAAAGAACTTGCGGCACATCTCCAGCAAAGCGGCTGGGAACTTCGACATCGCGCCCTCACCCTGACTTTGTGGGCCAGGCTACTTCTAGCAGATCTTTTCATCCACGGCATCGGTGGCGCTAAATACGACCGCATCACGGACAGCATCATGCGCGACTACTACAACATCGAAGCACCCACCATGGCCTGCGTATCCGCTACCCTACACCTACCACTACCCACCCACAAAGCCAACGCTGCGCATCTGCACCGGCTCTACCGGGACGCGCGAGACTGGCAGTACAACCCCCATCTTGCGCTAATCGACCAACCGTCGACCAAAGAGCTACTTGCAACCCGCCAGGCTTTGATAACCCAATCACAACAACTCCGCACAACATCACCCAAAGACCATCGGGCACGCCGGAAAGTTTTTGATGACCTCAGACAATTAAATGCCCGGTTACAACAGCTTCAGCCCGAACGCCAAGCCGCTATTGACACCCAAATAACCCAAACGCGGCAGGCGATACTGGAAAATGAGATAGCCAAGGGGCGGGAGTATTTCTTTGGTCTTTATGATACCGCCGCGTTACGACAGCTTTTGGCTGCACTTCCCGCAGAGCAGGATTTTGCAGTATAATACCCAACAGTAATTGAAGATACGAAACGACCCTACAGTAGATCGAGGTTCACATGACAGAGCAATCAGGCGACGCAGGCCGCATTCACATTGATTCAGATTGGAAAGAGGAGGCCGCACGCGAAAAAGAAAAACTGGTGGAACAGGAACAACGTTCAGCGGCTAAGCAGACCGCCACTGACGGCGAATCTCCTAGTGGTGCACCGCCGTTTATCGAGTTAATCAATCTCATGGCTATGCAGGCCATGTATGCGCTGGGCGGCATGCAAGGCCCCAACGGCGAAAAAGTTCCTGCGAATCCCATCGCGGCAAAACATCATATCGATTTACTGGAAGTTCTGTCGATAAAAACCAAGGGGAATCTCACGGACGATGAACAAAAAGCGTTGGATGCCGTGCTGTACGAACTACGCATGATATACGTGCAAATGACCACGGGCGCAGACCCATCAAGTGCGCCTGCGCCGGAGGGTGCTTCTCCAGCGTAAGCATCGAAACGACACCCGGCTACGCATGGACACTGGTGGCGATACCGTCGTTCCCGCGCAGGCGAGAACCCAGTTTCAGGCTGTACACTGCTTGGCTATTGCTGGATTACCGCCTGCCCGGGAATGACAGAGTGATACTACAATAGAGACACCCCGGAAGTTTAACCCGCGATAGCAGGCTTACAAAATGGCCTCGTCGTCGCTACACAAATAGAGCTTACGCTAACAAGCAGACTGATATGTTAGTTCTTCCCATTCGCACAGAATCCGGTTCGCATCGAATGCCTATGGTCAACTACGCGTTGATCGGGGCGAACCTCTTGATGTACATCGTGTTCAACGAAGGCTATTTCGGCAGGGCCGTTGCAGGTGTGCGTGATCAGTACATGGTGTTCCACTCTGATACTCCATCCTTGCTACAGTTTTTCACGTACCAATTCCTTCACGCCGACGCCTCTCACTTGCTGGGCAATTTACTTTTCCTGTGGGTCTTCGGCAACGGGGTAAACGCCAAGATGGGTGATTGGCCGTACTTTTTGTTTTACATAGCCGGAGGCGTATTCGCAGCCTGGGGATACGCCACGCTCAAAACCGAATACTTTCAGCTCATTGGCGCATCCGGTTCCATCGCCGCAGTAACAACCGCGTATCTGGTGCTATTTCCACGATCTCGCGTCACGGTACTCGTATGGTTTTTCTTCATCTACTTTTTTGAACTACCAGCTATGATCATCATCGGCGTGAAGATCGTCCTATGGGACAATATCGTGTCCACTATGCTCGCAAGTCCTAGCAACGTCGCCCACCAGGCGCACCTGGCCGGCTATTTGTTCGGGTTTTTCGCCGCCCTGTTATTACTATTCTTTCGAGCCTTGCCACGTGACCAATTCGACATCCTTTCGCTGTGGAAACGCTGGTATAAACGACGTGAATTTGCCGCAGCTATGGCTGATCCCGCCAACGCCGCCCGAGCACAGTTCGGCTCCGTAGCCCGTTTGCCAGCTGCCAACGTCGCCCAGCAACTTGAAGAAGATAGGCGTATTGATCAATTAGCCCAAACACGCCTGCGCGTGAGTGAAGCCCTGGAACGCAAGGATATGACCCAGGCCATGCAAGCCTTTGAGCAACTGATCGTCCTCGACGCCACGCAGTGCATGCCAGAAGCGCAGCAACTCGAAATCGCTCGTGAGCTATTCAAACAGGGCAAGCAAACACAGGCTGCTGCAGCCTACGATCGGTACGTCAGCTGCTATCCCAACGCACGCGACCTCGGAGACGTGCTCTTATTATTAGGCATTATCAGCACCCGCGACCTGGGTAAACACGACGTCGCGGAGTCCTATCTCAACAGAGCCAAAACCGCGTTGCGAGATGACAACCGACTGCAACAGTGTGAACAATGGCTCGCCAAAGTACAAGCCATAGAAAGTCAACAAAACAGCTAGCGGGTAAAGGGGGACCATGACGGAACTGGCATATCTCAACGGCGCTTTCGGGCCTATCAGCGAGGCTAAAGTCTCGATCGAAGATCGGGGTTTTCAATTCGGCGACTCTCTATATGAAGTCATTGCCGTTTATGATGGTAGGCCTTTTCTACTTCCCGAGCATATCCAACGATTGCGCATCGGTGCCCAGGCTATCGGTTTGACCTATGACTTTGATAACAACCCACTCGATCCCATCATCCGTGAAGGCCTCGCCAAAAGCCAACTTCAAGACGCTTACGTATATATCCAGATTTCGCGCGGTACTGCACCCCGAACGCATAGCATTCCAGACGGTATATCACCCACCATCGTCATGACATTTAAGCCCCTGCCCCCTGTTTCTATCGAGCAGCGTGAAAAAGGCCTGCGCATGGTGACGCTACCCGACGATCGATGGGCGAATTGTTACATCAAAGCGACGACCTTATTACCAAACGTCTTGGCTAAAAGCGAGGCTAAACGCCGCGGCTACGACGATGCCATTTTCGTCGCCGGTGATGGCAGCGTACGCGAATGTACATCAGCTAATATCTATATCGTCAACGAAGGTCACATTGTCTTCCCCCCCCGAACGCATGCCGTGCTTCATGGTATCACACAGGGTTTTTTGATGTTATGTGCCAACGACGCAGGCATTGGTATCAAGGAAGCCCGCATCGACGTCACCGCATTACACACCAGCGATGAAGTTTTTATGTCTAATACTATGGTAGAAGTGCTCGGTGTTACGTCGATCGACGACAAGATCATTGGCCAGGGTATACCAGGCCCGGTCACTAATAAGCTATATGAAGCCTTCTGCACCCGCGCCCGCTCCGCAAACACGGACAAACCATCGCTTACTTCGTCATAACGCAGATGAACGCATAAAACTGCGACATGGTGCCCACCGCCGATCAGCAACGCCGCGCCTGGCACGGATATTGCAGCCTTTGCGGCAGGGGGCGTTGTAGGTTTTGCCCGCCCGATGTATGATCCACCCTCCTAATTGGGGGATGAGTATCTGGTTTTTTAGTATCTTTTCAGCCATGGACCTTTTTCCTGTCGAGGGAGTCAAATGACACACAAAGCTATCGGTTTCACAGCGGTCTTGTTTTCTTGTTTTATTTTAGTCGCTTGCTTGTCCAACATATCGGATACCGCCTCAGCTGAACCTGCTGATATGAGCATGGCCCCTATGGTCATGGATGGGGATGACGGCGGTAGCGGCTATGCCTATGTAGGATCCAACAAATGTAAGAAATGTCACTCCAAACAGCATAAAAGCTGGAAAAAAACAAAAATGGCCCTAGCCTTGGAGACGCTCAAACCCGGCGCGGTCGCTGAGATCAAGACCAAGTACGGGCTTGACCCAAAAAAGGACTACTCGACGGACGCTGAATGCCTAAAGTGTCACACGACGGGTTTCGGGGCGTAAGGTGGATACTTTGTCCCCGATCCCAATGACAAGAAAGCCGTACGCAAAGCCAAGAAACTCGCAGGCGTCGGTTGCGAGGCGTGTCACGGTCCCGGCAGCGAATACATCAAAATTTTCACCGACATTTTCAAATCGAAGCGAAAATACAAAGTCGAGGAATTGTACGCAGCCGGCTTGAAGAAAATTGACGTCACAGTCTGTACAACGTGCCACAACGATCAAGGCCCAACATTCTCAGGCGAATTCGACTACGAAAAGAAGAAAGAAGAAGGTACGCACAAGCACATTCCGCTTAAACAACGAGACAATTAGAGTTGTAACACAGTTAATTTTCGGAGTCCTCGAGGTTGGCACGGGCAAGGAGTTTTTTGCCCGTGGCAGCCTATGGAACAACACGGGCAAGGCCCATGCCACCCACATGCTTAGCAGTGACTAGACATACACTGCGAGCTACATGAAGCTGCTATTAAATGTGGTACAACATGCCGACCGATGCGAAAGCTAAATACATACGGCCCATGATACATGATAGTAAAGTGAGATAGTTGAATGTGCATCACCCATGGGCTAAGGCACATAGCTGGGAACTAGAAAACGTTTCGTACTCGAACGGACTTTTTTGCCGTAAGAGTCTTCAAACCAGGTAACAAATTCGACATCCTTACCGGCTAAGCTCTTTTTCGCCCAACGTAACCATATATGGTATCCCATGCCGAGAACTTTCGAGCGAAGGGGTTGGAACGTGCTCGTTGGATACCGCCAATCGCTAACCAATACGCGAGTAGTGGTACCATCCCTCTCACGATCGATACGGTACATTTCGATGTATAATTCGCCATCCTGTAGGACACTCTTACTAAAGCCATCCTTACTCACCGGCTGGAGAAATACGCGATAATGAATGCCTTCCGGGTCACGATCGCCGGCTTTATCCGCGCTGACCCACGGCTTTTGATCATATAAACACCGAATATAACGGATTCTTCCGGTTCGATCACGCCGACTTTTCTTCGTCAACCGTGCAGTCGATTTCTTGTGACCATCAGACGAACCGACAATGGCGTAGGAAGCACTGCGCGTGCCATCGGTCTGGCAACCGCAAAGGGCACTCATAACGATCAAACCAACACACAGAGCTGCTTGCTTACTTTGATAAGTCGCCACAATACCTCACCTATTGCCTGGAATCCTGAACCAAGGTCTGATTCGATAGTATCCGGGGACCATACACTGCCCGCTCTGCGCGTGTAACAGGCTCAGGCCTGGAAATAATCGGGCCGTAAGTTTTTGGCTTAGGCCCGTACTGTTTCAATTCTTGTCGTTTTTGCGGCGTTGGCTTTTTCTGACCATAATCTAGAGGCAGATCTACAGGTTCCGGACCCATCGCAGAATCTTCCGGCATAATCCTCAGACTCTTCATTAACGGACTCTGCCTTAACCAGTCAGGTAAATCTGCATTGTCACGCTCTTCAATGGACATATCATGTAGATCCTCGTCGGTGCGAAGAATATCAACCGTCATCACAACGACCAATTCAGTCTTGGATTCACTCGAACTCATCGATCGAAACAGTACACCTATATACGGTAAATCACCCAGAATCGGTACTTTATTTACACCTCGTGAGACACGCTTTTGGATTAATCCACCAATGATCACCGTCTCGCCATCTCGCACCGTAACATTGGTCACTACCTCACGTGTTTGGAAAATCGGTGAGGCTACACCTTCAGTGAGCACAATATTCTCACCAATGTTAGAAATTTCTTGGGTCAACGCGATGGTTACATAACCATCAGGACTAATCTGCGGCGTGGCTGTCAAAACAATACCCACATCTTCCCGACCAATCGTAGACTGTGTCTGACCGGTATCATTTAATCGCGAGGATTCAACAATCGGCACCTCATCAGCAATCGTAATACTACCCTCCTCGCCGTTACGCACGAGTAAGGCTGGACGCGACAACACTTCCAGCCGACTTTCCTGCTGAAGTGCGCGAAACAAGAAGCTGAAATCTGCGCCAGTAATTGTAAAATTAAAACCGCCAAGCCCCAAACCCGCGGCGCCAAGATCAGTCCCGGACACGAAGTCAAAGTCTGACCCTTGAATAATACCGTTCGGCCCGACAATCGCTTCTTCCGAAAAATGCAAATCCTGGCCGGCAATTTCAATACCCAGCTCCAGATCATCCGTTTGCGTAATCTCCGCAATAACCACCGAGATCATCACCTGAGGCTCCGGTTGGTCCAACCGCTGAATCATATCCATCGTTTGCTCAAAAGCCCCCCGACTGGCCCCGATCATCAAATGACTCGTACCACCTTCTTCATCGCCAATCGCCTCGATGGAAACCTGACGCTCCATACGACGGCGCTGAGCTTCTTCATCATCAATATCACCGTAGACATCTTCTTCTTGTTGGATGAAGTTTTGATACGCATCAGCAATCTGTGAAGCTTCGCGGTAGTTTGTCTGCATCACTTCCACCACCCGAACCTCAGCTTCCTGGGCATCGAGATACTGCACCAGGGACTCGACCATACGCAAATCAACCTCCGCCCCGGCAGCAATGAGCGTATTCGTACGCACATCCGCGGTAAATCGAAGGTCTTGACCTACACTGGCTATTTCAAATTCACCCAGCATACCAAACTGAATCTGCGATTGAGGCCCATCCTCCCCGCCATCCGTTTGGAACAACTCCTCCAAACGATCAACCATCGTTTCAGCATCCGCGTTGATCAATTGAAACAAGCGAAGCTCGGAACGTATCGGATGTACCCGGTCGAAATCCAAAATCATTGATTCCAGCATATCCATACTCTCAGCCGGGGCCATGACCATGAGCGAATTCGTACGCGGATCTGGTTGAATGCGAATATCCTGTCGCAATAACTTGCGTGTAATGTAGGTGCCGTCAGGCTGCTTCTCATCAAAGGTGATGATGATGGCTTCCTCACCCTCTTCACCGCCTTCTTCACCAATGAGCGTCTGCTCAAGCACGTCAGCAAAATCCTCAGCTAGCGCCTGTCGCAACTGAATCACTTTCACCTTCATCTCCAACACCGGCTTCGCAGAATCAAGTCGTGTAATAATATTGGAAATATTGTCCATTTCAGACTGAGACGCCCAGACGATCAGTGCATTGATGCGTTCATCGATTTCAATCGCAATCACATCCGCTCGACCCTCACTTCCCTGTGATTGAAACAAGCTCTCCAGCTTTTCAGCAATCGGTGCAGCTTTGGCCATCTTGAGCGGGAATATCTGGAACTGCTTAGCCAGCGTCGAGGGTTGGTCCAATTTCTGTAACAACTCAACGATGATCTCGTGATCGTCGCGCGACGCGCTACCCACCACGGTGTTTGTAGCTTCATCAGCCAATAGCACCACCGGCGTACTCGCTACATCCTGCCCCTCAGACCGTGAATCAAACAATTCCTGCATACGTGGAGCCAATTTGATGGCACTACCATGATGCAATGGATACACTCTGATCGCTGCCGTGTTAGGTCCGGCTTTGACATCAAGCCTGGGGATAATCTCAGCAGCCCGCTCCAGACTATCGCGCGTCCCAGCCACTAACAACGCATTACTTCGTGAATCAGCAATGACCGTCGGTGCCGTAAACGACTCTGACGCCCCCTCCATACCCTGAAACAATTCTTCCAACATACCCGCCAACACGGCTGTGTCTGCAAAAGTGAGTTTGAAAATACGCGTATCCTCAATTAACGGTTGAGCTTCCAGACGCTTGATTAACCGACGGATTTCTTCAAAATCCTCCACACTCGAAGCCACAACCAGTGAGTTACTACGTCCATCCGCCACGAGGATGGGCGTGTCTTCCAACAATTCTTCATTCTGGCGCAGACTCGCCTTGCGCTGCCAGAGTTCGTCTATTTTTTCCTTCATATTCTTCGCCGACAGTCGATCACACTTCACGATACGAATCTGATCAAACAATTTCGCCGGCTTCGTATCAAGCTGACGCACAATTTTTTCAATCTCGGCAAAGTTTTCTTCCGACGCAGATACGATCAATGAGTTACTTCGCATATCAACCGTCAGGAAAAGATCGTCTCGCGCTAATGCCACCTGACCGGCATTGATCGTTTGAGCCGTTTCCAGTCGCTGAGCAAATAAATCCTTGATAATATCACCCACACGGCTTGCATCGGTATATTCAAGCTGCACGAAGCGAATAGGAAACTTCAGCGTGGAAGAAGGTTGATCCAGCTTATTGATCACCACCTCAGCCAATTGCAACTGCTCAGGTCTACCGGAAATAATCAACGTGTTGGTCCGGGCGTCTGCGCCAATACCTATGTTGTAAGATAACGCTTTACCTTGATCGCCCTGCGGTACGGAAGTGTTCCCGCTACCGTCGGGATCCTCCGGCAGCGTCTTGCCGTCATCAAACATACTTCGCAGTACATCCCGTACCGTTTCAGCATCAGCAAAACGTAGCGGGAACAGTTGAACATCAACCTCCTCACTGATCGCCACGCCGTCCAACATACGAATGAGTTCGCTCATCGGTCCGACGTTTTCTTCCACCGTCGCGATAATCAAACTATTGGTTCCGGCATGGGCAATGATGCGCATCGGTTTACCCAAATCGATCGGCGACATATCCAACATACTGCCGTCGGGCATCGCTTTACTTATGCTCAACCGAAAGATCACTTCAGCTGCTTCTTGTTGCCCTTGCTCAGTAGCTAACAAATCGGTGATGACCTTCGACATCTCTTCAGGCTTGGAATGTAGCAACGGAAACACGGTCAACTTCACCTCGCCCCAACCCTTAGCCGGCTCTACATCAATCGTGTTGATAAAATTCTGTATGGTGAGTCGGTCCGACTCCGGCGCGATGACGAGAATCGTATTGTTCGCATTGTTGGGAATGATTTGTATTTCACCCTTAGGCCCTTGCGCTCCCGTCTTTTCTTTCAACTTGCCTAAAATATCACGTAACTCATCCGCCACTTCAGAAGCTTGGCGATGCTTAATCGTAAACACCAATTGCTCATATTGGCCAAGCGTGTCCACCACTTCGTCAACCTGCAGGATAGTCTGAACGGCAAAATCGATATGTCGCGGTAACGCTGAGATAAGAATAATATTCGAAGATAATGCCGTCACCGACACTTCATGCTCTGATCGAATGTTCGGATCATACAATACTTTACGTAGCGCAGGCCCCACCGTTGATGCAATATCGTTGGCATCCTTCCTCGTCACCGTTATCACACGAAGTTCAGGGACTTCCGTCGCATCTTCCAATACCGTAATCAGCGCATCCACTAAATCCAGGTCGGCTTGATTACCCTTCAAGATCAATTGCTTACCAACCACCTCATAATACAGATCAGCGCCGGAAAGCTTGACATTGGTCGTATCTATTCGATGGCCGGTCTTCGACTTTCCTGCATCAGTCGGCTCAGCAGGTTGTTTTTCAGCCGATGGTGCGGCATCTTGTTGTGGTTGTCCAAACGCGCAAGAACTGGATAACGCATAAGCCATGAGCGCGCACATCGAGAGCAGCACACGTCCTACTCCTACGCGAAGCCCATAGACCTGCGTTTTATGATGCACCTTTCGCCTCTGATCGACATCATCATTGTCGATCCGCCATACCGATCCTTTGCGCCGCTTTTGCAACTTCTTCATCATCGTTGCCCTTACTATTATCACCGGCGTCCTCCATGACAGCCGGCTACCTTATAAACTTATTTCCGCTTCTTTCCTACGCACACCATCCAAACACAAACATATCAGCATCTCTTATCCACTAACCTTACCGTCTTCGATTAGGTCGACTCTGAGAACCGCGTGATCTTGAGCCTGAATTTCGTGAACCACCCATTTGTCGATTAGAGCTACCTTGGCCGCTACGTCTACCTCTTCTACCTGCACTACTGCCCGATCGACCACCCGACCGACTTCGGCTCGAGGTACCTTTCAGTTGATCGATCAGCGCAATCACCTCGTTGGCAGGCGTTGAACCAAGTTGAATAATTTTGATCGTCTCGCCGGTGGGTCCAAGACGTTAATACGCTTGAACCATTTCTTCGATCTCTTTGAAATGAGACGGATCACCACCCAACAACAATGTACTCGTCCGCTTGTCCGCCAGAATCGTAACCGAAGAGATGACGTTACGTCCCTGTCCTTTTCCTTTCGGAGCGGAGGCCCTGATGCCTTCATTCACACTCGTCTCCAACAGCATCGCCAAATCTTCAACATTAATACCCGAAGCCACCTTAACAATCTTAAACGGTGTCACCGACGCAGCATCTTCGGTATCCAGCTTGCTTACGATCGCTTCAATCGCAGCTATATCAGCCGGTGCAGCTCGGATGATGAGACTATTCATCAAATCATTCGACACGATCACCGGCACAACACGTTCACGTTGACCGCCGCCCTTTTGCTCCACAAACATTTCCTGGAGTTGCGGTAAAATATATTTAACTTCTGCATATTTTAATTTGATGATCTGCGGAACGACGCCCTTTTCGCTTTCTTCATCCAACTTACGAACCAACTGCTCAATCTGATCAATACGGCTCTTGCCACCACTAACCACCAAGCCGTTACTTTGCGTCAACACGCTGATGCGCGTATCGCCCACCAATTCATCCGAACTCTGTTTTCCGGATTTTTTGAGATATTCCTGCATCGCCTGCTGCACCTCGGTGGCATCAGCATACAATAGGGTAATCACACGCACCGATTCACCGATACCCGCCTCCTCCGAGTCCAACTGCGACACAACGGCCTTGATGTCCGCATAATCTTCCGCACTGGATTTAATCAATACCGCCTTGGAACCACCTAGCGCTGAAATCGAAATCGGCGGCGCCTGACTTCCCTGACGGCTAGGTTGAGACTTAATGAATATATCATCCAAGGTCCGAGCCACGGACTCCGCATCGGCATTGTCCAAGTGCACGACTTGCACGGTTTGCTGACTACTGCCTTCGGTATCCAGCTCCGCCACCAAACGCTCAATCCGCTTCAAGTTCGCTTGTGAAGCCGTCACAATAACGACACGCGCCACAGGCTCAGCCACAGCCGTCACTTGGGACTGTGAGCCTTTGCCGCCGCCACGAAATAGTTGCGTAATGGCTTCCGAAACAATAAACGGATCAGCGTAAGTTAGTTTGATCGTCTTTACTTGATCGATGCGACTTAACGCCGTTTCTTCATCATCAAGCTGACCAATAAGTGTCTCAACCCATTCGTGATTATTTGCATTAGCCGTCACGGCTACCGATTGTGTCGCCGGCTCTTCTACCGCAAGTACTAAATCCTGTAGGGAAACCTTATTTTTCCCGCCGCGCTGCTCTTTCATGCGAGAACGTTCACGAATAATTGTCACCACAGCGCCCGGGTCTGCGAACATCAAACCATAAACCTTCGTCGTCACCGCATATCGAGCGGCTACATCAGCCTGATCCATCTCAGCGACACGCGCTTTGATGTCAGCCAAGTTTGCCTCGCTCGCCTGCACAATAAGCGTGTTCGTACTGCTATCCGGAGTTACTACCACCGTAAACTCATGCGGAGAAATCAGACTCCCCTTGCTGATTTCTATCATCGCTTCCCGCCGCTTATCGTAAATCGTGGTCATCAACTCAGCCGCTTCTTCCGCACGAATATGCTGCAAAACGATCGTCTCGGTCACAAGCTGCACCGCCGTGTTACCCTCCAGCGGATCAACAAAATCCTTTCTGATCTGGTCGACTTGTTCCTGTGTACCCCGAACAACCAACACATTGAGCGAAGCATTCGCCTCCACAACCGGCGGATTTTCACCCGCGGCACCCACCTCTCCGCTCCACAAGCGCGCAATGTTGGCAGCTACTTCTCTAGCATCTGCGTTTTTCAGCGCGATCATAAAAAACCCAGGCGGTTGCTCAGCATTTTCAGGCGTATCGATACGCTTCAAGGCGTGCTCAACAAAACCAAAAATCAGCGGACCGCCTAGCACAATAATCGCATTGGCTTCTTCATCTACCTCAGCCCCAAAGGCGTCTAACTTTTCTCCGGATGGTAGACCTCTGATGTAATCTTCAATAAGCTTGCTTAACGTATCGTAGATACGACGCGCATTAGCATACTGCAGGCGAAACACACGAAACTCCGCAGCCATCTCGCGCGGCTTATCCAACGATTTCACCAGAGACTCAATTTCTAAAAACATGTCGTCATCAGTCATCACCAGTAACTGTTTCGTGCTATCATCCCCCGTCACGGTAAAGGCCGGCATGGCGCCTTTTTTATCCGATCCTGACGACGCATAGGCTTGATTGATCGCCTTCGAAACTTCACTGGGACGAGCATGCGCCAGCGAAATAATTCGAAGCGTAGCCCGCTCCTTAGCCGCCTCCTCAAGCTGCTGCACCGTCTCATGAATTTTCTTGTGTAAATGCTTAGGCGCACTATAAAACACCATGCGTCCGCCTTCTTGGCCGATGAATCGCGACTGCGTCGTACCGCTGGTTTTGGATTTCTTTTTTCTACGCTTCTTCTCCGGCGTCAAATTCACTCCACGAAATATCGAGGTCAATGTTTCTGCCACTAAGGCGGCATCGGCATGGACCAAGTTGATTACCTCAAAATCGGATTGGGCGGGTCGGTCAAACTCGGTGATCAACTCGGCAATTTCTTCTTGCTGCTTTGTAGTCCCTTCGACGGATAGAATCTTTAACGGCGGATAACCAATCACCGTGGGAGAATTCCAACCACCCGTAGATGCAATCGTCGTCGATTCACTATCGTCTTTTCGGCGACCGGCGGAACTTTTCGCATCACCTTCAGCATACCGGCCACGCAAATAAGAAATCAGTGTCGGCACATCAGCATGCACAAGCTTATATTGCACCCAAGTACGCTCAGCGGTCTCGTTACTTTCGAGGTCTTCGATTAACTCCCCAATGAAATCCAACGCAGCCTTAGGACCAAGCGCCATAATCGTATTGTTACGTGGGCTACTCGTAAGCTTGATGTCCTTGGGATCAATACCCAATTCATCACCAGCAATCGTCCGCTGCATGATCGGCCTGGGAAACTGTCCGCCACTGCTACTATTACGAGTCGGAGCCGTCGGAGTCCCAGGGCGACGAGCACCTCCACTTTTCGCACGTGACGACGTTGGACGAGCCGGCGTGGCGGTCATGCCCAACCAATCCTTTAATAGCGCTTCCACCTCAGCAGCATTCAGTTTCTCCAGCGGAAAAATGCGCATCTCACTGTTGATGGGACGAGGTTGGTCTACCGTAGATAACAGCTTCAAAATAGCTGGATACTGATTCGTATCTGCACGCAAAATCAGCGACCGATCACGCGGATTCGGCATCACCCGCACCGCAGTCGGCGGTAACTGAGGTACCGCTTGAGGCTGAGTCTTCTGCTGCTGTGCTTGACGCTTGTTGCCCTGTTGCTGCTTTTGCTGCTGTCGCGCTCGTTGCTGTTGCTGCTGTTGCGCACGCGAAGCTTGCTGTCGTTGCTGTCGCGTCGCATTGAACATCTCATTGATAATGTCCGTCGCGCTATATACGTCAATGTACTTAACACGATAAATGCGAATATCCGGCGGACGAGGAAGGTCTTTCATTTCCTCTTCTAATTCTTCAAGCCAATCCGGCACAGCCTCCAATACCGACCGATTGCCAACAACGATCATGCCACCGGTGGATTCATCATACTTAATAATCACCTGCTCAGCCGAGGCGATTTTCTTGGTTTTAGTGGGCATACGTTCCGTCGTCACTGTCTCGACGTCGTGACTTTCCACCGGCTCTGAGTCAAGCAAGACACGCCCTTTATCCCGCACTAAATCGGACAACGCATCTCTATCACCCGAAGGCTTGGCTTTTTTCACTGGGGGCGATTTCTTGCCTGGAACTTTACCACCATCAGTCGATGAGGCTTTGCCCGACGGCGGCGGCTCTTTTTGCCCTATGACCGGCACCATCAACCCCTGCAACGCTGCCGAAAAAGAAAGTGGCATCACACATCGATTCACCGCACCCGTCCGCGGACCAAGCTCCTGCACACCATGCGTTTGATCCTCGCGCGGCGTTATATCCTCGACTACAATATCCAATTCCGGATGATTGATCTTCATCCAAAGCGCCACATCCTTAGGACTAATACCAGCCGGCACCGCAAAAGCCTTGGGGCGACTGCGGGCTAACGAGCTAGGCTTGTCCACATATTTACGAATCAACGCTCTGATTTCTTCAAATCGTTCCTCATGCGGGTAGCGCACAATCAACATGTCACCAAAAGAGGCATAATCCACATGAGGCAACTCATCACTGGGTTCCCACAAGACGGATAACACGCCATCTAATTCATATGATGCATCGTAGGCATCAACATGTTCTAACGTGTATGTAAATTTGGGGACCGGCGCTGGGTTGATTAACTCCTGCGAATCCGTCGTATCCAAATTAGAAATGATGCGATCCACTTCCGTCAGTTTCGATGGACTAGCCGAGACAATCAACGTTTGATCAATCAAATCCGCCCGCAGATAAAGATCATCCGTCGTTCGTGTAATCGTGGTTACAAACACATCATCTTCTTCATCTTCCATCGCAGCCAGCATTTGACGCCCACCACCGGCGGTCGGTCGAGCTTTCGCCTTAGGTCGCCGCACACCCGTACGCTTAGCCGGTACGGATACCGTATTCACAATCAGGTCCACTAACATTTTCATGTCGATGTGCTGAATTTGAAAAATCTTCAAACTCCGCGCGCCGCCGGCAATGCTATCCAGATGGGCAATCCATTCCTTAGCCTGCGCCACAAGCTTGACCGGTCCCTGAAGAACCACAGCCGCCCCGCCGGGTGCTTCGACAATCCGAAACTCACCCGTCGAAGTCGGCATTTTCACCTGTCCCTTGAGTCTGGAATTAGGTGACTTCCTACGTGAGTCACTTCCCATCAGCGACTGGATGGAACTAACCATCTCGCCGGCGTCGGCGTTTTGCAACGTAATAGTCTCAAATGCCGCCGAATCGTCACCGGGCTTATCAAACATCTCTACCAACCTGCGGGCCTCATCAATAATCGCACGAGGAGCAGCCAGGACAATCTGACCATTGCGCTCATCAGCCTGCATATGATATCGCTCAGGCTGCTTCGAGCTTTGATTTCGTGGAACGGTCACTTTGCCGCCTTTACGTTTACTCTTCGGCGGACTCACAACCACGTCATCCCTTGAAAGCGTCCCCGCTAACACCAATTGCTGCACTTTCATATCCAAGAGCGGAGTAATCTGCTCAACGATTTCACCCACCTCAACATGCTGCACAGCCAACGTGACAACCTCAACCTCATCACCACTTTCCGTCGGCAAATCAAACTGCGATACCAGCAGACGCGCCTCTTCGATAATCGATTCCGGAGCCGCGATCACGATACGCCGATTCCGATCATCCGCGATGATGTGAAACCGCTTATCATCCACCTTCGCCGCTCGACCGGCGATACGTATGCCGGGCTTTTTAGGCTTACTAGCCCCCACGGAATCAACCATGTCAGCTAACTGCCCTTCACTCACCATCTGCTGCACCTTCAGTGATAACAGTGGTTCAATCAGTTCAATCAGTCCCGCCGGGTCGGCATGTTGAATCTTAATAAAGACCGTCTGAATCTCATCCCCTTGAGAGGGCGTATCAAACGACTGAATCAACTTCCGCGCCTCAACCACAATCGGCTCAACAGCCGCTACGACAATCCGATGGTTACGGGCATCAGGTATCAATTCGTAAAGATCACCGCCCGTACCCGCCGACCTCGTCGGTTTCTTCTTCTTGCCAACACGCGTCATAGATTCTGTTCGCCCACTCGCTTCTTTAATGACACCCGTCAAAATCAAATGTTGCACTTTGATCGCCAGCAAAGGTTCAATCAAAGTCACAATTTGCTCAGAGTCGGCATGCGTAACGTCAACATATTCAACAACAACCTCTAAAATGTCTTCCGTAGGTCTGATGATTTCAAGAAGTTCTTCGATCTCAGCGAATCGCGCCGACGCAGCAATCACAATCAACTTGCCCGAAGAAGGTTGAGGCAAAAACTCTACGCCTTCAATCGCCTTCGAATTCTTCTTGCCTACCTTAGGCCTGACCGCCGGACCGCCTTCCTTGGATGAAACCAAAGACTGCAACGAATCAGCGATAGCGACAATATCCGTACCAGGGGGAAAATCCTCATACACGCGAATCTCGCGCGTATCACGCGCCACATCAAACTCCTGAATCAGCTTAGCCACCTCTTCCATTTGCTCAGGAGACGTACGCACAATCAGGCGATTGTCGAGCTGCACGATTTTCAACTGGCCGTCGTCTATACCCGTGTTCGGCGTCCCAGGCTTGGGCTTACCTCGTCGAGGCTTTTTCGGCCCACCACCCGCACTATCCACCAACAGCGATTCGATCGTCTCCATCATATCTGCCGCACCCCGATGCTTGATGACAAAGACGCGCTGAATAATATCTGAAGGATGATCGAACTGCGTAAGCAATTTCTTGAGCAGCGCAATCTGAGCATTCGTCGCCCCAATCACCACCATCCCCCCATCCGCTGTCTCATAACGTATACCCAGCGAAGCCGCAGCGCCTCTCTTAGTCTCTTTACTTCCAACCAGCGCCGACACTTTTTCAATCGCCACCTCAGGCGAGATATGTTCGACCGGCAATACAACAAACTCCGCTCCCTGCGGCAGTGACTCAAGATCATCAATCAACGGCTGAAAGGCTTCCCATTCCTCGTCATTGCACAGCACAAACAAACGCCCGCTATCATCGTCCGATGTAAACTTACCTTTTGTGTTGACCTTGCCCGTCGGCCTTTTCGGTCGCGCGGGACGCCTAGGCCCTGCCGCCAAGCCGGCCCGTCCACTCTCATATTCCAGTAAAATACCCGCCACAAAAGAAGGAAGCTGATTTTTCAAAAGTACGATATGGAGCTTGACCTCACCACCCGCCACATCAAGTTCCACAAGAAGAAGCTTCACTTGCTCTAAATCTTCCGGCGTACCGGTGAAGTAGATCGCATCACCATTCGGCGCAGCCACGACTTCCGATTTCATTTCACTCGGCGTTCGGGCCTTCTTGGGTTTCTTTCCAATCTGCCCACCAATCAATTTGGATATGGTCCCCACAATATCTTCCGCTTCCGCATACTCGAGCGCCAATCGAATCGGACCGACTTGCGTTTCAATGTCAAAAGATTCAATCAGTTGGCGTACGCGGGCTACATCTTCTTTCGAAGCCATCACAATAATCGCCCGCGCAACCGGATGCGTGATTAAGCGAATTTTATCCATCGTAGCGGAGCGCCCTCCGGAAGGCTTCTTGCCGCGTGTCGGTCGTTTCACCTTCGGCGTTTGATCAACCGGTGTTAATATATCCTGTAATGTGGTCACCAACGCTTCAGGATCAGCATACTTCACATCGATGACAACAGGGTGAAAATCAGTTGTTGTATCTACGTCAACAAAGGGCAACAACAACTTGATCTCGTCAATCTTATTACGCATCCCGCGAACAATCAGCACGCCCTGATCATCCGAAGGTACCACGCTAAGTGCCGGTTCTGCGACACCTTCCAGCGCGCTCTTATTAACACCCCGCACCGCCCGCGCCCGAGGACGTGCACCAGCATCACCCAAATCCATCAGCGCCTGCAGTTTCTCATAAGCCTGTGACGGCGGTATATGATTGACCTTAATCACTTCAAGCGTACGAGGATCCTGTCCCTGCGGTGAAACCAAAATGGGCACCAGATCCAGATATTTACGAATATCACTCGCCAGCGCAAAAATCGCCACCGTATTGGAATTCTGTAGCGGCGTCACCCGTACATAATCCGGCATGAAATCACGAACAATTTTCAAATCCGCTAACGATCCGGACTTCGGCGTATACAAGACCAACACCAGTTCTTCATCTGCCAGTTTAGCCTCACGAAACTCAGCGACGCTGCGATACATCATCCCCGGCTCAAGCTCACGCAAATAATCATTCACGCGAATCACTTCCAGATGCGTCTCCCGTCGCAACAACCAATAAGGCTCCAACGGCTTGTAATTAAACAACAACATACGAATCCGCTTGAGCAGCTCGGCAAACGAAAGTTCTTCCTCCGTAACAAAGCTCACCTTACCATCCGGAGGCTTCACACCGATCACACCCAAACCGGTTTGCCTGGCCACCATCGAAATCAAATCTTCATACGTGCCGTCAACGATGCTGAATTGATATTTACCCTCTTCCGGCGTGATCGAAGAAAACGTCGGTGGAATATTGATCGTCGCATCTTTCGCAGATGAACCACCCTGGCTACCACCCACACGACCATCGCGCAGGCGTGGTTTGCGCGATGCACCTGCCGCCTTTGATGCCTTATCCTTGCGTCTTCGCTCCTTAATTTCCTCGCGCCGCTGCTGCGCACGCTCCGCCGCAGTCATCGTAGCTTTGCTTTTGGCATCTTCAGGCTTGACGACAGACTTCCCCGGTGCCCTGGCCGAAGCCGGCGGTATCTGCACGCCGCCTTTTTTCGCGGCCTTGGATGTGCGACGACGCTGCGGACTCACCCGCCGAGTTGTAGTCTTACGCTGTTTATCAGCAGCATCTTGAGCAGTAGGTTTCGGTAACGTTGTCGGACGCTTCGCAGGTGTCTGTCCAAATGAAGTCGAAGGAAAAAGAAACGCAACCATCAGCGCCGTTTTCCACCAATCCAACCCCCGCGCGCGTGCTAAAGACTGAGCCTGTAAACGCTTAACGTGTTTCTGCAGATGGCTTATCATCTTGTTAACTTCCTCAATGTCTTACCGCCTACCTCGACGTTTATTGAATTTCTTTGATCGGCGCTTCTTAGGACGCTTTTTCGTGGGTTGAGGTTTCTTCTTTGCCGTGGTCGCTTTAGACTGTTCAGCTTCACCAGCCTGACCCGGCAAAACTACCGGCTTACCCCCCCGAGCCGGCACCGAAGCAGCCTCAAGGCTTTTCGCAGGTACGACTACCGGCACACCACCGACCTGAATACCGGCACCACCTTGTTGTACCGGCGCACCCTCCGCAGGTTTCGCTTTCGGGGCGGGCGGACCAACCAAATCTGCATGATCAGAAGCATCCCCTACGGTTGGCCCTACGATCTCCCGGGGGGTCTCAATCGGAACTTTTTCCGAGGCTAGTATTTGCTCAGCCATGGTCTGAAAACGAGGATAGTCGGACGCATCCGCTATCTGTAGATCATCGCTTAACTTCGCACCGACCGGATAGACAAAAAACTCATCTTCCCAGCGTACCAGCGCCGCACGCGGATGAACGAAAACCAATGTACCCCCGTCAAGCTCATCACCGGTCGTATAATACGAACGCTCACGACGCTTGGAATCGTAGACCTGTATTTCTCCCGAGCGATCCTGCGCATGACTGCGCACCAACGCCACATGAATCTTCATTTGCTTACCGTTAGGCCAACGCTCGCGTCGTTTCACCGGCGCAACCGGCTGCGGTACAGGCTTATCCTCCGGCGGCACCTCCGCCAAGGCCGGCTTAGGCTTCTCCTTCACATCCACCGTCACTTGAGCCGTAGAAACATGATCACTATCATCAGCCACGGTCAGTGAATAATGAAACGTACCCACCTTCGACGTATCAACCGTAGCACGCTTGGTTTCCGCCCCCGTCAAACCGGGATCACCGGACCACTCAAATGTGTACTTACCGTCCCCACCCTTCGCACTACCGGCCAGGGTCACCTTCTCGCCCACCACAACGGATCGATTTTTACCGGCGAAGGCAATCAACGGCTTATACGGCACAAATTCCGTAAAAGGCGTCCGCTTCCATATCGATGAGTAATCACGCTGCGTATGACGAACTATCTTTTCAGGTTGATCCAAATCAGCATCCGCCACCTTACGGCCAAGCATTTTATGCTGAGGAAGTAACCACACCTCAAGCGGCACCCGAAGATTGACATGCTCACGATTGGCTTTTTTACCTCGGCGGGATGAACTCTTTGGAAAGATTGAGGCATTTCCTATGCGTATTAATTGAGGTAACTCGCTCACGTCACGCATGAACGAGACCACCGATTCCAATGAACCAACAGCCGTGACCGTAAGCGTCATCTTGGTGACACCAGTCTTTCGGTCGGCATGTGGTTTAGTCGGAGAAGTCGATGCTTCTTCAAGTTTATGTGTGGCAAACAGTGTGTTTAACCGCTGACGTATGGCATTTTCAACCTTACCCACATCACCTGACCCGATGCGATCCATCAAACGTCGATACTCACGAACCGCCCACGCTACTTTCTCCTGCTTTTCCTCCAGTTTTTCAAGCTCAAGCTCACGACGCACGACACGATCCCCCAGCGTCACCAGAGGCTCAATCAGCCACGGGTAAACCGTTTTCGTGGCGATGATGTACAACACCATCACACCAAATACACCAGCCAGGATCTTCGTTTTCTTGTCCATCAACAACCAAGTGCTTTTCTTTATGCCGTCTTAACTCACACCCTTGCGACGTTTCTTCCCGCTCTCCTTCACTGACACAATCTCAATCCGTATATCCTGCGCATAAGGATAACTCTCTCTCATATTGGGAGACTGGGAACCCATGTTTGCCCGAATTCGCCAATGGCCTTGTTCCGGCACATACGCATGCAAACTCTCGATCAACTCACCCGGTGTCGCACGATGTTTACATCGGGTTCTAATGATGATGCGCGCCGGCTCGTCGGCCTTAGCCCCGACTTTTGACTGCTTCAAATCAATACGATCAAAAATCATTTCCTCATTCGAGGGAAAATTCGACAGCACATCCAACAGCACATCCACCCACACGCGCTGGCTCTTATCAAAATCATTCAACTGTTCGTAAAGCTTAAGAAATTTTCTGTTATCTTTGCGATGACCTGTCAACTCAGCTATTCGTGCATCCAAATCAGTTAAACGGGCACGATCGTTCGCCGTAAATTTCACCACGCCAACGACGCCGGCCACGATAAACAGCATCGCTGCCGCCGCGATCAAAGGCGCTTTCTTGAGTCGCTTACGTGCGGCTGATTCCGTTTTCTTAGGATGCAAAAAGTCAAAATGAAGCTGGTCCTCGCCGGCATCCGACAGAACCAACCCCATCACCGCCGCAAAGGCCGCCGCGTCCGCCCCTTCATCAGGCTCCCAGCCAAACGTCCGCGCCGGGTTGTACATTTCCGTCGTCACATGCAAACGAGCTTGAATCGCATCCGACAACAGCGATTCCATACCGGTATCACCTGCGATCACCACATGGTCAATTTCAGCCCCAGCGTCTGATGCACGATACGCTTCAATCGATCGCGTGACTTCCATAAGCAACGCCACCATCGCAGAAGCACTCGATGGCTGAGCCTCAACATTCGTAAATTTTAGTGTCGCATCAACGGCATTCGTGGCTAGAGGTATAGGTTCACTAAGCGACGCAGAGGCACCGGTTAAATCCTCGCCAGCCGACATCGCCACCGACGCAGCCCGCGAAAAGACCAACGCGCCCTGACGCAATACGGAAATTTCCATAAACGTCGGGCGTACATCGATAAACAACACAAGATGAGGCATCGCATGCTTGAGCAGTTCACACACCGCCACTTTGTTGGCATAAGGGCGAAGACCAACCCGTTCGAGCTTCAAATCCGCTGCTGAAAATATCGCTTCATACTGTGATAACACCTCGCGACGAATCGCAGCCACCAACACTTCCGAGGACATGCCGTCGCCTACCGGAAACCCCACCGTGTAATCCACCGCCGCATCGATCACCGGAAAGGGAAGTTCCTTGGCTATCTGAATCTGTACCATGCCGGGCAGTTCATCCGGCACAGCCATGGGCAAAGTCAACGTGTTAAGCACCGCCTGATCGCGCGGAATATCCACAGCCGCGTGTTTGGTGGTGATGCCTTCCTGATCCAGCGCACGACGAATATGTGCGCCAAATTGTTGTGCATCATTCGGATCAACCTCGGTAGGAATGCCCACGTTGAGCAGGCGATCGATCTTCACACCGCGACTGGAGACCAACGCGTGCGCGATGCGCAGTGTACGCGTATCCCAATCAATCGCTAAAACCTTGCGTTTTCCCCGCCTAGCGGACACGCACGTTCTCCTTGTCCTTCTCACGAATCGGGAACTGTGCCCCCAACTTCGTTAAGTCCCGATAATAAATCGTCTGTGCTATCGGCCCGACCATATCCACCACTACCTGCAAACGCGTCACCATGCCCAAATGATCCGCATAACCTAGAGCGTCGATCGTAAATTGTTGCCCTCGCGCCGTGATCTGCGGTGCGATGCGTACATAGGTCTCCAAATCCAGCACTTCCTCCTCTACCAACCAAGCCGTCGTCGACAGAGACTCTGCGCCAAGCGAATCACGCGTGTCAACGATGCCTTCAATCTGTTCATCCGTCAGTCCATTTATACACCTCAATACCAGCGCCGGTGCAGTATTCACATTGATCAAGCCCACCACGTCCGGCTCGCCGGGACGCACCACCGTTGTCCGGTCCATCAGGATCGCCAGATGCTCCACGCCCATCGGGCTTAACAACGCGCCGGTATCTGTTTCACGCTGTAATAGCAGCGCCGCTGGTGTTTCGATCGGTCCCAAGCCGCCTTGGGCATCATTCGTTTCTTCACCCTCTTGGGACTCATTATCAGTCGATCCACCCTCTGCCTGACCTTCCTGGGCCTGTTGATTGTCTTGATCCTCCTGCGCTGCACCACTTTCTCCGTCCGCGCCCCCCCCCTCCTCCCTGACCTGCTGTCGCGGGCCAAGCTTACCGCGCGAATTCCCATCATCCTTATCAGTACTGTTTGGGCTGTTTGAGGTGTCCTCACCCTGATCGCCGCCGAGACCACCATCGTCGCCAGTATTGTTATTCGTACCGCGTCCATCATTGGCGTTGTTACCAGTACCACTACCACCGCCCTGACCGCGCGTCGCGCTCACGATGTAATTCACTACCGTTGGTTCCTCCGGAAACTCCAATTCCAGCGCCGAAGTCACCGTAGATTGATCATCAAAAAGATAAATTCGTGGCCGATTGTCGTTACTCGTCTGCGTTTCAGACGACCAAACGGTCAGATAGGGATACAACCCACGATTGAGTCGATTGTCTTCATTATCCGGCGGAAAGGTCAGATCGCCGTCATCCTCGTGCAAACCCAACAAGCCATTGCGATCGAAATCCTCACCGTAAAGCAACGAACCGGTAACCCCCTTGACTAACAGCAGCTCTTCAACCGTATCAAACGGGCCATTCTTAATGTGATACGGACGATCGAGTGTACGGTAGTATTGAGCTTCCGTTTCCCCTGTCTTGCTCCGCGAATTATTGTCCGTATCCCGCCAATCCAATATCGCACTGACAATCTCTTCAGCATCGATCTCCGCATCGTCCCCAGCGGCAGCCGATACCAAGATCATCAACTGCTCCGTCGTAGCTGTGTTGAGATTGAGCTTCGATGATTCGTCGGTTAAACCAAAACGTATAAAATCCTCATCGTCCGTTAAATCATCCGCCACAATGCTGAAGCGATATGCCAAGGCTCCCTCGTCCAACTCCTCGTTGGTGCCCCACACCTGAGGATCAACATCATCCGCCCAAATGATAATGCGATGCATCATGTCCGGATTGCGGTACCACAGGTCCATATCCGTACGCCAGAGAGGTAGAGACCGTTTCACATAATCGATGCCCGCCTCCGCGGCTAATCTCGTTTGAATGCGCTGGGAAACCGCCTGCATGGAAGTCAGGTCTGCATTCACTCGAAAGGCCAACATTCCCGCCATGAGTCCAAGAAGTAGGATAACGGCAAGTACAACTGGCAAGATTGCAGCATCTCTTCTATTGTTCATGGTGCCGTCTCACCAAGTTTCTCGAAAATGGATTGCGATTCCCGCGTAATGCGGGATCGAAAAAGATGGTCAGCCTGGGGTACGCGTATCAACTTCGTATATCGACCTCCCGGTTCGGGAAGGCAATTGACGGGATCTTCGTTCATGCATGTGCAATACTCACGAATAGCTGGATCGCTCAACTCCTCTTCGTACGGGGCTACGGAATCAAATCCGATCGTCACCTGTACCAATTGAGGCAATGCATTTTCACCACCCACATCCCAACTATCCCACCATCGTTTGCCGTCGTAATAACAAAACCGCAAAAAGCGAACCTCAGGAGCATACAGTTCTTCCCACTGAATTTCTTCCAATTCCTGGTTGGCGCCACCCTCAAAGTCGTCGAACACCTCCTCCTGGGCGAGAACATCGTCAATCGCTTCCTGATCGACAATCCGCTCGCGACGTTCGTCCTTCTCAAAAGCAGCCCCTGTTTCCGCGCTATTGGCCCGAGGTACACGAATCTCAACCCGCGCAAGACCTAGAGCCTGCGGATAGCCTTCTTCAGTAAGAATATCCGGATGGCGGGCAATCTTGTATTCGATTTTCACTAGATCTGTTTCGAGTACGGGCTGATCGCTACGTACCTGCAACCGTTCCGTGGTCTCGCGCGAGGGCAATCTTATCGTGGATAACCAGATGCGCTCAGGCTCGCCGCGAATGCCCGCGCGATCATTCGTGGTAATAATACTCGCCTGTCGAATCTCCTCCGTCAGTCTATCCAGTGTGGTGCGCACCATGCGTAATCGATAGGCTGCAGCGCTTTCGCGG
Organism: Planctomycetota bacterium; assembly: GCA_024276605.1. Classification (GTDB taxonomy): domain Bacteria; phylum Planctomycetota; class Phycisphaerae; order UBA1845; family UBA1845; genus JAJRPG01. Next base: position 75,701 of record JAJRWX010000008.1, on the reverse strand, counting down.
CGATGTGTCTCAAGTGATGATGCATAGAACCAAAACGTCATGCCTGCCAGCGCCACCAGCAAGCCCGTCGCCAGGATGATTTCCAACAACGTGACAGCACGATGGCACTTCTGATTCATTCGACACCCTGTCATGGGTTTGGCCGCTCCCCTGGCTGACCATCATCGCCTTGTCCCGGTGTTCCATTCTGGTCGTCTGTCAAACCATCAAACAACGAACGTAATTCCGGAGGAAGACCACCTAACATGTCAGACACGTCAATACCCATCACATCCGCCAGGATCGGAAGCACTTCGAGAAAATCTTCAATGTCCAGCTTCGCAAGAATGGAGGGGTCCAACGAGGCTGCGTCTAACCCATCAATACCCAAATCGTCGAGTTGTGAGCTGACCTCATCAAAACGCTCTTCGTCAAGACCAAAATCAATACCAAGGTCCAACGGGCGAGGCCCTGAACTCATGGCGTGCAGGGTAAAGACCAATTCAGCTATGTCGTAATCATACGAATCCTCTTTATACTCATCCTCACGCTGCGTGTATAACACTTCCAACGTGAGCGAATATACTTGTTCAAGACCGGTCTTCTCGGTGATGAGACGCCAACCCCAGTCCGGATAGCGCGGACCAAAGTCGCTTTCTTCTACCTCATCAAACGACTCCAATTGAACAAGTCCCAGGTCAAGCTCCGCCAGCTTCATCTCAGCTAACATCATCGCCTGAAGGCGTCGCTCCATGTTGCGCACGCCATCCACCGCCCCTTGAATCTGTGCCCCAATCACGCCCAGACCAACCACCAACAAACCCGTAGCGACGACGGTCTCCAACAAGACATACGCACCACGCGGGCTGAAGCCTGCGGCTCGAAATTCAGAAGGGTGAGATGCACGATGCGCATGAAATCGAGAAGGGATGATATGTTTACCAGCGCCAAGAGCAGACGCCCGTCGGCGCCATCTGTGATAGCCTAATTGACTGCTGGGTGTATAATTCATAGCTGGGACGATTCATCGCTTGTAATTGGCCTCGCGCAACTCGAGCACGTCATTTTCAGTGAGCATCCGCGTCGTAAGAAAATCCTGGCGGAGCACGACGGGCCAATTCTTTTCCTCAAATAGATCAATTTCTTCATCATATAAAGGGCGCTGAAGCCAAGCCTGTCCGGTCGGACCTTCTAAAATAACCTCTATCCGTGGCTCCGACGCCAATTGTTCATAGCTCGTTCCTCTATCAGCATCCGTCAACACAAACGTCGCCCATCCACTGGAACCATCGGGGTCTATCATCAATGGCCGACGCTGGGGTTCGAATTCCTCCAAAGCTTTGTCCACCGTGTCTTCGATTTGGCTACGCTTATCCTGGAGCATCTCTATGGTAGGTCGACCGTGTCGAATCTCAGCACACCAGACATTCCCCAACAACGTTCGACCGACCGCCCAAGGCGATGTCACCAGCACATACTCACCGGGATTGTCGATAGGATCATCTTCGCGTTCGATCATAGGCTGCTGCCAGCCGCCCAGCGCATCTTCCTCATCTTCTTCGGCGAAGCGAATGCGATATCGCTTTCCATCCAGCGCCGCCTGTGCCCTTGTCATGGTAATGAGCGAACGTAACTGTCGCCCGGAACCGGGAAGCAGCGTGCGCTGATACTCATCCATAAAGGAAGGCATCACCATGGCTGCAACCACCAACAGGATGCCCAGCACCAACGACATCTCCAGCAACGTAAATGCACTACGTCGATGATTACGATATGCGCAACTCATACGTCATCCCATCGAACATCACGGATCCCGTTGCGCCCCGAAGCTAGTTCGGGGTATCCCGACTTTACGTCAGGTTACATCTGGATCGCTTACCCATGCCAACCATCCGGCACTACTTTTCGATCCAGTTCTTTACGTCGTCGCTACCCGCTTTGCCGCCATTATCTTCACGGTCAGGCCCCCAACTCCACAGATCGAACTCTTCCTGGTTCATGTCGCCGGGTGAACGATACTCATAAGGGTTACCCCAAGGATCGACGAGTTCTTCATACGCGCCTTCCATGTAAGGGCCTTTGTAGTTGTCGTTATCGGCCTGACCCTTGAGCACATATAGCGCTTGCAACCCTTCATCCGTATCCGGGTAACGCCCTGTGTCCCACTTGTAAGACTTCAATGCCTTGGCAATTGGACCATTGCGACCAATCCCGGCTTTGGCAATGCTAATGTTGGCCTGTTGTGCAGTTCCCATCAGACTCGGAATCGCAAAGGCTGCGAGCACCGCCAAAATACCCGCTACCAACAGCAATTCGATAAGCGTAAATCCGTGTCGTCTTCTTCGTGTCTTAGGTTTCATGATGTATCTCCAAATGTTAAGGTGACAAGCTTGCACTTGCCCATATCCGATTAATTCCTTCATTAAATAACTATACTACGCCATCATACCCTGGCTCATGGTCAAAATAGGCAGTAGCAGTGCGATCATAATCGCCAAAACCACCACAGCCATAATAATGAGTAAAATAGGCTCGATGATACGCACACCTAAATCAACCGATCGAGCTGTACGCCTTTCGTAAGTGTCAGCAATTTGGACCAACACAGACTCCAGATTATTACTTTCTTCCGCTACGGATATCATATCCACAATGGTCGCGGGAAAATAGCCACATTCCGCCAGCGGCGCTGATAACGCAGCACCTTTTCTCACACTCTCAGCCGCGTCTTCAATAACCGCAGCCAAAATTGAATTCCCAGCGGAGTCCTTGGCTATTTTCAACGCCGATAGAATTTGTACACCATTTTGCAGCATCGTGCCTTGAATGCGGCAGAACCGGCAAATAGCCACCAACGTCATAATTTTGCCCAGTACCGGCGCCTTGAGTTTGAACCGATCGACCTGCAACTTTCCATAATCGGTTTTAAGAAAAGCAGTCACCGCTATAACTACTGCTGTCACCCCAAATAGCATGAACACATAATTCGCCTTCATGAAGTTCGCCGATCCCAGCACGATATGTGTGAGTGCATTGTAATTTTCAGGCCGAAGAAATTGTCCCAACTTGGGCACAACCACAATCATCAGCACCGACACCACACCCACCCCGGCAAAAACCAGAATACAGGGATAGATCATAGCGCCGACGACTTTATTTCGCAGTTCATCCTGCTTTTCTGCAAAAATCGAAGCACGCTGTAACACATCTTCAAGAAAACCACCCTGCTCACCTGCACGCACCATCGAGGCATGCAACTTTGAAAACGCGTGAGGATGCTTAGCCATCGCATCTCCCAGTGACGCACCACCAGCCACATCTTCCCGCAATTCTTTCACAACAGCTGAGAGCGCACTGCCCGTATCCTGCCTACCAAGCACGTCTAACGAGCGAAGCATAGGCACTCCAGCCTTGAGCAAATCGGATAGCTGACTAAAAAAAATGGTCAGTTGCGAAGATTTAACCCGGCGACGCCGGCCCATCGAAGTTACACTGGCATCGCTCCCTTCGGACACCTTTACCGGATACAGCGCCTGCTCTTCCAACATCCGCAGGGCCACCTGATAATTCTCAGCCGTCACCACACCGGCCACCGGCTTGCCTCCCGTATCAATCGCTCTGTAAGTAAAACTAGGCACTTGTTATATAACCTTATATTTCACAATAGATTATAGATGCACTACTCCACCCTGCACCTCAATCACGCACCTTTATTATACACGCTAAATCCAGACTGATTGCATGCGTATCGATATCCGACCAGGCAAATGGCGAGCTATCTCCTTACTGTATCGGACTTTACATCGATGCCGTTACACTTCAACTCTTGCGGTTCTTGCCATGTGGCTGATGACCGATAATGCAACTGAAGTGACTTATTGAGGAAAAAGTACAATATCGTCCGGGTCGATGATTAACCATTTACTGGCGGTGGATCGTGGTTGGCCCGGGCCGGCGCTATATCTTTTGTAGTGTTCTGGAATAGATTTATGCCGGAGATGGCGTTGCCACGCGACACTTGGCATCAAACGACATAGATTTTGATAAGTGGGAACGCTAAGCGACTATGCCGCATACCAACGCAAACCAGCTTGCCACTACGTTACGGGGTGCTGCGCCGACATGGCCACCAACCGCGATTGTTTTCGGTACTGCACTTATTATTTATGTCATTTCACTGGCACCCGGCCCGCTCTGGCAGGATAGCGGCATGGCTCAGGTGCGCACCCTTCAAGGCGACATTGAAGGATCGCTTGGCTTGGCGCTTAGTCACCCGCTTTATTACCGACTGACGGGGATATTTCAATGGATACCCATTGGTAACCCCGCCTGGCGAACCAACCTAGTTAGCGCCGTGTTCGGCGCTATCACCGTCGCGGGGCTATTTCTATTCTTATATCAAGCTACCCGGCAACGACTGCCGGCTGTCATAGGTGCCATCTCGCTGGGTATCGCCTACACGTTTTGGCAGCATTGCGCACTGGCGGAAGTATACACGCTCAGTACGGCACTACTGGTCCTTGAGCTTCTTTGTTTGCAACAGTTCGTGCAGCATCGTAGCCCTACATGGCTTATCGCGCTCATGCTGCTGAACGGACTCGGGACAAGCAATCACATGCTAGCCACATTAAGTTTGGGTTGTTACGCGGTGATGATCGTCGTGTTGATCGCTCGGCAACAACTCCGCCCGAGATGGTTACCGCTACTCGCTATAGCCTGGATCATCGGGGCATCCTTCTATCTTAGCCTTATTGTCTCGCACATACGGCAGGGCGAAGATGTAGGGCCGGTCATCCACTCCGCCTTGTTTGGCTATCGCTACGCCCCCTACGTACTCAACATCACACCCAGCGCGCAGCAATTGATCAACAGCGTGTTATACATGGGCATGAATTTTCCCACGCCATTAGCCATATTGGCTGTGGTGGGTCTACACATCATTTGGCGTAAACCACGCAACTTGGACCTAACGGTTTGCGCATGGTTGTGGCTTGTTCATATGATATTTGCCATCCGATACGATGTGCCGGACCAGTACACTTTTTTCATTCCCGGTATCGTACTGACAGCGCTTCTCATCGGACTCGGTGCCAAGTCATTCGTTGACCCCAGATCACCTGGTAGGGGTATCCTTCTGCTTTGCGCAGCTATGCTACCCCTAGTGGTCTATGTCGCGCTGCCAAACATCGTACGTGCCGGCGGTATTAACATGGGTACGCAACGGGAGATACCGTTTCGTGATAACTATGAATACTTTCTACACCCGTGGAAGACCGGAGAAAACGGACCACGACTTTTCGCCGAGCACCTTGGGGATTTGCTACCACCGCAGGCTGTGCTATTCGCCGATAACACGACCGTTCGACCGCTGCAATATATGCGCTTGACCGAATCCTGGCGACCGGACGTGCGGCTATATCCCCCAATCGTCATAGACAAAAGTGTAGATGTTCGCTTTGGCCGGGCTGCGCTATCCGAAACCATATCCCAAGGCCGCGTCTACGTAGTCACTCCCCAAGTGCCGTACTGTCCTGACTGGCTAGTCGAATACTATCAGTTTGAAGAATCCGGCCTCATTTATCGCGTCAGTCTACCCAAGTGATGCCGGACACATCGCGGCAGGTGGGTGGCATGGACAAACGCTGCGGAATCGGGCTGTCGAATGTCCAATGGATGCTGCTCGCGGCGTTTGCCCGTGCAGGTGCAACCGAGGAAAAGCACGGGCAAGCGTCGCCCCATACGCCTCTTTTCATCCGTGATCCCTTCAACGCGACGCTTGTCCAGGTCACCCGAATTCTCAGTTGTGACGAATCACTAGACATTTGCCGTCGCATCGCCGCTTGAGTAAACTTTTCACTCGCGCATATAGCCGCGATGGAGAGCACGTACCCATGATGACACCTTTCAAATCCTTCGATCAGATGACGGCTGAGGACTACGCCGCTATCGGGTTAACATGCGGACTTGAAGTCCACCAACAACTACTCACCAACCGCAAACTCTTTTGCCGTTGCCCCGCCGGTCGCTATGGAAGTGATTACGACGCGGAAATCCTACGCCACATGAGGCCCACACTGTCCGAACTTGGCGAGTATGACGGTACGGCGCTCATGGAAAAAAAGACGCGCAAAAATATCCACTATCGCGTCCATCGAGATACCGTCTGCACCTATGACATCGACGATTCACCACCGTTTTTCCCCGACCCCTACGCCATTGATATTGCACTGGAACTTTCGTTGCTCTTGGGTCTGGGAATCGTGAGTGAAATACATATCGCTAGAAAACAATATCTCGACGGTTCGATCCCCGCCGGTTTTCAGCGCACGGCTATCATCGGTGTGACCGGGTCGATACCCTACCTGGATCGCCGCATTGGTATTACACAACTGTCCATCGAAGAAGATTCCTGCCGTGAAGTTTCCGACATAGGCCATGACCGCATCTACCTGACGGATCGACTCGGTATGCCGCTCATCGAAGTGGTGACTGACCCGGACATGCACACGCCGCAAGAATTAGCCGAAGTGTGCCAGGTCATTCGTTGGCTATGTCGTAGCACGGGTAAGGTGCGCACCGGATACGGCGCAGCCCGTGAAGATGTCAATGTCAGCGTGGAAGGCGGTACACGAATCGAAATCAAAGGTGTGCCGCAAATTACGCGCATCCCGCTACTGGTTTACAACGAAGCCATACGCCAGTGCGCGTTATTACATATTCGCGACACACTCAAACAACGCGGCATCACCAAGGACACACTCAAATGCAGAACCCACGACGTCACGCAGGCCCTCTTCCGCACGCCGTATGGGCCAATCCGTAAAGCGGTCGATCGAGGACATCGCGTCAAATGCGTCACGCTCAACGGTTTCGCCGGTTTGCTCAATTACCCTACGCAAGAACATACCATCTTCGCAAAAGAATTTGCGGACCGCGTGCGCGTCATAGCCTGCTTAACCAAATTACCGAATATGGTACACTCCGACACAGCGTCCGAACAACTCACCGTGCGGGATTGGAAAAGTATTCGTAAACGCACCCAAGCGGGAGACAACGACGCACTGATACTCGTCTGGGGAGATGAAGCTGACGCGACAACAGCGTGTCAAGAAATTATCTTGCGTGCCCGGGAAGCAACCATCGGTGTGCCGAAGGATACCAGGCAAGCGCACAAGGATGGCACCACCGGATTTGAACGGGTACTACCCGGCGCAGAACGTATGTACCCCGATACCGACCTGCCGCCCATCACCATCGACGCAGACCGGCTTCAACGCATCCGTGATCAGCTATCTACACCGTCCTGGGAAAGGCAAGAGCGCTATCGTACACTAAACCTCCCTGCGGAAACGATCACACCATTATCCGCTTCACCACGGGCGAACTTGTTTGAGAAGCTTATCGATAACCTGCATGTCGATCCAGTATTCGCAGCCGTCGTGTTCATGCAAAGGTTCAAGCGTTTCCGCCGTGATGGTCTGCATCCCGAATCGCTTACCGATCAACAGATTCATAGCGTGTTTGCTTTCCATGTTCAAGGCAAGCTAACACGCCGAGGTGTGGTCCGGGTATTTCGGACGTATCTGCGCGCCACACAACACCATCATCACGATGCCATCGATATAGCACAGGTGATTGCAGATTTGTCCACAAGGTCATATACCCAAGACGAACTGATTGCTATCGTCACGCAAACAATAGAGCAAATCCGTACAATGGCCTTTCCGGACAGCGGCGCACGTCACCGCTTTGTCATTGGCATTATCATGCGTGAAGTGGGCAGCGTGGTGGAAAGTTCACGGGTACTACACCTCATCGGAAACATGATGATTGACCATACCCGTCAGGATAAACAGGAAGAAGTAGCGTAATGGTTGAGGACCGCCTTAAAGGCTATCGCGGCACCGCTCGCACGGTGATAAGTCAATACGATGTGGGTATATGGAGTGATGTGGAAATTCAAGCCACTCATGGCCGATTCCGAGGGTTGATTCTGCCACGCTCCGAGACAGCCGACGACGCGCATATCGTGATTAAACTTAAAACGGGTTACAACATCGGCATCGCGGTGGCGACCATCACCAACATCACCGAACATGGCCGGCGCGAGGTACAGTATAAAATCACCGAACAAGAATTTCCGACTGACCCCAACAAACCCAACATTACACTCTTTGGCACCGGCGGTACCATCGCCAGCCGACTCGACTATCGCACGGGCGCCGTCATCCCGGCATTCTCACCGGGTGAATTGTACGGCTCGGTACCGGAATTAGCCGACGCATGCAATTTGCGCACCGAAAAACTCTACGGCGTTTTCAGCGAGAATATGGGGCCGGTGCAATACATCAAACTCGCCGAAAAAATCGGAGAAGAAATCGCCAAAGGTGTTGACGGCATTGTCATCGGCCATGGCACGGACACCATGCACCACACCGCCGCGATTCTCACCTTCATGGTGCAGCGACCACCTATACCCATCATCATGGTCGGCTCGCAACGATCCTCGGACAGACCCTCTTCGGACGCAGCCCTGAACTTAATCAAAGCAGTCAAAGTCGCCGCAGAAGGAGACTTCGCAGAGGTTTTAGTGTGCATGTTCGGGCCGACTTCTGATCATTACGACCTGCTCCACCGAGGTACGCGCGTGCGAAAAATGCACTCCAGCTATCGTTCCGCTTTTCGCACCATCAGCGACATTCCGCTTGCTATGGTCGATCTGCACGGTATCCACCAATTGCGCGATGACTATCGCCGTCGTCGCACTGATCGCGACGTCATCATCAACACAGCCTTTGAAGAAAAGGTGACGATGGTCTATTACTATCCCAACATGAAACCCGACATCATCGATGCCATCGTCGAAAAAGGGTATCGCGGTATAGTTATCGCCGGCACCGGCTTAGGACATATCAACAAACCTATCTATGAAGCCGTCAAACGCGCAACTGACAAGGGCGTACACATCTTCATGACCGTGCAAACGCTATGGGGTTATGTGCAGATGTATGTGTATGAAACCGGGCGGGAGATTATGGAACTTGGCGTAGTTCCCGCAGCTAACATGCTACCGGAAGTCGCATACATGAAACTATGTTGGACGCTAGGCCAAACCGACGACCGCAACGAAGTGCGCCGCATTATGCTTACGCCCATAAGCGACGAAATCACCGACCGCGAACCATATAACGGCTATCTCATCTTTCAAGGTGCGATTCCCGAAGTTCAAGAATTCTTGCGCACCATTAAACGTTAAATCGCTTACGGGCGGGTGCCCCATCTCGGTTCGAGGTGGGGGAGTCGATGATTGCGGGCGAATCGCATCAAGAAGGAAAGTGCATCACCATCATCGACTCCCCCAGGTCCAAAAAGAAGGACCTGGGCTACCCACCCAGTCGTTTTTTCAGCGACGATACTGGAATAAGCCATTTGCCATGTCCACGTATAACCGCATAATAGTAGGTCGTTCGGCCATTCATTAAACATTGAGATATTGATGACCTTGAAGACGGGTACGAAACTCGGTCCGTATGAAATCCTCTCACCCCTTGGCGCGGGCGGCATGGGCGAAGTGTCGCTTGCGAACGATTCCAAGTTAGATCGAAAAGTCGCGATCAAAGTGTTGCCGGAGTTGATGACACGAGACAAGGAACGGGTCGCTCGCTTCGAACGTGAAGCGAAACTCCTCGCATCACTCAACCACCCAAACATCGCCGCGATCTACGGATTCGACGATTCTGATGGCGCTCGTTTCCTCGTCATGGAGTACGTCGAAGGTGAAACACTCGGAAGCCATTTGAAGAATGGTCCCGTTGCTGTCGAAGATGCCCTCGATATTGCCAAACAGATCGCGGAAGCACTCGAAGCCGCCCACGAGCAAGGCGTGATCCATCGTGATCTCAAACCCGCCAACGTGATGATCCGAGAGGACGGCACTGTCAAAGTGCTGGACTTTGGCCTAGCCAAGGCTATGGCAGAGGAATCTTCCATCGCCGTCAATGCCAACTCACCAACAATCACCGCTAACTACACACGTCCCGGGGTTGTACTTGGCACGGCGACGTACATGAGCCCAGAACAAGCTCGCGGCCGATCTCTCGATAAACGCACGGACATTTGGTCTTTCGGATGTGTGCTCTACGAATTACTGACGGGCAAACGTACGTTCGACGGACAGACTACTTCCGATGTCTTGGCTAAGATCTTGGAGCGTGATCCAGACATGTCGGCACTCCCGCCAAATACACCGTCGAAGATCATCGACCTTGTTCGCCGGTGCCTGGAAAAGTCTACGGGACGCCGCTTACGGGACATCGGCGATGCCGTGCTCGAACTGGATGAAGCTATAAGCACGCGGTCGTGGACAACTTCTGCGATCATGGCAGCATCTGGACCGATGTATGCAGGATCGAAGCGACCGGCGATGATCACATGGTGCTTATTGATTGCGTTGGGTGCGATCATAGGTTGGCTTGGGACTTCGCTCGTCAATAAGGATGTGGCGCCATCAACCACCAACATTCAAGATCGCCGCGTGACGCGCATGTCCATCACGATTCCGGAGTTCATTCAACCCGACAGTATCCGGATTTCACCTACGGGCGGACTATTTGCTGCGGTCGGTGATGTTGACGCGCGTGGTTCAGTGGCAAAGTCTAGGCAGGTTTTCACTCGATTGTTCAATGACAATGTCTTTCGCCCCGTTAGCGGAACATCAGGGGCGATCCGTTTCTGCTTTTCGCCCGACGGGAAATGGCTTGCGTTTACAACGCAAGCGGACAGGTTGGAAGATGGCTACGAACTGTCAAAAGTTGCCGTTGATGGATCATCGCCACCGCTTCACCTGGCGACAGTCGGTCTGAAGTGGCAGACGGAAACGGGCTCGTTTGCCGGTTTTTCCTGGAATCGTCAGAACGAAGTCTTAATGGTGGATAATACCACGACTGCCCAAGCGATTTTGCACATTTCCGCGCAAACCGGCGACGCGAACATATTCGATTTAACGGAGATCGACGACATAATCGCTTCCATGATCGCCTATTCCCATATTCCGGATCGCGACGTGACGCTGTACAGCGTCGGCAAGTACACGGGCGGCGTGTGGCAATTGAGTGTCAGGGCGATGGTCCCGGGAGAGAGTCAGCTACAAATGCTCACTGAGGATGGATCGTCTGGGACGGTGACCTCGACCGGGCATTTGTTGTACACGCGAGGACAACGGCTGCTGGCCACACGATTCAATACCGAGCGTCTCCAAACCATCGGCGGCCCCGTAGCGATGGTTGACGGCCTGCGCACAAGAGAGACTTGGGACAACGGAGCGTACGGTCTTAGCGATGATGGAACACTCATTTTTCTTCCAGGCGGACGCGTGGGCACGCAGCGCCACCTGACCATCGTTGATAGCGATGGCAAGCTCACGGACCTCGTCCATCCTGGGCGGGCCATGGAGGCGTCGGTAAATGCGTCGCGCAACGGCAAGCTCGCAGCCGTGGTCATTGCCAACTCCGCTGGTCTTTACGAACTGTGGATCACTGAGTTTGATGTGCCGAGATTGAGGCGACTCGTAGCGGAGGATGATGGTGACTGTTGGGATGCGTTGTGGTCGAGTGACGGAGAATATCTTTACTATAAGTTCACGGGTGAAAGCGCACGAAATGGCATCTATCGAAGGCGGACCGACGGAAGCGGCGATGCCGAGAAGGTTATTCTAGCTTTTGGAGGACGTGGGTTCTTGAAACCACACGCTTTCTCTCCTGACGACAGCTTGCTCATCGTGGAACAATCGATTTCCGGAAGTAAATCGCTTCAACTTCTACGACTAAACGACGCGGACGCAAAGGTAGTCTCTCTCGAGCCGCTTCTGGGAGACTCCTATGACACCGACGGAGCCGACCTCTCGTTTGACGGGAAATGGCTCGCCTATGGCTCCAATGAATCGGGCCGCAACGAGATATACATTCGATCATTCAGCGCAGACGGCTCACTCGGCAAAGCGATCCCTGCGACCACCCAAGGCGGCGGACGTCCTCGCTGGTCGCCAGATGGCAAGCTGATCTACTACTTGAAATCAAAAGAACTCATGGTCATGGATATTGACACGACCGAGGGAAGACCGACATCCACGCCACGCGTTGCCGTTGATCTCGAATCCAATTTGCTAATCGCCTATGATTTCTCAACGCTCCCGGGAGGCAGACTGCTAATGATTCATAAGGGACCGGAAGAAGCAAAGCCAACGCACGTCGAAGTGATATTAAACTGGTTTGAGGAACTCAAGGCTAAGGTGCCTGTCGGAGCGAAACAATGACCCTCGCCACAGGAACCAAGCTCGGTCCCTACGAAATCCTCTCTCCCCTCGGGGCGGGCGGCATGGGTGAGGTCTATCTTGCCAACGATGCCAAGCTTGATCGAAGAGTTGCGATCAAGGTGCTGCCCGAGGTGATGACTCGAGACAAAGAGCGAATCGCCCGCTTCCAGCGGGAAGCCAAGCTGCTCGCTTCGCTGAATCATCCAAATATTGCCGCTATCTACGGATTTGAAACCGTAGGGCGGGCTTCGCCCGCCGAAGATTCCGATGTGCAAAGGCGGGCGAAGCCCGCCCTACACTTCATCGTCATGGAACTCGTCGAAGGTGAGACGCTCGGTGGTCATCTCAAGAACGGACCCGTCGCAGTCGAGGACGCGCTTGATATCGCGAAGCAAATCGCCGAGGCGCTCGAAGCCGCTCATGGTCAAGGCGTGATCCATCGCGATCTCAAGCCCGCCAACGTGATGATACGCCCGGATGGTGTGGTCAAAGTTCTCGACTTCGGTTTAGCCAAAGCGATGTCTGATGATCCATCAGGAGGGGCTGACGCCAACTCGCCAACGATCACCGCAAACTTCACTCGTCCAGGTGTTGTGCTTGGAACCGCCGCGTACATGAGTCCCGAGCAGGCGCGTGGTCGAGCACTAGACAAACGAACCGACATCTGGTCGTTCGGGATCTTGTTGTTTGAATGCCTGACCGGGCATCGGTTGTTTCAAGGTGAAACAGCCAACGACTCGATGGGTGCGATCATGCACAAAGACCCGGAGTGGTCGTTACTACCACCCCATACCCCACCGACGATTCAGCTCCTTCTTCGTCGCTGCCTAACAAAAGACCGCAAACGAAGACTGCACGATATTGCCGATGCACGAATCGAACTTGAGAACGCCCTGATTGACCCAAACAGCACGTCCCTCGGTTTGGCTGCCGTGGCCTTGGACTTGCCGCGGGGGCGTATCCCATGGCGATGGGTCATCGGGGCAGCCCTAGTATTCGCCGCCATTGGCGCAGCATCGACTTGGCTCCTAACGCCCATCCCGGTCAGGCGCGTCGCTCGACTCACCATGTCGATTCCGCCGCAATACAAGTTGAGCAGATGGCCGTTCCCAACACTCTCACCCGGCGGTCAATACGCTGTGTTCAAAGCGAAGACCATGCTCAGCGATGAGATCGGCATGATCGTACGTACCATGGATCAGCCTGAGTTCCGCTCTCTGGCCGGAATAAGTTTCTTACACGCACCGTTCTTCTCCCCAAATGGTGAGTGGTTGGCTTTCGTAAAAGACGACAAGCTGAAAAAGATCTCCATGCGCGGTGGCTCGCCGATTACGCTATGCGACGCGCCCACGATGCGCGGCGGCACTTGGACCGCGGAAGGAGCGATCATCTTCGCGCCCCAAAACAGCGGTGGACTTATGAGCATTCCCGCGTCCGGTGGAACACCAAAGCCCTTTACCGCAACCAGCGGGGCGGACCCTTTCGAGTCGCATCGCATACCGTTTGCCCTTCCCGAGGGGCGCGGCGTGTTGTTCACAAAGGCAAGGGACTTCGCCGCTATGGACGACGCGTATGTCATGGTCGTGTCTGGCGCAGGCGGCGTACTGAAAGAGTTAATTAAGGCGGCCAGCAACGGGCAATACGTATCGCCAGGATTCATCGTATTCATACGCGAGAACACATTGATGGCCGCTCGCTTTGATCTGGATCGCCTCGAGCTAACCAGTGAAGCAGTACCAGTCGTGGAAGGCATCGCCGGTGGCGCGGGCTGGATTTCAGCTATCTCCATAGACAATCACGGAACGCTCATGTACATGGCAGACAACCCCTATACAGACCGCCAAATGGTCATGATTGATCATTCCGGGAAAGAAGAACCTCTCGGCGCACAGACCGGAGAGTTTAACGACGCCGTATTCTCCCCAGATGGGCATCTTGTGGCGATCGAGATCGGAGAGGGATCCGAAAGTCGGATCGGGGTTCTGGAGCGCTCGCGGGACCTAATGCGAATGCTACCGTCAACCGATAGTGATTTCGCCCCTGTATGGAGCCCAGACGGAAAGTGGATCGTCTTCGCGTCCCGCCGGCACGGCGGCGCACCAAATCTCTACCGCATACGGGCCGATTTTTCCGGCGAGGTTGAGCGACTTACTGAGAGCAAGCACATGCAGTTGCCTACGAGCTTTGCCCCTGATGGTCTGAGCTTGTTGTTCCTGGAAGTCGCTCCAACCACAGAGGGCGATGTCCATCAACTTCAATTCGACCAAAAGGGGGTGGTCGACGGCGAACCCGTAGCGGTTCTTGACGGGCCAAGTTGGCAGTGGGGTGCCCATTACTCTCCGGATGGAAAGTGGATCGGATACGCTTCCCACGAATCAGGTCGCTCGGAGATTCTCGTTCATCCATCAGACGGCTCAGGCTCGGCCGTGCAGATATCAACCGCAGGGGGCACACACTTACATTGGTCGCCCACAGAAAACATGATCTACTATGTCAGCGCCGACCCCAACAATCTCACGATGATGTCTGTCAAGTACACCGTCGACGAAAACGTCCTAGCGCCGTCGGCGCCCGAAGAACTCTTCTCGCTTCCCGACACCAACCGCTACGATCACTACTTCGATCTGACAAAGGACGGAAAACATTTCCTATTCATAAGCGACGTCGGAACAGCAGCAACCGCAGCCCGCCGCGAGCCAATCATCGTGCTGAACTGGACGACGGAACTGGAAGCGCTTGTGCCCCACAAATAAACGAGAGAACGCATGGCGATCAAGAATGGCACAAAACTCGGTCCTTACGAAATCCTCTCTCCCCTTGGTGCGGGCGGCATGGGAGAAGTCTACCGAGCCAAGGACTCTCGTCTCGACCGAGAAGTCGCCATAAAAGTCCTCCCCAAAGCCTTCTCACGCGACCCGGAACGACTGGCACGCTTTGAGCGCGAGGCGAAAGTCCTCGCCTCCCTCAACCACCCAAACATCGCTGCCATCTACGGCTTTGAAGAGGCAAACGAGAAAAACTTCCTCGTCATGGAACTCGTAGAAGGCGACACGCTAGCCGAGCGAATCAAACAAGGACTCATGCCCGTTGAAGAAGCGCTCTCCGTCGGCAAACAAATGGCAGAAGCACTAGAAGCTGCCCACGACAAAGCAATCATCCATCGAGACCTAAAACCAGCGAACGTAAAACTAACGCCCGATGGAAAAATTAAAGTTCTCGACTTCGGACTAGCAAAAGCTATGGCCACCATCGACGAGCGTACTGGAACTGAAATCGCAAACTCCCCGACCATAACAATCGGCGCATCGCCAACAGCCCCAGGCATCATCATGGGCACCGCCGCCTACATGAGTCCCGAACAATCGCGCGGCAAACCGCTAGACAAGCGAACAGACATCTGGTCCTTCGGTGTTGTGCTCATCGAATGTCTTACCGGAAGAACGCTATTCGGTGGCGAGACCATCAGCGATTCCATCGGCGCGATCCTTCACAAAGACCCAGACTGGACCACCCTCCCAGGTGACACCCCGCCAACAGTACACCTACTTCTCCGCCGCTGCCTAGCCAAAGACGCAACCAAACGACTCCGAGACATCGGTGACGCAAGAATAGAACTAGAGAACGCAATCGCAGACCCGACAAGCACCTCGCTCGGATTGGCACAAG
The DNA here is from genome assembly GCA_024276605.1 of Planctomycetota bacterium. Classification (GTDB taxonomy): domain Bacteria; phylum Planctomycetota; class Phycisphaerae; order UBA1845; family UBA1845; genus JAJRPG01. Next base: position 59,746 of record JAJRWX010000008.1, on the reverse strand, counting down.
CCGCCCTCGATGTAAAAACTCGCTGGCTACCATCATGGCCAGTTAATGTGGCGATCGCGATGATCGTCGTACTCACCGCTGTCGGCGTATGGTTCGCAAAACCGCTGCCCAAAGACTCGTTGCCGGTTGTCCGTCTCTCGGTGGAGATTCCCGAAGGTCAGGTGCTCACCATCAACCTCATGGAACCGGTCGCCGCTATTTCACCTGATGCATCGATGTTGGCTTACACGGCCACCACCAATACCGGAACGCAGTTGTATCTGCGACACATGCATCAGCAAGATGCTGTAGCCCTTGCCAACACGAACGACACGGACTCGCCCACTTTTTCGCCCGATGGTCGCTGGATCGCCTTCGCCCAGCAGGGAAAACTTAAGAAAATATCTGTCTCGGGCGGCCCTGCTCAGACGATCTGCGATGCCCCGCAACTCCGCGGTGCTCACTGGGGTGTAAATGACACCATCGCGTTTGCCCCGACTCGCCGATCCGGCATCTGGATAGTTTCAGCCGAAGGTGGAAAGCCAGAAAAAGTCACCGACTTGGGGCCTGACCCAGGTCCCAAGTCACACCGCTGGCCCCAACTCTTGCCGGACGGACGGACGATACTATTCACCGATACGGACAACGAAGACGACTACACGGGCGCGAGAATCCAAGCCGTGTCACTGGACACGCGACAGCGCAAGACACTGATCGAGGGTGCGATGTTCGCGCGTTACGTCCCCACCGGACACCTGGTCTTCGTGCGAGGTGATGTGCTCATGTCCATCGCGTTTGATCCGGTGAACGTCGAGATCATCGGTCCGGAGATTCCGGTGCTGGAGAACCTGGCATCGAACACGTCCATGGGCACCGGGCAATACTCATTTTCGGACAACGGCGTGCTTGTTTACCTATTGGACAACCAGGGTCCACGTCTTACTGATTTGGTCTGGGTAGATCGTACGGGCAAGATCACGCCCGCGTCGCAACATTCCCGAGTGGCGCTCTCCCAATCCCTGTCGCCGGATGGCTCACAGATTGCGTGGGTCTTGCGCAGCGGTACCAGGTTCCCACCGGACATCTGGTTGTTGGAAATCAAGCGTGACATGTTGACCCGGCTGACCTTCGACGATGGCGTGGAAATGTTTCCGGTCTGGTCGCCCGACGGCTCGTGGATATATTTTAATTCTGATCGCGTTCATGGCGTTGCGGAGATTTACCGCAGGAGGGCCGACGGGAGCGGCGACGCGGAGAAGCTGACCACAGCGGAAAACGCCCAGTTTCCGGCGGCTATCTCTCCCGACGGGCACACGCTCGTGATTAATGAGTCTCTTCAGTCCGGCCTCGAGATCATGTTGCTCCACATGGATAAGGAGCGGACGGTGGAGCCGTTTCTGACAACGCCGTTCGCCGAGCAGTCCCCTTCTGTTTCGCCGGATGGAACGCTCATCGCATATTACTCCAATGAGACGGGAATCGACGAGGTGTACGTCCGGCGCTTTCCCTCGGGCACTGGTAGAGTCAAAATTTCTCCCGGTTTGGGGGGCGTTCCAAAGTGGTCACCGGACGGCACTGAACTCTTCTACACGAATTTCAGCGGCGCGTATTACTCGGTAGCCATCGCGGTGAAAGACGATGTGCTGATTCCAGGCACGCCCAAGCTCATGTTCAAGCTACTAGACGACGAGTATTCAGAATTCTTCGACGTGGCTCCGGACGGACAGCGTTTCCTTTTTGCGAGATCATCAGATATTGTCGGAGACCAGCGGAGCCACCCGATCGTTGTGGTGAACTGGTTCAAAGAGCTAAGAGAAAAGATGGCAGCCGTGAAGGAGCGTTGATGCTGACAGAAGGAACGAAACTTGGTCCCTACGAAATCCTCTCGCCCCTCGGAGCAGGCGGCATGGGTGAGGTCTATCGAGCAAAAGATACCCGCCTGGAGCGGGACGTGGCCATCAAGGTTCTTCCGAGCCACCTGACAGGTAACGCTGAGTTAAAGCAGCGGTTTGAGCGTGAGGCTAAGGCGATATCGAGCCTGACCCACCCAAACATCTGCACGCTGCACGATATTGGGCATGATAGTGGCGTTGATTATCTGGTGATGGAACTCATCGAAGGCGAGACGCTTTCGCTGCGAGTCGCCAAGGGGGCGCTTCCGCTTGAAGACTTGCTTCGGATTGGCGCGGAGATAGCGTCGGCCCTGGACAAAGCCCACCGGGCGGGCGTAGTCCACCGCGACCTCAAGCCGGGCAATATCATGCTCACCAAGTCCGGGGCCAAGCTCCTCGATTTTGGTCTGGCCAAGGCCACGCCTGGACAATCAGGGCTTTCGACAGCACCGGATGCCGTGACCATTACTGAGCCGCTGACCGGCAAGGGGACTATCGTTGGCACTTTCCAGTATATGGCCCCCGAACAACTCGAAGGCAAGGAGGCTGACCCACGAACTGACATTTTCGCGTTCGGCGCCGTGCTCTATGAAATGGCCACTGGCCAACGAGCGTTCGAGGGCGGTAGTCGCGCGAGCTTGATCGCGTCGATCATGTCGTCTCAGCCAAGGGCGATTTCGGAGATTCAGCCGATGACCCCGCCCGCGCTCGAACATCTTGTTCGCAGCTGCTTAGCGAAGAACCCGGAAGATCGCATTCAAACCGCCCACGACGTGAAGCTTCAACTGCAATGGATCGCCGAGGGAGGATCGCAACTCGGTGTGCCAGCCGTGGCTGCATCGAATCGGCGTGGTAGAGAGAAAACCGCGTGGAGTTTGGCCATCGTTGGCGTCGTTCTTTCCGTCACGCTAGGTGTGTGGAACTTGCGTACGACGGATGAGGACGCGCGCACCTACCGCATGAACGTACTTCCGCCGGAAGGTACCACGTTGGTCTCGATTGATGAGCACGCCGGCCCCGTCGTGTTGTCGCCGGACGGAACGCGGATGGCATTCGTGGCGAGAACGGGGAATGGTCGCCAGCGTATTTGGATCAGATCTTTGGACAAGTTTGACGCGGTGCCGTTAGCCGGGACCGAGGACGCCGAACGATTGTTTTGGTCTCCCGACGGACGCAAGCTCGGATTCTTCGCTAACCGGAAACTACTGACCATCGACGCCGATGGCGGCCCAACCTTATCGCTGGCCGATGTGACCGAGTCTCGCGGGGGAACTTGGAATCAGGAGGGCACCATCGTCTTCGCGCCTATCTGGAATGGCGGATTGTCGCGTGTGTCGGCATCGGGAGGTCCGGTGGCGGTGGTCACGAGACTCGATGACGCCGGCGTAGAAAGCACGCATAGGTACCCCAGCTTCCTGCCGGACGGACGGCATTTCCTGTATCTGGCACGCCGGGCCGGTGTCGGGACTGGGACCGAACCTGCCATCGTTCTTGCCTCGCTCGATTCCACCGAGCGACGGACGATTCTACAAGCCGCCTCGACGGTAACCTACGCCTCGGGACACATTCTATTCGCTCGGCAACAAACCCTGATGGCTGTCCAGTTCGACATGGATCGACTCGCCATAGTCGGTGATGCTTTTCCCATCGCAGACGATCTACTGGTTGATAATCGATTTAGTCTCGCCATCTTTTCTGCGTCCCAAAACGGTACGATTGCTTACCAAACCGGGGAGGCCTCTTCGCTCGGACTGTTAACATGGATCTACCGAAGCGGGAAGCGGCTCGGCGAGGTCGGCGTGCCGGAATACTACCAAAACCTATCAGGTCCGGAACTCTCACCGGATGACGCCAGGGTTCTCTTTTCGATCCAGAACTTAGACACAGGCAATGAGGATGTATGGATACGCGACCTAGCCCGTGACATGCAGGTCCGCTTCACCTTCGGACGCATGCACGGAAAACCCGCGAGTTCATATGGTGCCATCTGGTCCCCGGATGGCACGCACGTCGTCTATGGAACTCTGTCTGGACGTACCAACTATCTGTTTCGCAAGCCCGCACTTGGCAGGGGCGTTGCCGAGACGTTGCTGGATGGGCCCGGCGACTATGTCCAACCGCGTAGCTTTTCTCCGGACGGCACGCTCATCCTGTTCGAGCCCCTGTCTATGGAGAGCCGCCAGGATATTTTGGTTCTCAAGCTCGGCGAGGATAAGAAACCCGAGCCCTTCGCAGACTCACCGGTGGACGAATTTTTCGGGCAGTTTTCGCCCGATGGGAAATTCGTCACGTTCGTGTCGAATCGTTCCGGACAGAACGAAGTGTATGTTGCGACCTTTCCAGATCGCGCCGGTGAATGGCAGGTCTCCACGCGCGGCGGAACTGAACCGCGATGGCGATCGGACGGTGCGGAACTGTACTTCTTCGACCCCGAGGATTGGCTCAACGCTACCGATATTTCTTTCGAAGAATCGGGATTCACGATCGGCGCCACCAAGAAGTTGTTCGAAGCCCGTAGGGTCGGAGATTGTTGGCGGTACGACGTCGCGTCGGATGGCGAGCGTTTTCTCGTTACCGTACCGATATCGAACGTGGCCGCGTCACCCATCCACGTCATCGTCAACTGGCTGGCCGAACGGAGGAATCGATGACCCTCGCCACCGGAACAAAACTTGGTCCCTACGAAATCCTGTCGCCCCTGGGCGCTGGTGGCATGGGTGAAGTGTATCTTGCGAAGGATACCAAGCTCCACCGTGAAGTTGCGATTAAGGTCTTGCCAGCCGACGTTTCGTCAAGTCCGGAACGTCTTCAACGTTTTGAACGAGAAGCGACCACGGTGGCGGCCCTCAACCATCCCAACATCGTTACGATTTTTGGCATCGAAGAATCAGATGGCCACCGCTTCATCGCCATGGAACTCGTCGAGGGCGAAACGCTTGACCGCATGATTGCTCCGGCCGGTATGCCGCTCGAGAAGATTTTTGATATCGCCATTCCGCTGGCGGATGCCTTAGCCGCTGCCCATGACAAGGGCATCGTTCACCGCGACCTCAAACCCGCCAACGTCATGGTGACCAAGGATGGTCGCGTCAAGGTGCTCGACTTCGGTCTTGCCAAGCTGACAATCGAGGGGCAGGGTGGCTCGGCACCAGATGACGTAACCATGTCCGCACCGCTTACAGGTCGAGGCGTGGTCATGGGCACTGTGCCGTATATGTCGCCCGAGCAGCTCAACGGGGAAGACTTAGACCACCGATCCGATCTCTTCTCGCTTGGCATCATGCTATACGAATTGGCGACCGGGCAGCGTCCGTTCAAAGGGAAGACCTCGGCTATTATAACGTCTTCAATTCTTCGTGACACGCCGCGCCCGGTGCAAGAACTCAACGGCGTGCTGCCTCGGCATCTAGGTCGAATCATTGAACGCTGTCTCGCAAAAGATCCAGAGCAACGTATGCAATCAGCGAAAGACATTCGCAATGATTTGCAGGCGCTGTTGAAGGAAGTCGATTCCGGTAGCGAACTGTCGGAATCTCAACCCGTAACTATACAAACTACCGTTTCGCCGCCTCCGTCTTCGACTTCATCCACCTCGGTTTCAGGTTCTTCGATGTCCGCCCCGACCCGTCGCGGCGAGTTTTGGATTGGGGTTATTGCCGTCATCGTAGCGATTGGAGCCGGAGCGTGGTGGCTTGGCCGAGACGGTAGTATCGCGAATAAAGTAGCCGTGGTGGGAGAGACGTCACATGACTCCGGCATAGCAAGGAGTGGATCAACAGCCACACCATCAACGGAAGATTCTTTGCGACCCTCCGAGCAATCGGCAGATGCCCCGATCACGCTGGCGGTGTTGCCATTCAAGAACCTTGGATCGCCTGATGATGAGTATTTCTCTGACGGAATCAGCGATGAAATTCGGGGGCGGTTGGCGAAAGTTCGAAGGCTCGGCGTGATTTCCCGCTCCAGCGCGTTTCAATTCAAAGATACGGATAAGACAAACAGACAGATCGGTTCTGAATTGGGGGTGGATTACCTCATCGATGGCACGATTCGCTGGGATAAACGCGGCGAGGCGGCAGGCCGGGTACGCATTACGCCGGAGCTGATCCGTATTGCTGACGACATGTCGGTCTGGTCTCAGCCTTACGACCGCCAGCTAGAAGATATTTTTGAGGTTCAATCCGACATAGCCGCGCAGGTGCTGAAACAGCTTCAGATTACGTTACTGGAGCCGGAACGCCGGGTGATCGAAGTAAAACCAACTGAAAACTCCGATGCTTATCACGCCTACCTGCGCGGACTCGTTTACTTGGAACAGCCCGATTATTCGGAGGAGCAGTATCGACTGGCGATCCAGATGTTCGAGCGTGCGGTTTCGCTTGATCCCAGCTTCGCCCTCGCGTATGCGCAGCTTTCTAAGTCTCACTCAGCCATGCACCATTTTGGGCATGACTCTACGGAAAATCGTGCGGCCAAAGCCAAATCGGCAGTGGACCGTGCATTCAAGCTTCAACCGAGTCTCCCTGAAGCATACGTCGCGCTCGGTTGGTATCACTATTGGTGCCATCGGAATTACGAGCGGGCGATAGAAACGTTTAATATCGCCCAAAAGGATCTCCCGAACGACAGCCGAATAGTCGAGGGTATTGGCTACATCCGGCGGCGGCAGGGCAAGCTTGAAGAGGCAACACGCTATCTCAAACGTGCCTTTGAACTAAGCCCACTTAGCGCCTATTTGGCCAACGACATCGCCGAGACCTATCTCTTTCTGCGGAAATATCCGGAAGCGGAGCGTTGGTGCAACGACTCCATTTCCTTGGCTCCGGATCAACAAGTAGCTTTTGAGTATAAGGCGGCTTTGTATCGGCTTTGGCATGGCGATACCGACGTGGCCCGTGCCACGCTTGAGGATATGCTCGTCAAGCAAACGCCAGATTCGATCTTTACTTGGTTCCAGCAGGAGTTTTTGGAAAGAGAATACCAGCCCGCTTTGGATCGTCTTGAGTCCACTCCGAACGAATCTTTTGCCAATCAGTTTTGGCTCATCCCCACGGCTCGGTTAGCTGGCCTCGTACATGGACTGATGGGTGAATCGGAGCGATCCCGTCAAGCTTACGACACCGCCCGTATGCTCCTGGAAGAGGAAGCCAAGAAACGTCCCGACGATCATCGCGTCCGCAGCTCGCTTGGAATCGCTTATGCCGGACTTGGGCGTAAGGAGGACGCCATCCGCGAAGGGAAACTAGGCGTAATGCTGTATCCCGTGTCCAAGGACGCCATGATCGGTCCCTCTCGTGAAGAGGACTTAGCTTTCATCTATGCGCTCGTTGGCGAGTACAACTTAGCCCTGGACAAACTCGAATACTTGCTTTCTATTCCGAGTCAGACGATGTCGGTTCCGATGCTTCGTCTTGATCCGCGCTGGGATGCTCTTCGCGATCACCCGCGCTACAAGAGCTTGATGCGCCAACATGGGTTTAAGCCAGAGCCAACGTCTGCATCGACCGCCAAACCGCTTTCAAACAATACAACTCTCGCCGTGCTTCCGTTCCAAAATATCAGCAGTGATCCGGATACCGACTACCTCAGCAATGAAATACCGGCCAGCATCATCGACAAGATGTCCGAGCTGTCAGGTTTGAGCGTGATCTCGCGAAGCGGTGCATTTCGCTTTGATGCGACCAAAGAGGATGCAAGTAGCTTCGGGAAGAGTCTCAGCGCATCGGTTGTACTGACCGGGCAGTTAAACGCACGCGGAAACAGTTTGACCATCCGTGCAGAATTGGTGGACGTAGCCACGAACCAGCAACTCTGGAGCCATCGGTACGACCGTGAATTGACGGACATCATGGCCGTTGAAGCGAACATCACACAGAATATCTCGGAAGCGCTACGACTCCAGCTTACCCGAGAGGAAAAAACAAAACTTGCCAAGGACGACACGATGAACCCCGAGGCGTACCGGGCTTACATCGAGGCTCGGTTCTGGTGGAATCGGCGGTCAGAGGACGGCTTCGACCGTGCGATCAGACTCTTCGATCACGCCATTTCACTTGATCCCCAGTACGCACGAGCCTACGCAGGCAAAGCGGATTGTTACCTAATGCTTGCCCTCTATTACCGCCCGTCAGAGAAACTGATACCGCTGGCGAAGCAGGCGATCAAGACGGCGCTTCATCTCGACGATTCCATGGCGGAAGCATACGCATCACTCGGTTACTTGACCGGCATGGCTGAGCATAAATGGCGCAAGGCCGAAGAAGCTATTCAACGCGGCATTTCCCTAAACCCTCGTTATGCCACGCTCCATCACTGGCTCGGCATGATTCTCCTTGTACAGAGCCGGTTTGACGAATCACTCTCCGCGATGAAACGGGCGAACGAGATCGCACCAAATTCTCTGATCATCCGAGCGGGCCTCGCCAAAGTGCAATTCCTCGCAGGTGATGTTCGCGAAGCGCTTACCCACAACGCGGCTACGCGGGAGATGGCTCCAGATTTCTTTCCTGCAAGAATGGAGCTAGCGATAATGCTCATAAAGGGTAGCCAACCTGAGCGTGCGATCCCCGTTCTCAAGGAGCTGTACGCGTCAGAAGGACGCATTCCCATGATGGCCGGTTTGCTGGGAGTTGCCTACGCACAAGCCGGGCAGATCACGGAAGCTCGGGACGAACTGAAGACTCTCACGCAGCTAGCGAAGCATGACTATGTTCCAGCCTTGGCTTTCGCTTCCATTCACGCGAGCTTGGGGAATGTGGACGAAGCGTTTCGTTGGCTGGATAAGTCGTACGAAAACCGCGAACTCTTGTTATCGTATTTTCACTTAGGTAGAGCGTTTGACGTGATGCATGGCGACCCGCGTTACGATGATTTGCTTCGACGGATGGGACTTGTACCTGCTGCCAATTCGGTTTCGACAGCAAGTGAGCAGAAAACGAAGACCATGCTGGCCGTTCTTCCGTTTACCAATCTCAGCGGCGATCCTGAGCAGGAGTATTTCAGCGACGGCATGACCGAGGAAATGATCACACGTCTCGGTCGCCTGCGTCCCGAACTGCTTGGTGTAATCGCCCGAACATCGGCCATGCGGTACAAGAAAACTGACAAACTAATTGACCAGATCGGTCGAGAACTCAGTGTAGCATACGTAATCGAAGGTGGCGTTCGCCGTGCGGGTAATCGTGTTCGAATAAATGCCCAACTCATTCAAGTCAGCGATCAGACACAACTCTGGGGAGATAGTTATACGCGCGATCTATCTGATGTTTTTGCGGTTCAGGCTGAGGTTGCCGAAGCTGTGGCTAAGGCGCTGGCGGTGGAACTGTTGCCTCAAGATGAACATGCTGAAACGACGACCCCGACCACAAACTCAGCTGCGTATGATGCTTACCTGCTCGGAAGGAGTTACTGGACCAAGCGAACGCCGGAGTCGCTGCACACGGCCATCAAGCATTTCAAGCATGCCATCGAGCTAGACCCCAACTACGCACTCGCCTATTGCGGTCTCGCGGACGCGTGGGGCGTGATGCCATACTACGTCCCCGGCCCCTACAACAAGATAAATGCTGAAGCCAGGAAGGCTGCCGAGCGAGCGCTCGCGCTCAATGACTCGCTGGCAGAAGCACATGTCTCGATGGCAAGCGTTCTCGCAGATCGCGGTGATTGCGAAACAGCCAACGCACATTACCAAAAGGCTATCGCAATCGATCCTAACAACGCCACGGCGCACCAATGGTACGGTGGTACGCTCTCGCTCCAAGAACGATACGACCTAGCGGCCGAAGAATATGAGAAGGCCATCGCACTCGACCCCCTGTCCGCCGTCATGCACAATGAATACGGTGATGGTTCCGTGATGGCGCGGCGCTTCGACAAGGCCATCGAGCAACTCAACGAGGCGCTGCGCCTACAATCGGATTTCAAGGTCGCGTATGTAAGTCTGGCATGGGCGTACATTGGGAAGGAAAACCACAACGCAGCAGCTACGGCGTTCGAATCATACCTACGGATCATTGATCAACCAGCCGAGTCCATCACGAAGTTCCGCCGCACATACGACGCATCGGGCCTGCGGGCGGGTTTTCTGGAATGGTTGGATTCATTGGGGAACGACTTTGATTCATGGGGCATCGGACCAGCAAGGCGAGCGCCATTTTATGCCTGGTGCAACGAGAAAGACCGTGCCTTCGAGTCGCTTGACCGTGCCATTAGGCGGGGAAGTCCACTGCTCGACAGAATTGCTATCTACTTCCCCTACGATAACCTGCGCGGCGATCCGCGCTACGCGGACCTGCTAAAACGTATCGCCGCAAAAAACAGAACCAAGGAAGTGCAGCCGCAGCCATGACACTATCATCCGGCACGAAACTCGGTCCCTACGAAATCCTCTCACCCCTCGGCGCGGGTGGCATGGGTGAGGTCTATCTTGCCAATGATCTCAAGCTAGATCGAAAAGTTGCCATCAAAGTTCTCCCACTGGCCATGACGCGCGATGTGGAGCGCACCGCACGCTTCGAGCGCGAAGCCAAATTGCTGGCCTCTTTGAACCATCCCAACATCGCTGCGATTCACGGATTCGACGATGCAGATGGAATTCGGTTCCTTATCATGGAATATGTTGAAGGTGAAACGTTGGCTCAACGGCTTAAGGGAGGCGCTTTCGCCGTCGAGGATGCGCTGGATATCGCCAAGCAAATGGCTGAGGCGTTGGAAGCGGCTCATGAAAAGGGCATCATTCATCGTGATCTCAAGCCGGCCAACGTGATGGTCCGCGAGGATGGCACCGTCAAAGTGCTCGACTTCGGATTGGCGAAAGCCATGGCTGAGGAATCTACCAGCGCGGTGGACGCTAACTCTCCGACAATTACAGCTAATTACACCCGCCCGGGTGTCGTGCTTGGAACCGCTGCCTACATGAGTCCGGAACAAGCGCGTGGACGTCCGCTAGACAAGCGAACCGACATCTGGAGTTTCGGAGCGGTGCTTTATGAATGTCTGACCGGAACTTCACCCTTTTCCGGTGAAACCACCACGGACGTAATCGCTAAAATCATGGAGCGCGATCCAGACTACGACGCGCTACCCGATCGAACACCGCGCCGCGTAGGCGACCTGTTGCGCCGTTGCCTCGAAAAACATAGCAAGCGTCGATTACGTGACATAGGCGACGCATTATTGGAATTGGACCAATCACTTACCACGCGCGAATGGTCGACCGAAGCGATAGAAGCCACTCAGCGCACTATGCCTCGAACCTGGCCAGCGCGTTTTGCCGCTGCCACAGTATGCATACTAATCCTCCTAGCTGCCGCATACTCCGGTTGGTTCGCAGCCAAGCAAACAACGCCAATCGTGCCCAAGAAATTTAGCGCTAAGTTTTCCAAGCTCACCGACCAGATAAGCGCAGAAGTGGGTCCAGACATTTCACCAGACGGCAAATCGATCGTCTATTCTTCAGATGAAAACGGAAACTTCGACATCTACACCATGCGTATAGGCGGTTCCAACTCGGTCAACCTGACTGAAAAGTACACAGAAATCGATTCAATGCCCGTCTTCTCACCGGACGGACAACAGATCGTCTTCCGATCTGAACGTCAGGGCGGCGGATTATTTGTGATGGGTGCCACAGGAGAATCGCCACGACGCCTGACGGATTTCGGGTACAACCCGGCGTGGCACCCTGATGGCACGCACGTCTATTTCGCCACAGTAGGAATCGTATCACCGGAAGCGCGGTCAGGACTCAGCGCGCTCTGGTCCGTTGTTGTAGCGACCGGCGAAACGAAGAAAATTTACGACGGTGACGCCGTTGAGCCAAGCTGTTCACCCGGCGGTCATCGCATTGCCTACTGGACGCTTATCAAAGGCGGGCAACGCGACCTTTTCACAATCCCAGTCAGCGGCGGCGACCCTGTAGCCGTAACCAATGACCCAGCCACCGATTGGAACCCAACCTGGTCACCTGACGGACGCTACCTATATTTTGGTAGCGATCGCGGCGGAAACATGAACATTTGGCGCGTGCGCATCGACGAGCTATCCGGTGAGCGATTGGGCGAACCAGAGGCCATCACGTCGGGCGTAACGGCCATGAGCATGTATATAAGCATCGCCAACGACGGAAAACACCTCGCTTATGCAGCCATTGAGTACCGAGCGAATATTTTCAAGGTGATTTTCGACCCTGAGACTGAGAAAGTACTCGGTGAACCGATCCAAGTCACTCATCAATCGACCATCCTGGGACAACCTGACATCTCGCCTGATGGTAAGAAAATCGTCGTCATGTCCAGGGGCGTTCAGGAAGACCTCTTCATCTTCAATACCGATGGCCACGATCGCTTTCGACTTACCTATGACCAATACAAGGATCGCGGACCTCGCTGGTCACCTGATAGCCAACAGATCGCATTTTTTTCCGACCGAGACGGCCAATATGGCATTTGGTCCATTAACAGCGACGGCAGCGGCTTGCAGAAACTGATAGATAGTACAGAAAATCTCAATTTGCCTGTTTGGTCACCGGACGGAACCCGCATCGCCTTCATACGCACGGAGCCAATCCAAGCGCAGATTGCCAACCTAGCCCAGCACGAGGACAACCAAACCATACAATTGTTATCACCCGCTGAAGATGGCAACACTGACTTCTTCGCTTCCTCGTGGTCCCCCGATGGCACGAAGTTGCTGGGCGCTCTCTCTACTAAGGATGGTAGTTACTTAGGCATAGGAACCTATACGCTTGATACAGGCACGTACGAATTAATTACCGACAACGGCGGCGGTCCACGGTGGCTCAGCGACAGTCGACGGTTCATTTTTGTAGGTCAAGGAAAGTTGTTGCTTGGTGATACGGAGTCCAAAAAAATCTCCGAGCTTCTGTCAGGTTCGACGTTTTCCTTTCGCTTCATATCCATAGCCCCAGGAGACCGAGAGATATATTTCTCCATGAGCACGCTCGAATCCGATATTTGGCTCGTAGAACTGGAATAGCAAACATCAGGCTATTGGTCTCCCGCTAGTTCGCAGGCTAGCACCGTGCGGCTTTGATTCGAAAGTCGCGTGGCAAGCCCGAGGCTCGGGCATGTAAAAACGTGAACCACGAAACAAAGGCCGCGCTTCACTTGGCCATGCCACACGCCTTCCTTTGGGTTGCGATGTTGGTCGTACGACAGGTTTGTCAGAGCACCACGGCGCAAGCCTGGTGACACCATGACGGGCTGGCACGGGTAGTCTTACTAACTCAGATGACCTTGTATACGTGCGTTGGTCCGCAGGCTGGCGCCGTGCGGCTCTGATTCGACATCCCGCGTGCGCGGGAACGACGCATGTGCCAAATGGTTGAGGCAGGTCAACCTTTCACCAAGTTGGGATTGACGAAAGAACGATCTGCCCTACACGGCAACGCAAGGGAGCGGGCATAGATACGAGCGAAAATCATCGACTCCCCCAGGTCCAAACAGAAGGACCTGGGCCACCCAGTCACGCTTCACTTGGCCATAACACACGCAGGCTTCAAGCGAAAGAACGACCTGCCCTACCGGGCTTTTTATCGGCCTACCCCACGGTCTCTTTTTTTCGGACCTAAATAAATACCGCTAACAACTTTTTCGGATTTGTCTTCCTGCCGAATGTATTGGAAGGTCACAGGTGGACAACCGTGTAGATGTTCGCGGAAGGACTGTCCGGGCAACCCATTGGGTTCGGGCAGCGCTGGTGTATCCGGCGGCGAATCATCTACGGAATATCGCACATTCCGTAATCCCTTCCATAAAACGCGCCTTACCTGTGGCTGACGTGAATTGGATATATGACGAAGAGTCATTGCCTGAGGTAGGCGTTGACGTTCGGCAAGGGTTTCCTCTGTTTATGGAGCAAAAAACAATGAGATTAAGAAAAACGCTCGCCGTGACCACGGCGTCCATCATGCTGACTACCGGCTGTTCGATGTTTACGAACGTCCAGGGTCACAGTCAAGCCAAGCACAACCACGCGACAGTGACGGTTCGGCTCGTCGCACCGCCGGTTCCCACACAACTGGCCAGTTTCGGTGGCGAAGTATCCAGCAGCCTGGTCGCAGACCAAGCGTACAATCCGTTTTCAACCCCAAGCATGAGTCCGTTTCATGCGGTCGTGTGGGGTGGCCCGTTTGATGGCCAAGAATTCACGCACACACCCGCACCGCTCACACCCGGCTCATACACCTTCGGTGTGTTCGATGAGGAGCATGATGCAACCTACCAGGGGTGGATCACCGTCAACAGTAGCACGGACAGCTTGCTCAATACCCTCCACGATTGGCGAAACACCGTCCGCGAGCAGAAAGAATGGCTAGGATTCAACAACAAAATGGTGGGTAATTTCAGTAACCCTGATGAAGTAAGCTTTAAGCAGTATCAGAAGCAATTGCGTGGCCTCACCAAACTTGAGCGACGTATTGAACGAGCCATGAAGGAAGAAGTCCGAGCCAAGGCGCGACGACAGAAACAACAACTCGAATTCGCAAACAATATGGAAGTTCTCTTGATTCCAGGTTCGTCTGAATTCTTCACCACGTCAACCCAAGCTGCTTTCAGTCAACCGGAGCTGGCCAATATCCGAACCGGTCAGGCTATGACCAAGGTCATTATGGTGGCTGATTACTCCAAGGCCGTCGAAAAACTACGCCGCATCAACAACATGCGCGCAGACCTCAACGGTTGTCGCATGATTCTTACCGAACAAATCAATCGTTTGCAGCGACGCAAGGGTCTCTACACCCTCACGGACAATCTGTACAACCATGACCAGCGGTTTATCCAGAACGAAACCCAACTGCAACAGGCACAGGCGATGGTAAATCGGATCAACCACCTCATCGCCGACTATCGTCAGCAGTGTCACGCACTGATGTTCGTCGCAGGCCTGTTTTCTCCCGACGATACGTTCGACGCATTCCGCGATGAAGAACAAGCCCTGCAACATGACAATGTTGTCTTGATGGAGCAGAAACGTCAGATCGATATGCGTTTCGACAACACCTCACCTCAAAGTCGTAACCGCGTACTCATCGAGCGTCAGCGCCAAAACATCATTGCCGCACTCGAAAGCATCGAAAACCAGACCAGTGAAATCGCCGAAGCCCGCGTAGCCCTTAACCAGCTACGAGATTCCACGGACATTATCCACCGTCAGGAAAACGCACGGATTATGACCGCGACGATCTTCGACACCGGCATGCCCGGCCCTCTGGCTGATGCCATCGAAAATGAAGCGATGATGACCGTTCGTTGGCACGGCACAACGTCTATGAATATGCCAAAGCGAACGAATCTGACATCTTTTCAGGACTTCGGCCATTAATAGCCGGTAGCGGCTAGGTGCGCGTCGTGCGCACGTAGCTAATAACTTTACACCCGAAACTCCTTGCCAAATGGCGGGGAGTTTCGGGTGGTTTTGTGATGTCAGCACAACATCACTTTTACGATGTATTATCATAGTGACACCAAACTGTCACGAGCAACATGGGCTGGGCGAAGCCCTATAGCATGTTCTTTTTCGTGTAGCGCCATATTCACGAAACACGTCGGCCCAAACCGATTTTCACATCGCTACCAAAAAAGAGCTTGCACTTATCTAACCGTCATCGCTCGCGACGCTAATGACCTCGGGGGAGGGAAAGAAGATGCAACCGTTACGACGTACCGCGTATCCACAGCCACAACGATTTTCACCAGCGCTACTACTTATCATCGCGTTCTATCACACTAGCGTAGCCTGTCAGGCTCAGCCGTCTCAACCGGCTAACGATGCTGCAACGACAACCGCTCACCAAGAAAATCCCGATCCTGAGGTTCTTTTGCGCCGGGCTATCGATCAATGTCAGCGATATCTCAACGACTATTCCTGCCTATTCACCCGGCAAGAACGCATCCGGGGGCAACTCACCAAACAACAAACCATCAAGGTCTATTACCGTCACAACCCACGTACGATTTACATGACTTGGATAGAAAACCCCGGACGCGTACGACGGGCACTCTATCAACAAGGAAAATATATCAATAAGGTTGGGCAAGAATTATTGCTGGTCGAACCGACGGGGATGCTGGCCAGGGCGATGGTGCCCGCATTGTATACCCCCGTGCGCGGAAAAAAAGCCAGATCATCCTCGCGCCATACCGTCGATCAATTCGGGTTTTTATCCATCCTCCATCGCATTGTTGATATGAACCAACAAGCCAAAAGAAATGGCGACCTCCAACTGACATTAGTAGGTCGGAGTCAATTTGCTTCTCGCCCCACCTATCGCATTGTCCGACGACTGTCCATCAATGGGAAACATCACTATAACGACGCATACCTGGTAATCGAGTTGGATCAACAATGGCTAGTACCTGTATCCATCAGATCTTTCGCCGACGCCGAGGCCACCCAACTGCTAGGCGCTTATACTTTTCGTAATATAAAAGTAAACACCGCATTACCCAACAGTGCATTAACTTTCAATCACAGTGCCATCGTCTTGCGTTAGCGAAGCGTCCTTATAACGACAACTAACACATAACGTCCGCACGATGGAAAAACGGACTTATGCACTGCCCCCCATAACAAACGGCCTCCAGGTGGGCAGTCGTCCGATACCCCATGCACGCTGAATTCATCGCCCCAAAAACGCGATAACGACCAATGCATAGCCGACAATGTCAATGGGATTCTCGTGGCAGATGCTTCGGGCATGGGGAAATTTTGCGCCGACTGTTTGGTGTATTTCATCGGGCTAAAAACGATGGCCGAATCACAAAAGATTAATCACGCATCATCGACGATTCGCAAGCCGCAGCTTTTGCAGCGTGCCAAACGCGAAGGTAAGAAAGATGTGTATTCGGGCAAACGCATCTGGATGCGGTACTCTATGGGTGCGCGCGTTAAAGTGTCCACAGACCCCACGGATACATCCGCCGCTTGGGATGTCAGTTTGCTTAACATTTCCGGCGGTGGTATTGGTTTCTGGTCCAATCATAGAATCCCCCCCGGCGATACAATCTACATACTGGATTCCAACGACGAAGAACCTATTTGGCTCACCACCGAAGTGGTCCATTGCACCGTGGGGATGCGCGGACACTTGATCGGGGCTGTATTCCTTGAACCCATCGATCAGCGTGAAAACGTAAACGAAAACTCCGAAGATACAAATGCTGACCACGAAAAACCCGAGACAACGCTGGCCGGGACGCTCGCTCGAAGTTCGCTACAGGCAAAATGTGCATGGTCCGCAGCCATCGCCAGTATCGCCAGCCTCTTCATCGCTTTCACACTGTCCAAGGCATTAGCCAGCGACATGACCCTGGCCCACTGGGCGATAACCGCAGCCGGCTGTTCGCTCATCGCCGCCGTTGCATCCGGATGGCTCGTCATGCGAAGAGACGCCATTTTTATCGATGCACTGCACGAAGACATACGAAAACTCGCTATGGGTAAACTCAGTTCGGTGCAACTACCGGCACCGCCGTCGCGTGAACTCTCCGCGGTTCGGCGCGGATTCAAGGACTTATTCTCACAGTGGACAAAACGTGAACTCGACGAACGCTTACGACGCCAAAAACTTGAGGACATCCATCAAATCAAGTCGAACATCCTGGCTATTGTCTCCCACGACCTGCGCACACCGCTAACGTCAATCATCATGTACGCGCACATGCTCAAAGATGATATCCAATCACTATCAACCGAGGATACGCAAAATTTTGTGACGATTATTTTCGACGAGTGCAATCGCTTATCACGCTTATTGGATGACCTGTTGGAAGTGCAGATACTGGAATCAGACCATGCCACGCTCAATGTTGAAAAGCAATCGCTGGTCCCCATACTCGACTCGTGCATGCGCGTCTTCGAACCGTTAGCAAAAAGCAAATCGATGAGTCTAACTTTTGAGCACACCGACGATTTGCCCGATCTGTTCATCGATGCCGACAAAATTAGCCAAATCATCAGCAATCTTGTCTCCAACGCATTAAAATACACACCGGCGGGAGGTGGTATTGTTGTATCAACCATCTGTCGCGGAGCATCCATTATCATTTGCGTCGCAGACGACGGTCAAGGCATACCCCGGGATAGCTGGGATCAAATATTCGATCGTTTTTCGCAAATCAATGATCCCAACATCGGTGAAGTCGCCGGCGTAGGACTGGGCCTCAACATCGTTCAAAAACTCATCGAACGCCACGACGGGTTGGTATGGGTGGATAGCCAGGTCGGCCAAGGTTCATCCTTTTATATAGCACTGCCGGTTACGCAAGATCCACCGGAATTACCGCAGAAGTCCGATGCACAACCGCATGGCCGGGTTATCGCCTGCGATCCGGACCCCGAACTCGCAGCCTCGTTAGCCAAGATACTGAGAAAGGCTAACTATGACGTAAGATTGGCACATTCTGCACGGCGCCTTCTCCAGCATATCGAACAGGGCGACGTTGATGTGGTTATCACCGATACCCTCTTGCCCGACATGGACGCCGAATCATTACTCGAAGAGTTAAGCCGGGTCGGCGGTCGAGACTATCGAATCATCGTACATAGTCACGAAGCAGACGCCATACAATGCCGACAACATGGCATGGATATTTTTCTACGCCGGCCTGTGACCCAAGAAGAATTATTACGCGCCGTCACAGTAGCCATGCAACAACAGTCCGCTGCCGGACAAATGACCATTGTGGTGGATGATGATACTATCCACAGCGAACAGATCGGACGCGCACTACGATGCGCGGGACATCCAACCATGATCGCTGAAAACATCCATGAAGCCGGTAGTATGGTGGCCAATTACGGAGGCCATATCGTCATCATTCACTGCCATATGCTCGGTCAACAGTGGTCTGAAATTCCCAAACTTCGAGACATTGGCAACCAGACGATACGTATTATCGCCTTATGTCCTACCATCGGTAAGACGGAAAAACGCCTACAAAATATGCACAATATCGAACTGTTCACTTATTCACCGGGACGCGAGGATGATCTGCTCGACGCCATGATCGCCTCGCAACCCCACGCCATTACGGAGACTGTGTCATGACCAGAATTCTTTGCTGCGACGATGAACCACATATCGTGGAAGGCGTACGCTTTCTATTAAGAGCACCGGATCGTGAAATCGTGGTGGCTAACTCCGGACAACAGGCCATCGATTCCATCACCGAAAAAACACCGGACTTACTCATCGTTGACATTATGATGCCCGGCCTGAGCGGACTCGAAGTCATTTCAACGCTACGGGCCGATCCGAAATACCAAGCCTTACCCATTATCATTCTCACGGCCAAAGGCCAGGCCCAAGATGCTGCCATGGCCCAGGAAGTCTGGGGGGCTATCGTCGTAGCCAAACCATTTCAACCACAAAAACTACGCGAACTGGTTACGTCCACATTGGAGATCGCATCATGTCATCAGCTGAGCTAAACATGTGCTGCCCACAGCTTGTCATGGAACACATGCACACCGGGAAAGTACATAATGCTGTCACAACTCTGGCACAGTTAGCCGGAGCGGATTTGACCATCCGAAACGCAGATGATACCAACATCGAGGCCAACAAACCCGACAATGATAACCATCGATCCGTCATCCAATACCGCGACAAACCACAAGGCTGGGTCCAATACCACGCGGATGACAACCTCAAACAGTTGCCCAAACTGGCCTCGGCCATGGCCTCACTCACCGAACACCTTTTGGAAAGAGAAATGGCCGTCGGAAGTCTCGCGGAAGGGCTTATGACAAGCTATGAAGAACTCGATCTTTTCTACACCTTGTTTCCCACAGTATCCACCAAGACCGATCCACGGGAAATCGCCGAAGTACTCGTCGAAGAAACAGCCAAGACGCTACACTGCAAGCGCGTATCCATCATGATCCTCGATGAGAAAAAACAGTGTTACCGCGTACTCGCATCACGCGGCCTGCCCGATGGCTTTCAAGACGTAGAGATACCCATCGCTGACAGCTTTGCCCATCGCGCCATGTCGCAGGACGACGTCATGGTCGTAAACAATGTCAACGAACATCCCGACTTAGCCGGCATGTCACGTGGAGATTATAAAAGTGATTCGTTTGCGCTGGTACGCGTCCCCCTCAAAGCGCAGGGCCAAGCCCTGGGACTACTCAGCGTCACCGAACGAATCGGCGATCCGGAATTCACCGCCCGCGACAGAAAGCTTCTAGAAGGACTCTCAGCCATGGGCGCATCGGCGCTATTGAACTGTCATCTACATAAGTCCGTCAACAAGCAAATGATGAGCACCATCCACGCGCTGGCCACGGCTGTGGATGCCAAAGATAAATACACACACGACCATGCCGGACGTGTCGCATCTCTTTGCGTCGCCACCGCTCGCGAACTCGGCATCACGAAACCGTCAGAACTTCGAGAAATCGAACTGGCCGGACTACTTCACGACATCGGAAAAATCGGTATTCCCGACGCCATTCTAACCAAGCCCCAGCAACTAACGCCGCAGGAATACAAAACCATCCAATCCCACACGCATATCGGGGCCACCATTGTGCAACACGTCCCCGGTTTGGAAAACGTCACCAAAGCGATTCGCCATCACCACGAAAGATTCGACGGACTGGGATATCCCGACAATCTCGCCGGAGAGGTCATCCCGATGGCCTCCGCCATCATCTCCGTCGCGGATACCTACGACGCCCTCACCTCGGACCGCCCCTATCGAAAAGCAGGCAGCGTCGACGAAGCCGTCGCAGAACTCACCCGCTGCAGGGGTACGCAGTTCAACCCCAACGTCGTTGACGCATTCATCAGAGTCGCCTACAGAGAAGCCAAAGAACCAACGTCTTCCCCCATGCCGCCCATCAGCATCGGTGTTCCCTAGCCCGCACCGCACAAGACAGAGCCGCGCGTGGGTGGCCTATGTCGATGGTGGGTGGCCCAGGTCCTTCTTTTTGGACCTGGGGGAGCCGATGATAGACTTAATGATAATCCATAAAGTGCCAATATATCGACACTACGAAGATATGACGAATATGATAAAACTCACTTCCGAACCATCTACTGCCGACGACGTCTAACGTGTTTTCACGACATTCACTTGCGCATATCCAACAGCACCTTCAAGTGCTCCGGTCGAGCCGCACTAGCCATAGCTTCCATCGCCTGATCAATCGGAAACGTCCGCGTAATCATGGATCGAACTTCTACCGCCTCCCGTACCAACGCATCGAGCGCTTCTGAAAATAAACCGCATCGACTACCCAATACGGTAATCTCGTTGACTACCACTGAAGCCAGATTCACCCCCTGCTCACCGGCATAGGTACTTTTAAGCACAATCGATCCACGAGGACGAACCAAACGCGTCGCCAGATCAAACCCGGCGGGCGAGCCGGTACACTCCACCACCACATCATGATCCCCGCGACACACCAACTCATCCACATGCACCGCCTGCACGCCGCGCTTCTCAGCTAACGAAAGCTTCACTTCATTACGACCAATCACCGTAAGCTTGCACCCCGTCGTGGCCAATACCTGAGTCACCAACAATCCCAATCGACCGGAGCCGATCACCGTAGCCTTCGTCTTTGGGCCAAACGGATACTGCGACAACGTCTGATAAGCCGCAGCTAACGGCTCGACAAACACAGCCTGCTCATCCGTCAGCGCATCGGGCACTTCGTGCAAATTGGCTTCCGGCACGCAAATAAAATCCGCGAAACAACCATCGCGACCATCAATACCCAACACGGTTCGTTTACGACAATGATTCGCTAACCCCGAAAGACACATATCGCACGCACGACAAACGCAATTGATTTCGCAAACCACCCGCTTGCCTTGCCATGAAGAAGACCCCGACTCGACCACACCGACAAATTCGTGTCCCAGTATCCCACGAAACCGCATATACCCATTAACCAACTGCAAATCCGTCGCACAAATACCAGCCAAGCGTACACGAACAAGACACTCGCCATCGCCGGACCGAGGCTGAGCATGATTGGCTTGAAACTGCAAATGGTTCTCTAACGTCAAAGCTCGCACGAATTTAACTCCACTACAGCATCCTGGTAATCGTGTATCGCCTTATTGCGGCAATCTTTAGGGATTAAAGGGTTTTGTCCGCTACACAAAAATAGAGCTAGCTCCAAAGCGCGATAACCAACGACCCATGATGCGCACGTTACCGGAACACCTCTCAACCCGACATAGCCCGCCAACTATTCATTAACCAACGCCAACCACTTATCCATTGATCGACGCTCTCACCACCGCCACTACACCCTACGCCAACACAACCAACACACACATTCGTCATGCCGGCTTTCACTTTCGTCTTTCCCGCAAATGCGGGAATCCAACAGCGTCGAGTGGCATGGGTAAATCCCGACGCACGTCGGGATTTACCCGTGTTGTCCCGCAGGCCGCCACGGGCAAAAAAACCTTGCCCTTGCCATCCTCGATAAACCCAAAAAAATAAGCTGTGACGCAGAACTGGGTTCCCGCCTTCGCGGGAACGGACTGCGGTATATCGGTTCGGGCGGAAAGCCATACCCACCGCTCACGCTCCAGGAATGGTCGGTAATCTACCACCAAACCCGACGCGGACCCACCACAAGATGTTACAGGCCACGATATTGGCCGACGATCAAGAATAAGCGTACAATAGTCGTCATGGCAAGTTGCCTTTGTCCGCTGTCGACAGCGGGCAAAAGGGCGATTGAAAAGGCCGTACGGAATATCGAAACAGGCAACACCATGACTGGAAGAATTCGCCACCTATCAATCGCATCCACCGCAATGCTGGCCATAATGGCCACATCGCCCGTCCTGGCAGGTCCGCCACGTGCCCGCACGCTACAGATGGATGACAAAGGTCAGTGGATCGAGCGCCCCGCTCCGGCACCAGGCACCCCTGCCGGAGACATACATACCATCCAACAACAGTTGCGTGACAAGAATCCCCGTAAAGCGCTATCCGCCGTCAAAGCATTTATAAAAAAATATGGCCAATCTCACCCGCAATACCCCCAAGTCATGATAACCCACGCCGAAGCCCTCATCGGACTTCACAAGTTCGACAAAGCCCACGAATTATTGCAACAATTCCTAAACCAATACACCGGCAGCCAACTCACTGACGAAGCCCTAAGGTTGGAATTCATCATCGCCGAGGCTTATCTCTCCGGCACCAAGCGAAAACTTTTCGGCCTCAGACTACTATCAGGCACTGATACAGCTGAGCAAATTTTAGATACCATCGCCATCGACTATCCCCAGTCGCGCTATGCCCAATACGCCGTTAAGGTCAAAGCCGAATATTTGTTCCGGAAAGGCGAATTCCTCTTAGCAGAGATGGAATACAGCCAACTTATCAAAGACTTTCCCAACGGCCAATACCACGAACTCGCCACAAAACGCTCTGCCGAAGCAGCGCTCGCAGGATTTCGCGGTATAGAATATGACGACGCTGCGCTCATCGAAGCTCGAGAACGTTTTCGTGATTTCCAGGCAAGATACCCGCTCCAAGCGCAGCGCGACCACGTAGACGGCATCCTCGATGGTATAGAACTAAAACGCGCAGAGAAGGAATACAACATCGGCACTTACTACGAACGTACCAACCACATTGCCTCAGCCATATTTTATTATCGCTCCGTCATCGCCCATTGGCCCGACACACTAGCTGCTCAAAAAGCAAAAGCCCGGCTCGATCTTTATGATGCCGGTCCGGATAACCCCCAAACCAGAGCGACAACAAACAGACCCAAGTAAAGGCCCTATAACGAACAGGCAACGATCCTATGATAAGACAACTAACCTCATTCGTTCTGCTCACGTTGGTCACGTTGGCTATCGGGTGTAGCTACTCCACGACACGGCCGTTTTCAGCCGATATACAAACCGTCCACGTCGAGATGTTTCAGTCCAAAGAGTTCCGACGCGGTCTGGAGTTTCGACTAACCGAGGCTATCGTAAAACGCCTCGAAACGGATACGCCATACCATATCGCACCACGCGACCATGCAGATGCGGTCCTTAGTGGCGAAATCCTCAGTGTTAATAATCGTTCATTTGGAGACGATCTGGACAATGATCTACCAAGAGAGATAGGCGCCACCATCGAGATTCGATTTCGCCTTAAAAACATGAAAACCGGCGATATCTTGCTTGAAAGGCCTAGATTCCTTTACCAGGCCACCTATATCCCCCCGGTGGGGGAGACGTTTTCTGACGGCATGACAAGGGGCATGGACGGTCTGGCGCAGCAAATTGTGGAAGCGATGGAATCAGATTGGTAACTACGCTATCATTATATACGGGCAATAAAACCTGTCGCTACTAAGCTTTAACTTTGAAGGAATGAGACATCGCGGATGGCTAATAACAGCGAAACACCAACACCAGCACCTGATAACCAAGAGCCAAAAGAGCAAAAGGGGGCAGCCGGGCCTAGCCCGCGCCTGTCACGCAACCTCGTCCATTGGCTCCTCTTGCTCGGACTAGCCATCGTTCTCGTGGGACTTCTAAACAATTCCCTCGATTCCGCTCAGCAGATCACTATCAGCGAATTCAGGAAACACATCGCCAACAAAAACATCGCCAAACTCGTCATCAGAGAAGACGGTACCATTGAAGGTGAACTAGTCCAAACCGAAGGCACCATGCCCGGTGCCACAAACAAATTCACCCTCACCTACCCGCGCGAAGCCATCGATAGCCGGTTCATCGACGGGCTAAACACAGCCATGCCGGATGCGGAAATTAAGGCGGACAAACCCAACCAGCTTCTGCTTGTGTTGCTCAGCAGCATACTCCCCTGGTTACTCATTTTTGGTTTCCTCTGGTTTTTCGTATTCCGTCAACTGCGCAATGCAGGCGGTGGCGGTGGTATGCTCGGCAACTTTGGCCGATCGCGCCATCGCGTCACCCCCAAGGAACACACCAACGTAACCTTCGCCGATGTGGCCGGTATCGAAGAGGCCAAAGATGAGGTGATGGAAATTATTGAATTCCTCAAAATGCCGAAAAAGTTTCAACGCCTCGGCGGGCGCATCCCGCGCGGTGTACTACTGGTCGGTCAACCGGGATGTGGTAAAACGCTACTCGCCAAAGCCATCGCCGGCGAAGCCGACGTACCCTTCTTCTCCATTAGTGGCTCAGACTTCGTAGAAATGTTCGTGGGTGTCGGCGCGTCACGCGTGAGAGACTTATTCAAACAGGCCAAGGAAAGCTCACCTTGCATTATCTTCCTCGATGAAATCGACGCCGTAGGACGAAGACGCGGCGCTAGTTTCGGCGGCGGAGGTCACGACGAACGAGAGCAAACCCTCAATGCCATCCTCGTCGAGATGGACGGCTTTGAATCCAATTCGCAGATCATCGTCATCGCAGCGACCAACCGCGCTGACGTACTCGACCCCGCGCTCACCCGCCCGGGCCGATTCGATCGACAAGTGTTTGTATCACTACCCGACCTACAAGGCCGATACGAAATTCTCAAAGTACACATGAAGAAGATCAAGCTCGGACCAACCGTAGACATCAAACGCGTCGCCCGCGGCACGCCCATGTTCAGCGGTGCCGAGTTAGCTGCATTAGTCAACGAAGCCGCCTTGATCGCCACCATGGCCGCAAAAGATTTCGTCGAACAGGAAGACCTCGAAGAAGCCCGCGATAAAGTCCGCTGGGGGCGTGCCAAGAAAAGCGCCTACGTCGATGAACGTGACCGCAAAGTCACGGCCTATCACGAAGCCGGCCATGCACTGATCCAAGCCCTTGAAAAAGACGGTGACCCACTCCACAAGGTCAGCATTATCCCACGAGGTCCAGCCGGTGGTGCGACGTTCTCTCTTCCGGAACGCGACCGCATGGTTTACACGAAAACTTATTTGCTATCCATGATGCGCGTCATGTTCGGTGGACGCATCGCCGAAGATATTTTCTTTAACGACATCAGCAGCGGCGCTTCCAGCGACATCAAACAAGTCACCAGCCTAGCCCGAAATATGGTGCGCGATTGGGGCATGACCGAGGCAGCCGGGTTCATTTTCTACGGTGACGAAAGCAACAGCGAGATGTTCGGCTTGCCCGGCGCCCGAGAATATTCCGACAAAACCGCTGAATTACTCGACGCCGAGATCAAACAAATCGTCGACAGCGCCTACGCACAAGCCCAAAAAATCATCGTCGACAACAAGGCAAAAGTCGAAGCCATCGCCGAAGCGCTACTCAAATACGAAACGCTTTCCTGTGATGAAGTCAACGCCGTCATACGCGGTGAGTCGCTGGACCGAGCCGCCGTAGCCGACTTACTCGACGCAGCAGAAGCCGCCACAAGCGCACAAGTCGGCACCGCAAGACCGGTAACAGCCGACCCCAAACCCGACCTAGGCGACGGACCATTACCACAACCAAACTAGAACATTTCAAGCATCAATATACCGAACCGCGGGCGGAATAAAATCCCGACTTGTCGGGAGCTCGCGCGGAGTTGCGAATTTCATAGAGCATAAAGAACGTAGGACGGTCTACTTCTATAATTGTACACATTGCGAAGCGTGCTCATTTGCGAGGTTTCTTGCGTTTGCGACGGGTTTTCTTTGATTGTTTCGATTTGACAGGTGGACGGGATTTTTCCTGTTTTGAGCTAGACTCCGAAGTACTGCTATGACAAGCGGACCAGACCTCGGGTGCGCGCTGCAGCAGATCACGAAAGCACGAGCGAGTAATATCCGCTTCGATCCATGCGAAAGCCTCAGTTTCGATCTTTGAAGTTACTCCACAATTTGCGAGACGTGCGTACAACACCTGAAGGATCTGAGCGCCTTCCATTTCAATTGAAGCCACGTAGTCAGCGAATGGGACAAGGTCGTGTTGCCATTGGATATCGAAGAGGTTTGGATTGTCAAGGAGTCTAATATAGCAATCATAAGAATTGTGCCAACGATACGAGTGGAACTCCAGGAATGCTTTGGCGAGAAGGATAAAGGGGTTCCGTTTCGCGGACGGGATGCTTTGGATGTTTTCTTCGATAATCGAAAGTGCACCGACATTGTCACCATTTAGGAATCTTAATCTGGCAATGGTGTATGCTACCCAACTAAATTGGGTAGCGTACCGGTTAGCTGTTTCCGCTTTAGTTAACATATCACGAAGTATGTCGGGGCTAGGCATGTCAGTGATGGAGAATTGCAGTGGGCGAAGTCGAGCGACGGCATCAAGTTCACGAATAGGGGCACGGGGTGGTTTTGTTGGATCGAGAGATTCAGGAGTTAGGTCTTCTATCCGGCGAAGCAGAGCGGCCGCGTCTGGAAGTTCATTGTTCATGAGTTTTTGAAGCGCAAGAAGCGTGAGCATAAGATCGTTGAGTGTAGCGGCGCTCTTCTTAAGTAAATCGAGGACACTTATAGGCTTGGTGTTGGACACTTGCTGCCGTACTAAATAGGCGCGAATCATTTTATCAATGACTTGTATGTCGGTGTTCTTCCATTTCATATGGAATTTCACTTCGAAATGAGGTCGGTTCGAGTCTAAGGTTTTAGTTTGTCCAATGTGAGCAATCATACTGAAGTTGTAGCGACGGATGTATCGGTCAATTGACTGCGGATTAGCTAAGGCGCGTCGTGGAAGAAAACGAAGAGATGTACGATGACGCATTTCACCACTATTGTGCAACTCACGGAGGATTTGTTTGACTTTCTGAACGTGAGGCTCCTCGACATCGAATGCTTCATAGACAAGTCCGAGTTTCGGTCCATTGCCCAACCTTAGATAGATGTAGACTCCTATGGACCAAAATGTGATGAAAGACAATGGAGCAATAACATAAATCGCATAGGAGACTATTGCGCTGTTTGTCAACCCGATGATGAGAATATTAAATTGATCATTACATCGAAGTAAGTACGCTACGAGTAGAGCGGTGGCCACAAGCACGAAAATAAATGCAGGTTCGAGCCAGCGAATGCTTGGCATAAACCAGCGGTACAAAGTAGCCGGGCTTACATCAACTCCTAACATAGTTGCAACCAATTGCTAGCAAGCGCATCCGGGGGTTCCGCGTAGTGCAGCTTGGAGGGGCAGCGTAGTGTCGACGGTAAATGCCAGGTGATTTACCCATAAGGCGAATAATCCTGTAAACGATATGTTTGTTTAGGCCAACTTGTTACCGAATGTATGGTGGAAGACGAGTATTGTCTAGTGTAAGCAACATAAGACACGTTACTTCCCCACTGCGATCACCGATAACGTATCTAAATCCACTCGATCAACCACAGAAATGGAGAATCATAGAGTCAGTACGCACGGGATTAAAGCACTTAGCTCGCTATATAATAAGTTAAACCTCCCTAACTAGTGCACTCAATAGTCAGGCGTACCGTTGTACTGGACATCATCTCCAGAACAAACACACCATAGCCGCCACAGTATAATAGAGCTTGCGCTACTCCATTTGTTTTTCAACGGCGTAAACCGCTACTTCTTGCCCATCATAGGTCGCATGTCGCTCGAAGCTCATACCACATTTTTCAAGCACCCGCTTTGAAGCTATGTTCTCTGGTAATGCCAGTCCGATGACGCGTTGCAGGCCCAGTACATCGAAGCCGTAGCTCAGTGACGCCAACCCGGCTTCCGTCGCAATGCCCCGGCCCCAGAATTCACGAAAGAAGCGATAGCCTAAGTCTACTTCTCCGCCAAAGTCTTCCAAAAATTTCAGGCCGGTGAATCCGATGAACCGCCCGGTCTCCTTGAGAATGCATGACCATCTGCCAAAGCCATGCTTTTTGTAATCCGGATAGTCGACGAGCATTTGACGCATCTCATCGACATTGTCCGGCGCCAATTCGTTAGGGATGTAGCGCATAACCTCCGGATCACTGAACAACGCGAGAAACATCTCAGCATCATCAGGATGGTAACGCCTCATACCAAGTCGCTCGGTTTCAACGATAAATGACATGTAGATGTACTCGCGTTGCCCAAAGAGTAAAATAGTTTGTAGGTCATCTGAAAGGAATCTATTTCAATGCATCATCAATTTTAGCGGCCAGGATAAAATCACTCTCCGTCAACCCGTCGATTTTGTGCGTCCAAATGTCAACGCGCACCTTGCCCCATGCAAGATAGAGGTCAGGATGATGCCCTTCACGTTCTGCCATCTCGCCGATGGTGTTCACGGCTGCCAAGGCTTGCACAAAATCCGGAAAAGTAAACTCTTTACGTAAGTGATGATCATCAATCACTTGCCAATGATCCAACTGATCTAACAATGCTTCTCTTTGATCGCCCGATAGCGCAGGCACGCCACCTTGGCAAGGCTGACATGTTTTGTTACTCAAATCGCTCATATTGGTCCTCCGGTATAGGTGCAACCCAACGATAGATGATATCTTTATACCAAATCAAAACCTACAAATCTGGTCAGGCACAACATCTATCATGCGTTCGTAGTATATGTAGGTAAAGCCACTTGCCCACCCCTCATCCTGAACCGCGCCTGTCAAGAAGCGGCCCTACTGGTCAATCCGAACTGCGCCCGTAATAAGTAAGCAACCCGTACAGCATAGTATCAACGATTAAATCACCCTCAGCGATCAGCGTTCACGTTCTATAGGTGTGGCGATACATTTCGCCGTAGCCACTGTCTGTAGTTACCCATTCGCTTACCCAAGGAGAACAAACCATGCTTCGTTACACTTGTATCCTCGTTAGCCTACTCGCCTGTTTGTCCGGATGCACCTCCGCCATGCGAGATGATTTTTTCGCACCGACATTCGGCGACGCCAAGCGATTCACCCAACAGCTTAACCAACAACAACAGATACACGACGACAACATGACCAAACAACACCAGGCGATGAGTACGCAAACAGCCGCAGCCATCGACCAACTCAAAACCGAATTCGATCAGCGCATCGTCAAGCTTAACGAACAAACCGACGCCATGCACTCCGCTATCGGAGAAAACCTCGACACCATAACCCAAGTGGCTGCCCGATTTATTGGCATGCCTGACGGCCTGCTACTGACCAAACTATTCGACGAAGCAACCTCAGATGTAGCGCGCGTTGACAACGAAACCAAAGAAAAGATCGATACGGTTACCACCGCACTTACTCGTCAATTAGACGACCAGGCTAACGATCTTCAAGAGGCTATGACGAGCATGAAACTTACTGACAAAATAACCAATGACAATATATTGTCACTAAAGATGGCCTTGACGCAAAGCGTCACCAAGTTGCAGGCTGTGCTCAGCGACCCCAATAAATTACGATCCACCGTGCTCACCGTCGCCCGGGAAGCGGGCATCACCCCGGAAGCCATCGCCACCTTAGAGTCCGCCAACCAGCAGGATTTCATGCAGTTGCTACTTACCTTACTCGGCGGCGGCCTACTCGGCGGCGCAGCCTCACGCATCGGCCCCAGCCGTAGCCAAAAAGAAACGGATCAGCTCCGACAAAAAATGGAACGCCTACAAACAACCGCCAGCGTACCCACCACAAAATGACCTGAGGTGTTGAGAAACGATATTCGATCCTGACGTCCTATTTTGATGAAGCATTTATCGAAGGATGATGAAGCACCTGCCACACGACTTTGAGTAGTTCTTCATTTTTGAACGGTTTATGTAATAGGGCATGCTGCTTCGATGGTAATACATCGGGATCGATGGCCTCGGTCGCGTAGCCCGAAACAAACACAGTTTGCATGTTAGCCATCTCAGAAGACATCTTCTTGAAAAGTTCAAATCCGTTCATGCCCGGCATAACAATATCGGTCACGAGTAAATCGATAGACTTGTCAGACGCACGAGCCAGCGCCAGTGCCTGGTCGCCGTTTTCTGCTTCGAGCACGACATATCCGGCACTTATGAGATTATGTGATATTAACTCACGAACCGATGGCTCATCTTCACAGACCAGAATGACCTCGCCGTTTCCCGAGTGCGTTTGCGTATCCAGCGTGTCTACCGTCTGACATGCGTAATCTGCCACGGGAAGCGTCACCTGGATGGTCGTCCCTACACGCTCTTGGCTATCTACTGTAATAAAGCCGCTCATCTGAGAGACAATACCGTGGACCATCGCCAATCCCAGACCGGTACCTTTTCCGACCTGCTTGGTCGTAAAAAAAGGTTCAAAGATATGCGTCAACACCTCTTCTGACATGCCTGCACCGTCATCTTGAATCGTGATTTGCACATGCCGTCCAGCGTGCGCACCGGGATGTAGAGAGGCCAACGATTCCGACACGTCAACATTGTGGCACTTGACTTTTACACAGCCAACATCGCTAATCGAATCACGTGCGTTTAGAACCAGATTCGTAATCACCTGTTCGATTTGACCGGCATTACCGAAAATAGGTGCGACATCGGATGCTATGCCTATATCGAATTTAATATTCTCTCCGAGCAAAGGTTGTAGCATGGTGGTGGTTTCGAGCAATAACTGGTGCGTGTCTACCGGCTCCGGATGAGTCAACGGTTTTCGACTAAAAGCAAGGAGCTGCTTGGTTAAGGTTGTGCTGCGTTCACACGCTCGGGCAACGGACTGTGCACATGATTTGAGAAGCTCTCGATGATCTTGCCACGTGGGCGAATCCAGCTTGGAAAAAAGAATTTCCGCATTGCCAAGAATGGTCATGAGTCGGTTATTGAATTCATGGGCAACACCACCGGCCAGTCGGCCTACGGCTTCCATTTTTTACGCGTGCAAAAGCTCATCGGCGAGCTGTTGATGTTCTTGCTCAATACGTTTACGGTCCGTAATGTCTCGGATATAGGTTAAAAAGTGCAGTGGCTTGCCTTCCTCATCTTTAACCACCGAACAATTCAGGTAAACCCACACTAGATGCCCATCGCGATGAATATAGCGTTTTTCGAGTTCAAACGATTGAATGTCTCCGCGAATAAGTCGTTGACATTGTTGCCAATCTTTTTCAAAGTCATCGGGATGGGTGACGGCCTTGAAACTTTGCGAGAGCAAGTCCTTCTCATCGTACCCAAGCAATTGGCATAACGTGGGGGGCACTTTAAGCCACCGGCCATCCAAGGCAACACGGGTAGCCATGACAAGAGAAAATTCTTCTGTTCGTGCCAATCGCTCTTCACTCTTTCGTAATGCTTCTTGTACATGCGTATGTTCAACAATTTCCCGGCGGAGTTGTTCGTTGGTACTTTCTAATGCGCTCGTACGCATAGCTACTTCTTGTTGTAGATTGTGTTCACGATTTTGTTGCTCTTGCAGTTCTTTTTCCTCTTCAGGAATCCAACGGCGCAACAAGATCAGAATAATCAGCGCCGCCACGATGACATTGAACAATTTAGGGATCAATACGGCGCCCGGCTGCTCCAAGAAATCGCATATGTACTTCGGGAGAACTCCCGCCAACGCGCTATACCAGGCGCCGAAATAGATACTTTCAAACAATGTACGAAAGGCATCGATCGCGAGAATAACGATAAGCGTAGTGAACAACGCGTTATTAAGTCGTTGCCGCCGTATGCGGATGATGTAGAAAACAAGTATGAACGTCCACATCACAATGAGCAACCAATACGTGGCCGCAGCGATAACGTGAAACGTGGTCATATGACATGACTCAGGCTTATTTGTGAGATGTAAGTTACACTCAACATGATCTAGACTCTCCGGCTTCGATTGATTATCCGTGAGTCATCGAATCTGGCAAGTATTTCACCCTCAAGCATCTCCATCATTTTACATGTAGTACCTTCGTGTCAATATCGTAGATGTGTAGAGCAAAGAAAGACCACATGGCCTCCAGACATATTGAGATATCGCTATGACCGCGTTTTATGACATGGCGTTCCTGCTTGAGAGGGAACGACGCACGCTTGGTGGGTTTAATTTGGTTACCTTGTGACCGACCTCTTGTCTGCGTTGATCGAGTTCAACGGTAAGATATTAACGATCGCCGTCTTCATCGGTTGCGGGAAAGGCCTTGACCATCCCCTCCAAATGGTGCCACTGATCTTTGATGAACGCTTGAAGAGAGGTGGGATCGCCGGCAACGGCCCTGTAACGCCGTTGACGATTGATGTACTCGTCGATCGCAAGACCGTCGGGACGCTTGTTGATGCAATATCGAACGCCGTCGAAGATTTCGTATAATGGGAATAGTCCCGAGCGCACAGCCATGGAGATCAACTCCGTACTGTCTTCCGGTTCCGACTTCCACCCCGTCGGACACGGCGAGAGGATCAGCAAAAAACGAAACCCTTTAGTAGCCCGCGCGCGTTTAATCTTACGGATAAAATCATCTCGATGTGCTACGGATAGCGTCGCGGCATAGGGAATGTGGTGCCCGGCCATGATAGCCATGATATCTTTTTTACGCTCACCTTTTCCACTGGTCGTAGTACTGGTCACGACGCCTGCCGGGGTAGCGCTGCTACGCTGACCACCGGTGTTACCGTAGATCTCGTTGTCATAACAAATGTAGATCATGTTTTCGTTACGCTCAGCAGCCGCTGAAATCGTTGCCAGACCAATGTCATACGTTCCGCCGTCACCGGCCCAGCAGATCACCGGCTGAGTTTCCTCGTTGAGGGCCGCGATGGTCGAGATGCCGGTGGCTAGCGCGGGCGAGCTGGCAAAGGTGGCAGCCGCAGTTGGCGCGCCATAGGCGCTAGTAGGAAAGGCACCCGCGGTTACAATGCCACAGCAGGCGGGAATCACTAGTGTTGGCTTTTCGCCTTCAAGGGCCTGGTCAACCCACTGCAAAGCGATTGACATACCACAGCCGGCGCAGTTCGTGTTACCCGGGCGTAGCAGGTAGTCACAATAAGCTGTTTCCTGATTACCTTGAGCAGTAGTTGTCACGCGGCTATCTCCTTCCAAATTGGCTCGACCGACTCGGTTCGACCATTCAGATCGTCGATAATACTATCGATGATTTCGGGTGTGACATCGCCCCCGCCCAAGCCCACGAGGTAATTTTGAAGTAGAACGTCCGGGCACTGCCGTAGAGTCGCAGCTATTTCCTGCCAGAAGATACCGCCGGAACCGGGTGAGTGATTTCGATCGAGCACACCGACGCGCTTGGCACTACCAATAGCCGAGATCAGTTCCGCACGTGGAAACGGTCTAAACATCTTGGCACGGACCATACCGATGCGCTCGTTGTTCTTACGTCGTGCCTTGACCACATTACCCAGGGTACGGGCGATCGTATTACAGGCGATGATCACCGTGTCGGCATCTTCCGTTTGCGTAGCTGCTAAGACACCGGCAGGACGCCGTCCAAATATCTTCTCAAACGTGTCAATCGCTTCGGTCAACACTTCAGGCACACGCTCCATGGATTTCTGAATCTCTATGCGGTGATGCTCCGTTTCTCGCGGCCAAGTGAGTCCGCCGATGGTCGTCGGACGCTCATGCTGAAGCCGGTGACCCACGTTGCAGACGGGCAAAAACGCGCTAACTTGCTCTTGTTCAGGCAAGTCAACAACCATCTGTGTGTGCGAGGTGACGAATCCGTCCATGGCTACAATCGTTGGTAGCATGATGCGGGAGTCCTCCGCCACACGAAACGATAACAGGATCGTATCTACCAAGTCCTGGTGTGAGTCGCAATAGAATTGTAACCACGGCGCGTCACGCACCATGAGACTATCACCCTGATCCACCCAGATATTCCACGGCGGACCCAACGTGCGGTTGACGGCAATCATCACAATGGGAAGCCGGTAAAAACCGGCGGCGAAGATATTTTCGACCATGTAGGCAATGCCGTTGGATGAACTCGCGGTGAACGACCGCGCACCGGCCAGTGATGCGCCGATACATACGCCCATCGCACTATGTTCCGACTCGACCGGCACCACGCGCCCTTTCGTAAAGTCAAATCGTCGGAGATATTCGATGATCTCGGTCTGCGGGGTGATGGGATAAGCACCGGCGCAACAGCCTCGTGCTGCGCTATTTGCCTCGCCCGCCAGCGCCAGGGTATGACCGGCTGCGTGATTGCCTGTAACGAGTTCTCTAGCCATCGGCCCTCTCCTTGTGAAGCTACAGTTGTGTCATATAAATGACACCGCGTGGGCAGGCAGTCGCGCATACGCCGCAGCCCTTGCAATAGCCGGCATCAAAACGGTATCCATCGCCGTCCCGAAGCACGATACCTTCGGGGCAATAATCGAGGCAGCGGTCGCACGTATTGCATACACCGCAATTGAAACATCGCTGTGCCTCAGCCACCGCCGGAAGATGCCCAGGTTGATCTGAAAATCCCGCACGCACCTCCGTGAAGACGCGTCGCCGGGCCATCGGATCAATCATCTCGCCTTCTTTACGCGGATGATGGTCGAAGACGTGCATGGTTATTTCTTCAGGTGATGCGATGGGTTCGGTGGGTGGTGCAAAGAGGTCCTCGCCGGTAAGGGTACGATGAATGTGCAATGCCGCGGCCCTACCGCTGCCGATAGCAGCCGTGACCGTACCTTCATTGGTGGCAAAATCGCCGCCTGCGAACAACGGCGCTCCGCTCATGCCCAATAGCGCCTTACCCTCGTGAATCTCCGAACCTTCGGGTAATATGGAAATATCCGTCGATTGCCCAAGTGCCAGAATGACGCAATCACATACCATATCAAACTGTGCGTCTTCACTGGTTTCCGGAATAGGCCGTGGTCGCCCGGACGCATCCGGTTCGCCTAGTGTCATACGTTGGCACGTGAGCGCTAAACCCTGTCCGTTATCACCAAGACGCAGGGGGGCGACCAACTCGTTCAGTTCCAATCCTTCTTCGAGTGCCTCCTCGATTTCTTCGCGAATAGCCGGCATCTGCTCGCGCGTGCGGCGGTACACAATGTTGACGTGCTTAGCGCCGACGCGCAAGGCCGATCGCGCCGCATCGATAGCCGTGTTGCCACCGCCGATGACGATCACCCTTTGACCATCCAATCTCATTTCACCTTTGCGCACTCGATCCAAAAAGTGAATACCCTGTTCAACCACACCCGATCCGGCGCTGCCCAGCTCCAGCGTGCGTGAATCCTGCAAACCGGTCGCAGCGAAAACC
Source organism: Planctomycetota bacterium (assembly GCA_024276605.1). GTDB lineage: Bacteria > Planctomycetota > Phycisphaerae > UBA1845 > UBA1845 > JAJRPG01. Next base: position 23,806 of record JAJRWX010000008.1, on the reverse strand, counting down.
GCCGCGTATTCGTGTGTCAGTTTCAACAAATCTTTGCGGCTTAGAAATTGGCCCGTATGCGTGGTGATACCGTGCTGAAGGATATAAGCGATTTCGTTATCCAGTACATCACGAGGCAGGCGATATTCGGGTATACCCGTGCGCAGGACGCCGCCCAACTCCTGCTCACCCTCGTACATGGTCACCGGATAGCCGAGCCGGGCCAGATGATAGGCTGCACTAAGCCCAGCCGGTCCCGAACCAATCACAGCCACAGGCTCTTCACGATTGGGTTTAATCGGCGTCGGCAGCTTACCGTGATCGGCGGCGTAACGCTCAATTTCGCGAATGTTGACAGAGTCATCGTGTTCACCTCGGTTGCACGCTTCCATACAGGGTGCAGGACAGACGCGACCGCATATACCGGGCAGCGGAGAGGTTTCGAGCAGAATTGACAGCGCATTGTCATACTCTTTGTTGCCCACCGCTTCAACGAAAGCGCGAACGTCATTACCGGCTGGGCATCCGTGGTTGCATGGCGGAGTGAGCTGTCGCCTTTCAGGCTTGCGCGTAGCCCACGAGCCGGTCTTGATCTTAGGCATGCCGCCAACATCACGATCGAAGATGCTCGCCACAGGCCCGCTCGCAGCGCACGTCTCAGCACTGACCGCCTCACCCGGTAGTTTCGCCATCTGTACATGTTCGTATGCCTGCTGCGCAGATTTTTCGTTTGCACCACCGAAGTTAAGATGCTGCAATCCGGCCAGCACATCGTCGATGGGAAGATCAAGCACACGCCCGATGGCACCTACCATAGTCGTGTTGACGATGGGTACGGCACGCGTGCCCAAGCCGTTGGCTACGGCGATCGCGGTTGCATCCACCGTGGCGACATGTAACCCGGCAAAGTGATCGCGCAAGGACTCGGGGTTTTCCGTCGTGTTGACGACCACCCAACCATCAGGTTTCATCAGCGAAGCCAACCCCTCAACAATCAGCGTTCGATCAAGCACCGCGATGTGATCGGGATGACGCACTTGATTGTGATTCGTAATTTCGTCGTCGTCGATACGTGTAAACGCCTGGAGCGGCGCACCGGAACGTTCAGCCGCATATACCCCGAAGGCTTGTACGTATTTTCCCCGAAGGAAGTATGTCGTGGCGATCAACTTGGCGAGGGTCACACCACCCTGTCCGCCCCGACCACAAATCGTGATTTCCATCATTGCTGAGTCGCCATGTTTGATGGTTATCCCTTAGCAGATGCCGCAGAGCCGATCTGAAGCCACACTGGTTCCACCGGCCCACATCTAGCCAAGCAAGATTCATTCCAAAACCACAAAAACGGCCCGGACAGGGCATTTATCGCATTTTTCCATGATCGATGCTCCATCGGTGATGCACGACTTCTTTGATTTGCAAAAACCTGGAAAAGCATCTTAATACAATTGACATCAGCGTCCTAAGGTAGCGACAACGCATAGGTATAGCAACATCGCCAATCAAAGCACTCCCGATATTCCCCGAAGCTAGATCAGGGCACATCGGGACGAGCCTGGGTTACGGGATGATTCGTTACGTTGGCGCTATTACGCCACGTGACCATAGGCTCGCGCCGTGCGGCTCTGATTGTGATCGTAACTTAGGTAAAGCAATCCAGATGACGCGAGGGGGGTGATACAACCTACGACTGGATACTCGCCTACGCGGATATGACGAATAATGCCTCAAGTGCAGAGAGGACGTCCCCCTGAGAATTCCCGGCCATATTATCCACCAAGTGCCACCATAGTAAGCGATTGTTTGCGCGGCCCTTCCTTGGGCTTGGCGAGAACAGCCCGGGAGAGCACTTCGTCCGCATCTTCGACGCGTAGTGATGTTCCATCCCAGCATGATTGCAGATCGAAGCTGGTGCCGTCATGTACACAGGCAACGATGCTGGCGCGTGATGTAATGCGTATGCGCCGGCAACGATCGCAGAAGGGGCGCGTGGTCGCGGCAATGATACCCACCACACCTCGAATACCGTGTCCCGTAACGGCGTAGTCAGTCGCCGGCTGCCCCAGGCTCCCGGGAATTGCACGAAGCTCGAATCGTTTGTTAAGGCGTTCCAAAATCTCAGAAGCAGGCACAAGGTGTTTGTCGGCGACGTGTGCCAGCGGCCCGATGGGCATGACTTCCAGGAAACGCACGATGCAACCGCGTTTAAGCCCCCACTGGGCGATGTCGGCTATCTCATCGTCGTTGAACGATCGCTGTGCAACAACGTTGATCTTGACTGGTGTCAACCCAGCTTCCACTGCGACTTCGATACCCCGAAGGGTGCGGTCGATCTCCCCGCCGCGTGTCACATGGGAAAACCGATCAGCCTGGATGGTGTCCAGCGAGATGTTGATGCGCGTGAGACCGGCCGCTACAAGCGACTCAGCCTGTTGCTCAAGAGCCTGGGCGTTCGTCGTCAAGGTGATTTCGCGAAGACTACCCAACGCGCTTATGCGCCGGATCAACCGATGCAATGGACGATACATCAAGGGTTCACCACCGGTGAGGCGCAGGTGACGAATGCCGTGTCGCGTCGATAGCCAACGGACGACATGATAGGCAAAATTCTCATCGATCATTTGCCCGCAAGGCGTTGCGCTATCTGGAACGCAATATCGACAGGCTAGGTTACAATAGTCCGTCAGCGAGAGTCGTAGATGGTCAATGGTTCTTCCGCAAGCGTCAATCATGGTCTAGTCGCTATTATAATCTATACCATACATTCGTCAGTGGCACTAACCGTATCTCATTGTCGACAAGCCGTTATGCGGATCATCTTCCCTCATGGATTTGCACACCGACGGCACACCATCACTTCTCAATTTACCGGTACTGCATCAAATAGCAAGCTAGGCTCGCATGCCCACGCCATGAAGTCACGGTGGGTCAACGACGGCGCATCGCAAATACGAGCAAACGCACTGCTGTTCGTCTTTGCATCGCCGTTTGCAAATACGCGGTCAAAAGCCTGTTCCAATCGCTGCTTTTCTCTTTCAACACCAAACCGTTCACGCTCGAGTCGGCTCTCTACATAGATATTCCAAAGCACGCTATACCGATCACGTTGTAGATTCTGCCGTGAGGGTACACCAGAGAAGGTTTCGCGCAGGTATCCAAACCGTTCGTCCAGCATGTCCGCCACGTGTAAAAGTTCACGACGCATCATAGGAATAAATCGCGTTGTTTCAATAAACGATAGCGGACAGAGTTGAATGACCAGCGTTTTACTTCCACGCTCTTCGATGCCTATATCGCACTGTACGAGCAACTCGGCTGATTGGTCCTTGCTTCTTGCTGCTTCCCGAACAACACATCGATCGACAAGTTCACCGATCAACGGTCGCTGGGAGAGCAACTCGGTAATCAACTTGTCGAACCCCAGGTTCATAAAGAAGTCGCGAAACACCGGTACGAATTCACGCTGCCTGGTTTCCTCATCTTGAATATCGTAGAGCCGATCAACGACTCGGTGTAGTTCGCATTCCAGCCGGTCGTCATTGCGCACCGCGAGGAAGACGGTCGTTTCGATGAGTGATTGTTCATATTCGATCGTCAACATATGGGATTACCGATTATCACCTTCCAACATGTCCAGCCCACCAAGTTGAACGAGACGTTCGCCATTTTGGTCGTCCCCGCAATCCGCGGATCCGCAGGAAATCTGAGTGTCGAGCACCGGATCGGCTGTTTTGAGTTCGAGTGTTGCTGGCCCGGCATGTACGTCGAAATAGCTGCACTCAGCCTTGACGAAGGCATCTGCGAACCGAGCCAGAGCGCCGAAGAATCCATCAGCATCAGCCTCCTCAACATGACGAGCGAACGCAGGCAACCAACGAGCCAGATGATCTCGCAAGAACGTACGTTCCGCATCGAAACAAATGTCGGCGTTTCCCTTGTCGCCCTGGGCTTGAGCATAGGCTTCCTTGGCACACAATGCGCTCATGAATTCGCACTCGACCGAAATGTGGTCCGGTCGCCCATTCTTGTCGCCCGCAATCTCCAAGCCGAACGCCCGGTAGAACCCGGCAAGATCTGCTAGGTCGGACGCCTGGCGGATGATCTCGTTTCGACCGTACTCCATCTCATAAGCTGGGCATGCACCGCGCACGGCGTGCCCGAAAAGAACGTCGTAACGCTCCTGCAACTCCCGATGCGGTGCGTAGGAAGCATCTGTCAGCGCAATCAACCTGTTTCGCACAGATTCCAAGGGATCCCTTGTTTGGCTATCAGCCATCTCAAGCACGCTTGGCCAATCCTCCCACCGTAATGGATCGCTTAGCGTTGCGAGGGTGTCCACATCTGGACATTGAAACCCATGCGCGATCAAACCGTACGCGGCGGCCCGCGCCTGCGCCGATTTGAATTCCTTGATTGTTTCGGTGGAAGCCATGTCCTAGTCCTAAAGAGATACCACTCAAATCGAGTTCTGGTGCTTGGCCGGTCGAATATACACGGGCTCTTCGACCTGGGTCCGGAAGATTTCTTTTCCGCCACGGTTGAACGCGATGACCGTGTCATCGTACATCTCGTACTTCTTGCCGTTGCGCTCGGCTTCATACACCTTGGGGCCTTCCTTAATCTCAAATCGTGAGATGATCTGGTTGGAGCGGCGGTAGAGTTGTAGCACGGCGAGCAGCTCACGGTCGGGATTCCGATATCGCTCCACCGCCTGCTTAGCGCCTGGTCCAAACATCTGCTCAAGATACGGCAGAGGAACCCATCGAGGTGGGACGTAATAACCGTTGGGCTCAGTCCCAAGCTGCGGATAGAGAGGCAGCGCGACCTTGGCGACATGCACCATATAATAGAGTGGGTTTTGGCGATCCTCGACCCAGGCATTATCTTTATCAACCTTCACCAGACCTTGCATCCGTACCTGCCCGATGCACGCGGCCATGCAGCGCGTCTCCATCGGTGATCCGCCCGTTTCAGGATCCTTACCTTCAACACGCGGGTAGCAGCCAATGCACTTTTCAGACGTTCGAGTCGTTCCGCGATAGAGTGACTTCTTGTAGGGACAGGCCTCCACGCACTTGCGGTATCCACGACACTCCTTCTGGTCGATCAGAACGATGCCGTCTTCCGGTCGCTTGTAGATCGCGGTTCGCGGACATGCCGCTAGGCAAGCAGGATACGAGCAATGATTACAGAGCCGGGCCAGATAAAAGAACCACGCCTTGTGCTTCTTGTCGCCCGACAGTTCCTCACCTTTTCCGAATTCCATCGGTTTGGATTCGCCATGCTGCGGCGTGTCTTCGTAGATGTTTGGAAACCGCCACTCCTCGTCGGGAGGAAGATAACCCAGCACCTGGTTGGGCTGCTTGCCACGCGCGACAGCATGGGGAACTTCAAAGACGTTCTTCCCTGCAAACTTGCCATACGGCTTTTTCGGATTGCCGTTGGGCGTACCAGTCCATCGTTGCTCGCCCGGATTTGCCTGCTCCAGTTTGTCCAGGATCTGTACGTCCCAGTGCTGTGGATAGCCGCCATACGGTTTGGTCTCGACGTTGGTCCACCACATGTGCTCCTGGCCCTTGGCGAAGGTCCAAGTACTCTTGCATGCCATCGTGCACGTCTGACAGCCGATACACCGATTGATGTTGATGACGAAGGCGAATTGTTCCTTTGGGGATGCTTGCTCATAAGGGTATCGCATCCCGCGACCCAGTTGCCAGTTATACACGGATGGCATGGTTTGCTCCTAGCTTTCCAGTACCGGAAGGCTTATCTGTCCGGTGGTAGACGACGATGGTGTCGTCCTATCCTTGCGACCGCCCCAAAGGGGCATTAGCTCATCGATGATGCGTCGAATCGCATCCTCGCCGAGCGTTTGATACGCCAGGAACGGCCCGGCATATCCTTGTGTCTGAAACATCTTGAGTATGCGATCCGTATCGAATCCACCCCGGATGTATTCCTCTACGAAGCACTCGGCCATGTCTAGCATGGCGGCGGTGCTGTCCGTTTCAACAACGACCCCATGAAGGGCCATCGGATCGGTAGCATCGGGATCATCGTACGGCACAGCTTGTTCCTTTCGATTCGAAGGCACACGCTCACGTCTGTATGGACTCACAAAGCGCCAGCATTCGAACTCCCTCTAGTCTTCTTCAAACTCCTCTGCCTCGCCGGAGCTATAGGCACCAACGAATCCTCCTGCAAGATACCGCTTCATCACTTCGTTCTCATTCGCAGGGGACAATCCCGTGGTGGCTGGCGCCCAAATGCCCTTGCCACCCAGACCGCCATTCTCCGCTTTCACTACACGGACAAGAGTTTCCTTGGGCACTGTGTTGATGGCATGGTTGTCGGCCTCGCCTCCAAAGAAGAAACCCATATAAACCTTCTTCTTGTGAAAGAGCGTGTCCGTCTGATGCATGGGCATGTGCCAGTTTCTTGTCAGGCTCTGCTGCGATCCATAACGTAAGTTTGCCTGATAACCATCTTCGGAAAGCGCTCGCCCGTCTTTGCGCGTCTCGTGCGCTTTCACGCTTTTTTCCGTCGCGATATACGGGGCGTGCTTCATCATGATTACGCTATAGGGATAGGCCGGGTTGTAGGTGACACGCAACAAGAGACGAGCCACTTTGTAGAATTCGTCGTCTGGCTTCCACCCCATATAGGGTCGGTCGGCGGGGTTGGCATCGACGTGGACATAATCGCCGTCGTTGATCCCGAGATCCTTAGCAGCCTGTGGATTGATATGAAGCTGACTCTCGCCAACATACGGCGCCCGCCGATCCATGCGATGCGGGTCGCCAAAATTGCTGTCGTAAATCATATGCCAATCGACGTTGCTCCACTGCGAATGAACCTTATGCCGAGTTTTCGGCGTGAGCATATAGAACCGGAATCCCTTTTCCCACAGGAAGTTCTTGGTCTGTTTGACCTGACGCCATGGCATCTTAACGTTGCGGACCGTCCGTTCATCCCAGTGCTCGGCATCAGTGGGGATACCGTAGTCCTCCGGTCGCACGAACTGATTGCTCGATACGATGACGTTGGGCAAGTACGGCGTCGCCTCCGGTCCCTCACGGTGGACGATGAAATTCTCCCCGTACTCAATGGCTTCTGGAACGTCCGTGTAGGCATTCATACGACCGGTGTCCGTGTGGAACGGTTCGTCGTCGTTGATCTGTTCCCAGAACGGTATCCGTGGATACGTCCTAAAGAGCATCAACGCGGCGCCGGGAGGTCCGTACTTTCCGGCCATGATGTCTTTGAGTTTGTATCCGATCGTCGTGGTACATGTATCAAGCAGGCGCTGGATATAGATGCCGCGTTTTCCTTCATGCTCGAACTTGAACATGTCGTAAAATCGACGGTCACCGATTTCTTCGCCTACAGCCTTGCCGATGTTGGCGATGATAGTTAAGTCGTCTTTGGAATCGAATACAGGCTTGATCCCTCCCTTCCAGATTTGCAAGAAGGGATTGGAGCACGAAGCGGTGATTTCCAGATCCTCGAATTCGATCCAGCTATTCGCCGGCAATCCGATGTCCGCATACTGCACGGACGCCGTCATGACGATGTCCTGCGCGATAATCATCTCGATGTTCGGGTTGACGTTCTTAAACATGTTGTACGCATGCTTCGCATTGTTGAACAAGTTGACGTTGTTGAAGTGCAGCGTCTTGGTCGGCGTCGGCATGTGCGTCTGGCCGGTGAACACTTTGCGACCTTCTGGTGTATCCACGATCAGCGGGCGATCACCGTGGTTCCAGTAAGCCGGCTCCTCCCCTTTGCATCGCAGATTCACCTTGACGGCCTTGCCAGGGGCACCCTCATCCAGATTCAGAGCAAACGGATCCTCCGCCACCCATCCCTTGAATCCCGGTCCAGTGATTTTGCTGCCTTGGAACAATGCCGCCTTGTAGTTGCCCGCCCAGGCATGAACGCCAGCCCCCTTCTTGCCAATGTTGCCTGTCAGCATCATGGGCAGGTAGGCTGCGCGATTGGCCTCGGTAGCATGGAACCAATGATTGATGCCCTCACCTTGATGAATCGCTACCGGTCCGCCGTTTTGTGTTGTTTCCCAGATGTCCCGCGCTAGCCGCTCAATCATTTCCTTCGGCGAGTGTGTCATTTCCGCGACCGCGTCAAGGTCGTAGTCCTTCAGGTGCTCCTGGTACATAGTCCAGACGGTCTGAACTTGGACCTTGGTTCCATCGACGAGGGTGATGGTCCATTTTCCATCCAGCGTTGGGTCAACGCCTTTCTTATTCATTCGGCCACCGACTTCATCACGGGTCAGGGCAACGGGCTTTTTCGACTTCGCATCCCACACGATACGATCACCGATGATGTCGTGTTGTTCTTCGGTCAGTCCCTGAACCTTGAAGCTAGGACCATGCTTCGACAGATCACTCTTATAGTTAGGTATGACCTCGTCCGCTCGAAGCCGCTGCAGATTGTCTGTCCGAACGAGCAGTGGGAAATCAGTGAACTCTTTGACAAACTTCTCGTCGTACCACTTGTTCTCGATCATGTAGCGGGTAATGCCCAGCCAGAGCGCCGCGTCAGTCTGTGGACGGATCGGCATCCAGTAGTCCGCCTTGGTGCTAGGAGCGCCGTATTCAGGAGCGATGACCACGATGCGTCCGCCGCGTTCCATGCACTCGATAAACCAGTGCGAATCGGTCATCTTGTTCTCGACCAAGTTCTTACCGTTCATAATGATGAGTTTGCTGAACCGAAGATCGTTGAAATCGCAATCGGAGGTCTGTAAACCATGCACCCACGGATGCCCCGGAGCTTGATCACCATGCCACGTGTAGTTGCTCCAATTACGGCCCCCGCGCGCCTTGTCGGGACCAACGCCGCGAACATGCGCATCGAGCAGCGCCATCGAGTTGTTCAGGCGATACATGCCGTATTTGCCGATGACGCCGAGCAGCCCCATACCACCACGCATCTTGAAGGTGCGCGTACCAGCGCCTCCCATGTCGTCAACCATTTCCTGGGGATAACCCTGCGCGAGAAGTTTCTTGGCACCAGCTTCGCCGCTGTACCGCTTGGCTACCGCAACATAGGCCTTAGCAATATACGGAAACACTTCCTCCCAACTAATCCGAATATGCTCATCCGTGCCACGGCTGTCGAACTTGTACTTCGATCGATTTCCATCAATATCCAAATCAGGGTATCCCGCATCCGCCCAGGCCTTCCATCCTTTGCGAATGATCGGGTGCTTCAGACGATAGGGACCGTAAATAATTCGGTGAAATGTGTAGCCCTTGGCACATTGGCGCGGGTTCCAGTTAGCCGTGGCTTTGTTGCCGTAGATATCCGCATAGGTTTGATGGTCGTACTGCGAACCCATACGCGTAACGATCCCGTTTCGCGTGTAAGCCAATACGCGACACGAATGCGTATCGTTGGGAGAGCAAACCCAACTGAACGTCCCATCGTAAGCATACTGGTCACGATAGATCTTTTCCCAATCGCGCGCTGGGTAGAAAGCAAGTGGATTGGCGATATCTGGGCGCGAGGCTAGCGTCTTAAGTGGCCAACCCCATGCGCTCGCTACACCGATGACCGCACCCGTGGCTTTCAGAAAATCTCGCCGCGATGCCCCTGACTGGGTAGGAACGTTGTCGTTGTTTTGAACCATGGCATTTTCTCTCTAGAGAATTCGTTCGTCGCTCGCCTGTAGTAAGCTTGGCTCGTACATATCCGTTATTCAATCACCAATTTCTGCCAGATACTGATGTTCTTCTTACCGTCACGATCACCTGCGCTACCATTCCAAATAGCAAACGACACCGGGAGATAATCGCCTTTCTTGAAGATCCGTTCGCCGGTGTGATCGCCGTCCGTAAAGCTCATGCGGCGACGCAGTTGAACGGACCAAACACCGCGTTCGTAAGTGGCGCTCCCCTGAACCAATTGGATGTGTGCAGGCATACCCGAAAGCGTGCCCGGACCACGTGCGACGAGTGACTCGACGGGTGTCTTAAGATTCGGATTGGACACGAGGTTTCCAGCACCCCACGCCGTCACGAATTGTGGATCATGTTTGGCAAGGGGTACGCGAGGCCAGGACATGAACGTGGCATGCGCTGTTGGTGCGTCCTGTTCTGGATACATGTCCACGGCGCGATCCGGAAAAGCAGCGTCCACGTCCTGGTGGCCGCTTTCGATATCTTTCGCACGATCTGCCTTCCAATACCAAATATTCACGCCACCGTGATTACTCGTATCCCCCATGTAAAACGGCGGATCGCTCGATAACGAGAATTGAATCGCCACGCCGTCGCGAAACTCATCGTGGCGAACCGCACGCTCGTCGGGTGTAGGATCAAGCCATGATAACTTGATGGCAAGTTCCTCGTTATTATGAAGGGCCTGGACCATCAACCCTTCAATCCGATCCTCAACCCACCAAAGCGGGGTCAAGGCTATATACAAAGGCCGTGCCTGCGCCCAGGCAGTATCCGTCGGGCTTGATGGAAGTCGCCCGCGAACATTGGGAGCGACAAACGTACCTTGCTTGAGCTGCGCGCGTGCCTGGGCGCCAGCCCGCGCCAGCGACTGGACATAATGAATGATATCCCACGTCTCATCACCGGTATAAACGCCTTCTGACGCGGGCATCGGTGTTCCCTTCATGCCCTTCCAAATGCGTGTATAAAGCTGGTGACCGTCGCTGCCACCTTTGAAAATACCGTTGACAAATGAACGAGGAGGAACTGGATATCCCTCACTGTCAAACTTCACCGCATCCGCCACGGGGTGGCCATCAGCACCATGACAGCTAGCGCAGTTTTCTAAATAGAGCCTTCGACCGCGAAACCAATGGATTTCGTCGAAAGCGGGTTCGGGCGGGATGACGAGTTGTTGGCCCGGTTGTGTACGCTCTGCAAACGCTTTCGGAAGCTCCGCGGGTTTCATTAAGCCTTCGTTTACCCACGTTTGAAGTTTGTCCCTAGTCCCATTTTCATGGAACTTTCGCACGTACGCTGCCAGGGCTTGCAGGTCTGCAAGTGGAAGATGATCCCAAGGCGGCATGGCTGACCCAGGCATGCCACGACCGATCGTCCGCACTAGGTCAGTATCGGTCGGAAGCTGGTTCTGCGTCGTCGCCAACTTAAAATCGCCCTGCCTGAAATTACGTGGACGGGGGTTCATCAGGTAGGCAAACTTGCCCGCCCCGTCGCCATTCTCGCCATGGCAGATGGTGCAGTACTTCGCAAACAGCTCTCCGCCGCGGGTCAATATTGGATCATGATTACTTGTTCCCAGCGGTGCTGAACGTGGCGTGTTTGCCAACGCTAAGCGCTTCCCAGTAAGTTCGACAGGCGTGTTTTCACTTCCCCGTGAGGCTGGCTTGGTTTCGCCGGTGGATGCAACGTCAATCTGTTGGGCGGTAGCCACATCGGCAGGCGATGGCGTTACTTGAGCGACACATGCCGCCATAGCGAGAGAGCAACAGCCGGAAACAATCACGACCGCCGCAAGACCCGTCTGACCTCTTGACTGGTTATGTTTCTTGCTCATCGTTTTGTCCTTTTTGGCGCTATGGCAACGCGCCGTTTATGACACATTAAGGCTACGTCATAAATCGAATTCTTTTCGAGAAAGTACCGTATGCCCCGTGAATATGTTTCCACCTATAGTGACCTGCAAAGAGATCATCATCGTTACATACGTCCTGCCTAAATGGGCACGGACGATGGCTGGATAGACTGGTTTCAAATGGCGATTGAATCTTGCACGACCGAATGTGCTTGGTCGAACGTGTCAAATGAAAACCAACTACGTCGCCCGACGATGAATCGAGCACCGGTGCACGCACCAAGTCGCACATGATGGTTGTAAGGTACTTGCGACAGCAGTCTGTTGCTTCAGTGATATTCTGACCAGCCATGGGCCACTCATCGAAATATCGCGCTAATCGTATCATCGCTTGTCACGCATATGTACTGGTTTGCAATGTCATGCCCGAACGTTCTATCCAGATAACTATGTACATATAGATAAAACGAACCGATGTCAAGAAAATAATTATTTTTTTTTCAACACCGACGGACAAGATGGGAAACTTGAAAAATAGCAGTGATATTTGCTACAACGGAAACTCAGTTAGGGTTCATCGTGCGTGCAACGTGAAACTGGGTTACCACTCTCACTACAACGACAGGCTGTGTAGGGTAATTGACTATCGATGCAACACCCATAGACTGTGGCCGAAAAGGGCCGCAACAGAAATTGAATTAATGGCTACGGATATTCACAACTCAGATAGATTCCGCGAGCGATATACGTTCGGCCCCGCTGATGAACTCGAAATTCGCGGGAACCTGGCACGCACCTATGAGGATGTCTACACGCCGGATGCCCTGGGGGCATTGGCTGTGCTATGCCACTACGACGCCGATCGAAGGGCTTTGATGAGCGCACGTATCCAGCGTCGGGCGGCTCGCGCCCGTGACCAACAGCGCATCGCGTTTCTCGATCCCGATACGATAATTCCGCGGTCCAAGATCACCGTACAACAGGCCCGGGAAGGTAATTTCGTCGGCAGCGACATTCCCCGGGACTTACAACGGCAGTGGATTCAAGGCACCGGCCCGGGTGCCAGGCCGCATGTGCCGATCGAAACGAGCATGCGCAACGTGGCCTATGCACTATTGTCCGGTGCGGACGGTTGGATGTTCGACGGTGAGGACGCCCTGGGGCAAATCACGTCGATGTCATTGGACAATCAACGCAACCTCAAACTGGCCATCGATCACAACCCGATCTTCATGGACACAGCCCAGCGCGTCAGCGCCGAAATGAATCAGTGGGCTAACACGTTTTTTGGCCACCCGATCATCGACGACTGGCAGCAACAGATCGATTTTACCACCAAGATTTTCCGCGCTCGCGGCCTACATCTGGATGACCGGCACGTCCGTTTTACGGATGGCGGCGGTTTATCCGCCTCTATCGTTGACTTGGTGCTCTACGTCGTCAACAACTATAAATCGCTACAATCAGCGGGCGCCAGCGTGGTGCTGTATCTGCCGAAAATTCAGACCGCCTAAGAAGCCGCCCTATGGAATGTCATCCTATCGGCACTTGAATATCACCTGTCTCTTGAACATGGAACCATCAAGGTATACGTCCTCATCGAGCAACTTGAAGCCGCCTTCCAGTTGATGGAGATCCGTGCAGCCCTGGGCCAACATTTCGTCGGCTTCAACACCGGACGCTGGGACTATATCAACAGCGTCTCCGACGCTATGGCGTGGGACGGTGATTTCATCAATCCGAATATCGATGCCATCACCATGACGTACAGCTACATGCGTAGTTATGAGGATCGTGTGCGACGGGCAGTGAATACACCTGATGCGAACGGTCGATACGCATTGTGGCAAGGCGGTATGGAACCTAACATCCCAGTCGGTTCGAAAGCCGGTGTAAGTCAAAGCATGAAAAAGGCCGTCGCCGGTGCCGAGCGCGAGCAGCAGGCCGGTGCTAGCGGCAAGTGGGTGGCACATTGGAAAATGGTACACATCGTACGCCCGGTATGGGAAAAGGTCGGACAGGACAACCAATTAGGCCATACCTATCCACCACTCACCTACACGCAAGCCGACGCAGATGCGTTGACCATGCTCGAACCGGCACCACGCACGATTCGCGGTGCGCGCGACCTGCTCAGCGTCGCCCTACAATACGGCAACGCTTTCGGACAAGGATTTCAAGCGGCCGCCCTTAAACCGGCTGATTTTTTTGGAGACGAAGACGTTTTATACCTCATGGAGGATATGGCGACCGGCGAAATTCGCCTGAGTATTCTCTGGGAATGGCTTCACAAACACGCGAGCGTTATGGATGAAGATCAGATCGACGCGGGTACAGGTAAGACGTTTACCGTTGAACTATTCGAAAATCTCTTACACCAAGAATACGAAAAACTTCTCCAAGCCTCAAACACCGACGTCCATGACGATTCCAAGGCGACGACGCTACCGATTGCCCGCGAAATTGTCCACACCTATGTAACGACCAAGATCAAACTTCCGTGGTATATCGATTTACTCAATATCAATCTCAACAACAACGATCTCGCTGAGGCTAAACAACGTATCCTACAATTTACCGATACCTTTAACCAGAACGGCACCAGAATCACTGCGAATGTGGATTTCGACCTGGCCGCGAGTTCCCAATAAAACCCCATTAGGATGTTTTCCATGATAAAGCTTGTAGAGGAGCAGGAAGAAATCGCTCAGTGGTTCGCGAGCGATCGTTTCAAGGGCATTATTCGTTTGTACTCACCACGCCAGGTCGAGGAACAACGGGGAACGATTCGCAACGACTACACCATTGCCCGAACAGCCGCGGAGGGATTCTACGCTCGACTACGCGAACTCTTTGTACAACGTAAATCGATCACCACGTTCGGCCCCTACTCACCCGGACAAGCTGTCGGCATGAAGCGAGCCGGCATCGAAGCGATCTATCTCGGCGGATGGGCTACCTCCGCCAAGGGATCATCCCAGGAAGACCCCGGGCCGGATTTAGCCAGTTATCCTTTGGGCCAGGTACCCAACGAAGCAGCCGTACTCGTTCGCGCATTGTTGACAGCCGACAAAAACCAACGGTTCAATCGCCAACATATGAGCGAGCAACTCCGCAAAGATACGCCGGAAATCGATTACCGACCATTTATTATTGCGGATGCGGATACGGGCCACGGCGGCGACGGGCACGTTAGAAACTTGATTCGCAGATTCGTTGAAATCGGCGTCCCCGGCTATCACATTGAAGATCAAAAACCAGGGTGTAAGAAGTGCGGCCATCAAGGCGGTAAAGTATTGGTGGCTCAAGACGAGCAAATTAAACGACTCAACGCGGCACGCTTTCAACTCGACATTATGAACGTACCAGGCATTATCGTCGCCCGTACGGATGCAGAATCGGCTTCATTTCTGGATGGACGCGGAAACGAGTTTGATCAACCGTTCATCCTGGGGGCGACCAACCTTGAAATCCCCAGCTATAAGGCGGGGCATCTAGCCATCTTGAAAAAGTTCCACGATTTAGGGATCGAAGAAGTTCAGGGGCACAGGCTCTTTGGTATGTCCGATGCGGAATACGACGAAGTAGTCGAATGGCTCCAATGGGCCGGTATCATAACCCTGGTTGAAGAAGCGGTCACAGCATTGCGCGACTCGTCCGAAATGCATGTCGATGTGGCCATCGATCAAGTCACAACGCGCTATGTAGAAGCATGGCAGACGGTGTCCGGTCTCAAGACCTATGCCCAGGCCATTGCAGATGTCATCTAGTTTCGTGCGGATGAAGGTGACTTGTGCGAGATGAGCGTGGACAAATGGCTGGCCTTCGCCAAGAAAGCATCCTTTCGGGATGCCCGCGAAAAAGCCAAGTCCATGGGCGTCAATGTCATCTGGGACTGTGAGCATCCCAAAACGCCGGAAGGTTTCTACCAGATTGAGTGCGGTATTGATTATGCCATTGCCAAGTCACTCGCAGCCGCACCATTCGCCGACATGTTGTGGATGGAAACCAAGACAGCCAATCTAGCGGATGCTAAGAAGTTTGCCGCAGCCATCCACGCTGAATTCCCGGATAAAATGCTGGCCTACAACCTGTCACCGTCATTCAATTGGGATACCACCGGTATGAGCGACGAACAAATGCAGCAGTTCCCCACGGAGCTGGGCAAACTCGGCTACGTCTTCAACTTCATCACCTACGGCGGCCATCAAGTCGATGGTCTAGCCGGTGAGGAATTCGCCACGGCGCTACTACAAAACGGAATGCTGAGTCTGGCGCACCTGCAGCGCAAGCTCAGGCTTATTGATTCGCCTTACCGCACCCCTCAAGCCCTGGTCGGTGGTCCCCGAGCCGATGCCGGGCTTGTAGCTGCTTCCGGGCGTACGGCGACAACCAAAGCGATGGGCAAGCGATCCACACATTTCCAGCATCTGGTTCAGACGGAAGTACCCACCAAACTACTCGATGGATGGCTTCAAATGTGGACAACCCATTACGATCTTCCCGGACAACTCCGCGCCATTTTACGACCACACAGAGCCGGTGCCGAATTGCTGGAGTTACAGATTGTTGATGAGTCCAAGGAGAAGCTGGCCAATGTAATCTTCGGTATCATTCAGGATCGACGAGGCCGGAGCTTTCTCTCGGTGCGCAATCAGAACACGTTTGACCCGGCTATTCGCCAGAAGCGACTGATGACGTTGATCCACTTATTCTTGATCCACCGCTACAAGGTCTTCTCCGTACACTACGTCAGCCCCAACGAAGACAACCGCTATCAAACCAAAAAAATGGAGTCGCACGGTATCTTCAGCAACGTCCATCAGGAAGTCGGAGACATCATCGTAGCCGACGTCGATACCAACCGTATCAAAGCGTTATTGCAACCGGACCAAAACGATCTGCAAGATTTGATTTACAAACGATTTCCGTAGAGCATAACCAAGCGACCACAAAGCACGTTGAACGCACGGGTGGCCAGGTTCTTCATTGTGGACATGGGGGGCCGCCTAATCCGAGCCAGTAGCGCAAGCGCCCGGTGTCTTCGGATCTCCACCCACATTGAAATGTTGTAAGCGATAGTGGCGTGTAGAGCGTGTTGAAGACACGGGTCGCTTGCGCTCGCCGCTCGGATTTGCACGGGTTCACCCTGATTAGTCCAGCAATCCACGGCAGGTAATAGCCTGCCTTACCCGGTTAGCACCAATCGATCGCTATTCAATGCGATACTGCCCAAACTCACGCGGCGGACTTCCTGCGCGCTGAAGATCGACGGCATCCCGGCTAGGCGTAGTCGGGGCATAGGTATGGGTACCGGGTTCGTCAAAGTTGGCGTACCAATGACCGTTGCGTTAATAGCGTTGCCAGACAAATCCGTGGCGGCGACAGTCCCGTGATACCCGGGATAAGTAAACAACTGACATCCAGACGACACATAAGGCCGCGGCCAATGGCTAAGCGCTTCCGCTTGTGACATGCGACGATTATAAACGGCAATAAATGACACATCACCGGTAAACGTTTGCAGCCCGCCATAGGTTCTTCCCACATACATCGATTGACCGGCATCATCCGTCACAGGCCCCACACCCGTCGTCTGTGTATCATACGTAGGCTCAACCGGCTTAGCGGTTAGCGTGCCATGCAGCATCGTCGGCGCCGAAGCATCTGAATCCAATACGCATACCCATTCCCAACGATTAGTCTGGATGATGTTACCCGTCGATTTAATGGACGTGCTTGTCGTCGCTCGGCGATGAAAGAACTGCCAATCGTTGGATCCCACCCCAAACGCAGGCCGATTAAGCAGCAGTTGGCTGTTGGCGGAATACTCTTTACTAAGCAAAGTATATGCGACGCTCGCCGTGGCCGTCACGCGGTACCAACTCATGATGGTGATCGCATCGAGTTGATCGAGCAGGCTGGAGGAAAAACTCAACCCTGCCGTATTACTGTCAAATTTTAGTGCCATTGCTATGACTTTCCCATACCGGAGCCGTGTCGGAGCTATTCCCAAATAATCAGCGCCTGATGCGTACTGGTAACCGCCAGGGTGCTGATCGCATCGAATTTCAGCGACATGACCACAATCTCCCCGGCCACCATCGTATCGGCATCCAGTGTGATCTTGGTTTCCTTGTACTTGTCCCCGTCACCAGCCAACCACGTGATCGTCGTATCACCTTCGAGGTTAAGTGTCGCAGTGAAGGCATTCTCACCATTAGGATCTATCGAGGCCCACTGCGGCTCGATGACCACCGTCCCCGTCGTCGCATTAGCCATAGAGACTATGACCAGTTTACCCGTCCCACTTGGCAGCTTGGTCGGCAACGCAAAGCGCAAATGCCAGATGCGATCGACGGCAATACTCGCCGCCAGACCCAGTCCCTCTTCGTATCTGCTGTTCGCCCGGTGCACACTTGGAAATGTTTCACCGGAACTGTCCGGTACTGCGCTATATGGAAAGATCGGACCGCCAGCCATCACATGCTCCTTTGCACAAGCCCAACAACATAGAGCTTGCCCCCTAATCAATCGTGTATTCCAAAACCACCCAAAGCTTGGTCGGCGCACCCGCGACAGCCGAAGCGTCGTAATTAAGCCATTGCTCTGCTACGACGCTACCCCCTGCGACAAATGCCACTGTCGAGGCACCGGAAGCTCCCGCTTGCAGGTCAGCCGAAAGTATATCCGTACCCGCCACATCCGGACTGTCGGTATTGCGACGCTCAATATTAAAATCCACTGTACCTACATCCGTCACCCCGCGCACCTGAACAAAGGTGACATTGTCGGCCACAAAAGTGATCGGAAAAGAATCGCCGGCCAGGGGATCTTCGATATAAAATATCTTGGTGATGGTACGATGTTTGGCTGCGATGCGAGCACTAACAAAGGTACCCGAACCAATGGCTACGGCGTCCAGTGACCCGCCACCGGCAGCGTTTTGATGATCGTGCGCAGCATTAGATAAATCTGCGATCGTCGGTGCCACTAAAGTTGGCGAATCAGGGATGGTAATCGTTGGATCACCGGCTAGGCCATCTCCGTCGGTCACCACAATCTTCCCAGCGGTGCCTGTGATGGTTCTCACGGCTGACGTGCCCGCACCGGCTCGTGCGATCATGCCGTTACCGGCCAAGTCAGCCAGCGCATCGAGGTCACTGTCATACGCTTGCACATCCAACCCTATAGAAAGACCAAGATTCGTCCGAGCACCGGCAGTAGTCCCGGCTCCGGTCCCGCCATCGGCAATCGCTAAGTCGGCCCCGCCGGTCACCACAATCGTACCGTCGACATCCTGTACACTGAGCACGCGCGTCGTGCCGGTGGCCAGACCATCGACTTCAAGTCGTACCTGTTTGGTCCCATCCACCGACCCCTTAGCGATAGCTGTCGTATCAACCACCGGCAGTCCTGCACTACCCCCAGCTGTTAAGTCGGTTTCCGCGCCGGTATCATCCTTGACATAAAGCTTGCCATCCGACTTGGCGTAAACGACAACCGAACCCGTGGGCGGTGTTGGCGGGGCAGTCATTTCTTGAAAGCTCAGCGTCGTCTCGTCACCCAGCGTGAGTGCATCGTCGACGGCAAGGTTACGCGTTCGCAAACTATCGGAATTATTGGTCACGGGCATCGAAGTTGATCCTTATTAAGAAGCGATAGCTAGCCCCACTTGCAGGCCCCAGGTAATATTGCCGCTATCGGGGCTTACCCATTGAATGCGAAGTTGATCACCCGCCTGAAAAGTCCACGACGAAGGCGGCTGACTTTCCTCCGCGGTGATGCGAAAGTTCACATCCCCACCAACACCCACGCGCATCAACGTGTAGAGCAACACATCATAAGCCGTGCCGTTGGTCGAACTGAGTGACAAGGTCATCGGCGCTTTGCCTATGGTGCCTGTATAATGGCACCGTACGAATACGAGACGAAAACTACGATCCAACTTGAACAGATGATCGATATCGCCGGACCCCGTAGCCGTGCTACTTACGACGAGCATGGGCTGTTGGGCGCGTAATAATTGGAGTTCGTTATCCTGCTGAGAAAAACCCAGCCGGGCCGTATCCAGAATTTGTTTGATGTCACCGGCCATGGATTAAGGCTCCACCGTATCTACGATATGACTGCTAAGTGTTTGGCCCTGTGGAATCTGCACGCGAAAAGGAACACCGATCAATACAGGTACACCCGTGTTGACGGACGGGATGGTCACGGAGGCATCACCAATAAATATGACATCCAGCAGTGAGCGTAGACGCTTTTCGCCCGCCCCGCGATAGCGAACCAGCAGATCGATCGAAGATGTGAATCCCAACAGCGTTTGCGCCACCGCCCCATCGTAAGAAAAGATAAAACCGGAAACACGATGTAGACCTCGACCAAACGTGCCGCGCTGGCCAAGGATTATATCGTCTCCGGTAAAGGGAATAGGCTCGATACCCGGCTTGTACACGACGCTGTGTACGCCTTCGATCGCCGTCTCAGTAAAAGGCGAACTTCTGAGCTTAGTTGCAGCCCCGCGTGATGCCAATATCCAAATCATCCTATCACCTTAATTTGTCAGTGTCATAAGGCAGGCACACGATTTTGTAAGCGTTGCACAGCCACAACAAATGTTTGTTTGCCGATCGCATTGACCACACGCGCACCGGACGTGATTTTGGCATACTCGAAGGTCCAGTCACGATCGTCGAAACCCATAGCCCCTTCGATAACGCCTGTATCGAGGAGACTATCCAGGTAGTCGTCCACCGTAGCGATGGTATCTAGCATAACGGCGTGCGGATCGGCCTGCGTCACGTCGGCATAAATGCGTAGGGTCATACTTACTTCGATGAGCTTGTCGTTGTCCATCACGCCTATCACTTGCGCACGCGACAACTGCACGACAAGAAACGATCGTGGATACGCCTGTGCGCCACTGTCACCGATAGTGATGCTTCGAAACGGTTTCGTTAGCGTAGGTGGATTGGCTACGAGGTTCGATCGAAGCAGCGACACAAATGCATCGATAGCCGCTTTGATGGTTGTTCTATCCGTGGTGGGCATGACTGGATTTCACTCAAATAACCTTTTCCATAACTGTCACAAATATGACACTTATATTCAAAAGTCAGACAGCTCATCTCGCGACAATAGCCGCGATTCACCGTGGGTATGAGCCGCCGTGCCTCGAATGGTCGTGAGGGCAACACCCCGGCTGGGAAGTTCGAGCGTGCCGTCCGCCACGCGGGAAAGCCAGGTCAGCGCATGACGCAATCGTTCGTTGACATCATCTGGCACGGGAGGCCGACGCAGGCGCAAGCGATACTCCGCCAGGTCCAGTGTGATAGATGCCAGCAAACCAACCAGATCAGGATGAGTCACGACATCAATGGGCACGTCGTAGCGACGGGCCAGGTAAGCGTTAACTTCACCTTCGGCAGCGCCGCGTACTTCATCGAGGATAGCGGTATCAGCCTGACCATCGCCGTCGTCGTCGGCCAGTTGGAGTAAAGCTGCGCTGCCGAGCCGATCCTGTATGCTCTGATTCGTAATGTAGCTCATCGGTTACGTTCCTCATCACGTGTCGTCGTGTCTTTCATGCAAGCAAAGGGCACCGTTAGGCGAGGCCGGTTAGCGACCGACCTCGCCTTGTCAATCATGTCTCTAACTTGGCAGGTTAAAGAGAACTCGCACGGCAAATTGCCAATAGCCGTAAGCCATGCGATATCGCGCACGAACGCCGTAGAGATATTTCTCTCGACGAAAACCCTCTTCGCTGTTTTCGGTGAGGGCGGAAAACTCGACTGGCTCACGATCCTGGAAAATAAAGGGTCGTACCACACCGTCCGTCTTGAGTAGATACCATTTTCTAACATCAGTCAGCCAGGGCACGGCAATAATGCGGGCTGCACCGGCGACGACATTCACTACCCCGTTCACCACGGTAGCATTCAACGCTTCGAGCGCGGTTAAATACAATGCGGAAGGTACGACCGCGACTAGATGGTTGGCACTAAATGTCATCGGCTCGCCTTGATCATCCTTAAAATCGTGCATGGCGGTGATGGCTACACGGAGTGAAGCTTTGAACTCGTCGACGGTGGGATTGTCGGGATCGACGGCATCTGCGGAGAGGCGATTATCCTGCGCACCGGAGGCACCGGATTGGTGCGTACTGGAGAAGAAGGACGTACCGTCGTAGCTGTTAAAGCCTGAGGTCTCACCGTTGATGAGCAATTGTGCAATCAGATAGTCCTTGTGGGTAGCGGCCCGCTGTGCGAGTTCGGCGATGCGAATACGAATTTGGCCGGTCTTATCGTCGGCAATTTCATCACGATCTACTTCCAGCGTGGACTCATATTTGAGATTCTCGATGGAGTAACTCTCGGTGCGCAGTCCTCGGGCTAATCGACCGGTACCCCACTCACGCATACGCGGTAATGAACCAAGCCAGCGATAGGTTTCGCTGTCCGAATTGGATGTGATCCGCGTACTCAAATCCTGAAAGATGGTTTCGGTCGCGTCGAAGCGGTTGAGAAACTCGCTGCGCAGACCTTTGCTCAGCAACCCTGTATTAATAATAGCCATGGAGGCGTTCCTTTCTAAAGGCGAAATGGTTATTGGTTATTCGACGTTATGCGTCAGTTGGTAGTCCGTGAGGTTACACATAGTCAACGATGACGAGGAACGTACCGGGGTCAGCCGTTACGCCGTTAGTTACCGCCAGAGTAAGCACATCACCGTTGCCAACATGCTGATTACTGAGAGCGCCGAGATCGTCAGATACGTTGGCTGTGGGGAAGACGGTTGTGGCGTCATAGGTTTTGGTGACCACGGTTCCCGCCCCAGTTGCCAAAGTAATGGCACAAGTGTTGCTATTATCAATACCGACAGCAGCAGCGGTTTGATTGACCACTCGCGCGGAGATGAGCCAGGCATCGGTATCGAAACCCAGCATAGCCCGGGCGGCAATATCCGCACCGGCAGCAAGGTTTTCTACGGCGTGAACGACGGTTTTGATTTGTCGCTGCGCCGTGTCGAGGCGTAGGATGATTTCACCGGTCGAGACGACGTCCTGGGCGATGCCCACGTAAGCATTGGAAGCCGCGGTAAATGTCAAGGTATCATCAGCCGAAGCGAAGACCGGACGAGAGACATCGGCTAGGGTAGCCCCGGCCAGGGTAAATCCAAAGTCGCCGATAGTGAAGACACGCAGCGAAAGCGCTCCGTCTGCCCCGCTGGTGTTATCTCCCTCTTCGTAGGCGATACCGATACACTTGTCCGATGCGGTTAACGGCTGGGCGTAGCCCGTGGCTGTTAGACCCACGAGTGCACCTTTGTAGATGTGTTTGGCGGCGGCAATTTGAAAAGTGCGCAGCTCCTGGTCGATGTAATGGTCTACTTCTATGTTAGTTGTCAGTGGCATGGCAATTATTTCCTTTCCTTACGCTGGCTGTATGAAGCCTTATTTTCATTGCATGGACATGTACTACGACTTCGATGGTTCGATACCGGCAGCTATCGCAGCGTCTTTGACGTATGCTTCTTCCGTGGTCAGTGATGCGAGCATGGGGTTGGCACGAAACTCCGCCCGTGCCCCGGCTGAGATTGATCGGTGTTTATGACTTAGTAAAACGCTGTCATCATCACGCGTGCGACATCCTAGCGGCACCAATACCGGGGCATGATGCAGCCATTGGTCAAAAAGTGATTCATCCCTGGCAATTAACTGCGCCGCCCAGGGTTGCAGGGCTTCGGTAAGTTTTCCGGTGTGCATCGCGTCGGCGATGCGCTGCTTGGCGTGTTGCTCTTTGTGCTGCGATTCGAGATCGACGATACGTTGATTGGCTGCCAAGAGAAGTTCCCCAGCCCCGGCGGAGTCAGGCAAAGACAACTTGGACCGCAATTGATCCCACATGGGTGTCATATCTATGTCATCTAATGGTGGTTGCTTGTTGACGATGGGCGTCATGCCTACGATAGCGGGTTTGTTGGTCAGCGCTGCAGAGTGAATAGCCATCAGTTTACGATCGGATTTGCGGATGATGGCTACGGGAGAGAGGTAGCGATACTGTTTAGCCGCAAGCATCTCTCGGGCTTGCTGGGTCCATTCGATTTCGGCGAACAGGCCCACACTCGCCTCACCTATGATACGTTTGATCCATCCGGCGGCTGGGGCTTGTCCGTTGGGCGAGGCGTAACTGCCGCCGAGTGTTTGATGTTCGTAGTCGATGGGCAGGTCCGTGCCGTGATCGTCGAAGGCTGCGAGGACGAGCTG
>JAJRWX010000049.1 GCA_024276605.1 Planctomycetota bacterium | reverse complement strand
TGAAAGCCCTACCCTCGCCTGGTAAAGTTCGGTCGCCAGGTTGCCCCATGATCCGGGCCAACCAAACGGAACACCAGCCGGGTTTGAAGAGGCGCAAGCCATCCAGCGTACGCAAGGTATTTAGACAGCTTGTCACGGTCGCGGCTCTGATAGGACAAACGCAACCCCAAGATTTAGCTGTGACGCTGCACTAGTGCTCAGTGGCTGATTATTTGATGGGTGGCATGGGCAAGGTTTTTTTTGCCTGTGTGGACTCCGGAACAACACGGGCAAGTCCCGATGTATCCCGAAGCTAGTTCGGGGTACATCGGGACTTGCCCATGCCACCCGAATGGTTATCGGGCCAAAACCTTTTATACTGATGGCTGGACCGACACCTGGCTCTGGCCATAATTGGGGCGGATTACGCGGCGTGTGTCGCGTACTTTTTTAGGAAGAATTGAAGTTTCACGTTATGCGTCCAGCAACGACGACATTTCGACGGGTGCGTTATCCACGCAACCAACGGCGAGCGGGGTTTACCCTGGCTGAGTTGCTGGTGTCGGTGGGGATTCTGCTGGTCATGCTGGGTCTTGTCGGGCAGGTCATGAGTTTGACGGTCAGCGCGACGGGGCAGGCGACGGCCCTGACGGAGGTGAACCGCTCGCTACGCATTTTGGAACAAACGCTTCGAGATGATTTTCGAGGGGTGTATAACGGTAGCGGGGTGTTGGTGATTCAGGGTCTTCCCATCAATGCCTATTGGACGCAGGATGGTTTTGATGCTGACGATGAGCCGAAAAATCCGCTCGACGGTTATCCACACGATCCTGACCCGGAGCGTGAGAGCAATACCATACCGGATTTTGTCGAGCCGCCACGCGCTGATTTGTTGATGTTTTTCACGCAGCGCCAGGGTTTGAGCTACGTGACCTACCCGCCGAAATCAGCTACGAGCACGGTCCCCGAAGCCGTTCGCTCTAATGTTCAACAAGTTGTTTATGGACACGCTTATCTGGGCGAGTATGTGTTGGGTCCGACTGGCATCTATGAATTCGAACCGTTCCCTGATGCGTTTCCGACGTATCCTTTACTATCACCGGTACCGGCAGAGAATTGGCACTTGGCACGCCGGGTGATTCATTTACTACCGGGTACGGATGGAATTCCGGAATGGGTTCCCTACGATGACTCGAACACTTCGAATACAGCCAACCGGCTCGGTAGTTCGGTCACGGAGCCTTTACCGTTGAATCCAACCACTTATCGACTATTAACCGGCGAGTCGGATGTGGTCTACAACTTTGATTATGAGAAGCTAGTGCTCGAAAACTCATCCGGCGCGAATTTCTACATGCCGGAGATTTTCAACGGTGGCACGATGCCGTTTTCACGAAGCTTATTGGATGAATCACCGCCAGCCGTATTAGCAGAGCGTCTTGGGCATTACTTCATACCGTCTTGTGCGTCGTTCAAAGTCGAATGGACGTTCGATCCACGGGCGGCTTTTGTGGGTAATCTACTGGCACGTGAAAATCAGATCTTCTGGATTGACTTAGGGGATATTGGGGATGACCCAAGCGACCCGGCTGATGATGATCCGCTGGCCTCGATTGCGCGTGCTCAATTAGAGGCAAACGATGCTTCTGACTTAAATCGTGCCCAGGATTTGGATGATTTAATGGGAGTTGCATTGCTGGGCGAAGATACAATCCCCTATTCGCTCGACGAACGCTTCGGCAATGAAAATCCGGATCCCCAATGGCGAAAACATGGCTATAACAACGGCCCAACAGCGAATTTTGCGGTGTTTACTGCCAATCGCGGCGGACCGATAGACGCGCCCATTGCGGATGAGCTGTTTCCTACGGCCTTGCGTATCACGGTGGATGTTTACGACGACGGCCATCGACTGGCTCGTCCGATTCGGCATGTGATGGTGATTCCGATCGGCTCGTAGTCGGTGGAGGGGCGTTTTTGATCAGTATTTTTGAAAGCACGGCTGCGTTAACCACAAAGCCACAATGGGTAGATGAGCGAAGCATTGCAACGAAAACGAGTATGACTACGAAACTGACACAACTTAGACACACCTCTCTACGACAGCGCGGGTCTCGTCGCTCAGCTACGATCCTCGTGCTGGTGATGGCCGTGCTTGGTCTGCTATTCGTAGCCGGTGTGGCGTTTATGGCTACGATGAATTTCGAGTCGAGCATTATCAGTTCGGAGCGACAACGTAATCAGGCTACGCCAGCCATGCAGCAGGTGATGGAGGATACCTCAAACCTGATCGCGGATTTGGTTGAACCACTCAGTAGCAGCGTTGCCGGAAGCAGCTTAGCCCAGGGTGCAGCCGCTTACGTTCAACTACCCGGCGTACACAATTTAACAGCGCCTATCGAACCGCATCTTGATAGCACGGGTCGTATGGTTTGGCCCTGGGTGACGGACCTGGAGGAGATTCAGTCTCCAGTATTCATAGGCTCAGATTTCAAGATGAGCCAGAAGGACGCACCCATCAATGTGGGCGAGAGGCGTTGGTTTCCCTTAGATGCATTGAACAAACCCGGCTATGAGACGGAAGCCGGTCAGATAGGTGATGATGATACTACCGGCGATGGTTTTGCTGATGTATTCACCTCCGAATACCGTACCCTGGTCGATGCCGATGGCGACGGCATTGTGGATGCGATCGAAGTTGATTTGGCAGCCGCAGCGGGTGGAAACAAGCGGCGCCTGGCGGGGCTGGCGCGTATGTTGAACCCGGCGTCCAAGCCTAATGGCACGGTGAAACTGGGTCTGCGGGTGGTGTCGCATAACGGAATGGTGAACGTGAATGCGTCTCATCCGCTACTCATCGGTAACGTGCTGGGCAGCACCAAAAACCTCGACCCACCCTTTTATACCCCGGCTATTGAAGAACCATCGCTTCGTCGGCGACATTTTTTACCCCCCGAAATACTTTCGCTGACACGGTTGCAAGGTAGTCGGTTCAACTCGGACCTCATCACGGGTGGTGGTCATTATGCAACGGCCTTGTTCCCGGATAAACAGTCTCCGCGCGATCATCGCTACTGGCCTTTTTCCCCCTATGAAAAAGGGTCGGATCCGATTATCCCCCTTTGGTGGTTGCGCATGGATGCGGACAAGGCTGACCCTGATCCAACCAAAGATGAATATGACCGACGCCACCTTGTCACCACAATCAGTTATAGCGATCTACTGCGCCGCCCGGTGATGGTGGGACCGTCGAACGACCGTAAGGATCTTATCGATCTGATTATAGAGAATTTCCCCACTGATGCGGTGACACGTTTTCCTTTACTGGCCTATCCGTTTAGTAATCCTAGCGAGATCACTGAGACCAGTGCATGTATTAACGATCCCGATTGCACGCTCGATCCGCGTAAGGGTCGGCTCAAACTCAGCTTGGCCTGGCTGGATCAAGCTTCCAAATCTAGTGGTTCTAGTCTTAGCCTCATTAGCCTAAGCGAGCGCACACTACTTATTCAGGATGCGTTTACGTTGCTGCTGTTTAATGCTCGCGGTAGTGAGTGGGGGGCTTACCAGAGTGCTGATTCGTCTAATCCTAATGAAGAACGTACTATCTGGGTACCCAACTACGACGCGATCGCTCGCACAGCAGCTTCGCTGACGGCCAATATGATTGACTTTGCAGATACAAATGACGATCCAACAGCTGTTGCGATTCGTTCGGCTAATCCTAATGATCCCAATTTTGGAAATGCCGCATCAACACCAAAAGAGGTGTTTGGCCTGGAAATTCAGCCATTTATTGTGGAAGTCGTAGCTAATGCGGATGGCCAGGATGATACTGATAACGATAATCAACTCGACGCACTGGAAGTTTCTACCGGATCAAATTCATTCTTTGGGGTTGAGTTGTTCAATCCGTTTGATCAAGCAATTCCGCTTGACAACTACTCGCTGGAAGTTGCTGGGACAACGATTAATTTCCCAGTCGGCGAGCAGTTAAATGCACAGGAGTTCAAAGGTTTTTACAGTGGCGTTCTACTAACAAGTGGGGGAACTACAGTAAAACTCGATAAGGAAACACTTGTATTCACTGATAGTGACACGATCACTCTGGTGCGGGATGATGCGATTGACACATCCTTCTCAGTGGTGAGTATCGTTGTAGATCAATTCAACATAGGTGCTGGTGTTGGCAAGATAGGCAATAGTTTATTGTCTCTACAACGGGCGGCTGATGGTATTGGCATTGGGCGTTGGTATGCCCCGGTCCCCTTGGATTTCCCCTTGGCATCTACAGGCGTCGAGACGTTCGGCAAGCCTAATGACCATGCAGCAGAAGGTGCCCCGGTGGAGTTGGAATTCCCAGTCTTTGCACCCACACTGGGAGGCACGCTCTTAGAATCGTTTCCGACCACCGGTATGCTATTGACACTCATGCGTCACGCTAATTCGACGAAGAATGCGTTCACGGAAGCACTCAATAACTTTGATGAACTTGAGAACGGTGTCAGTACACCGACCGACAACGGTCGTATGCCCATCTATGACCTGAGTTTAGCTAATAACGGTTATCACGCGCATCATATTGATCCGAATTGGGATATGACGCGGATGGACAACTCCGGCACGTTTCCAGTCGCAGGTATTAAGGACACAGCCGGTAGAGCAGGCGGTGCGATGCATTTACCCTGGGGGCAATTGGTCTTCGATTATTTCACGGTTATGCCGTTGGATGGACCTGGACCCTACACCCACGATAGCAACGGTAAGCTGATCATCAATGAAGACGCTCCCCCCAAGGTGGACATGGGTGGGCTGCGGGTTCATGGTCAGATTGATCTGAACACGGCGCCCTGGAAAGTACTCGAAGGATTGCCTTTGGTCGCTATGGATCAGATACCTGTGCCTTTCCGAAGTACGTTCTCAGATATCTTGCTACCGACCGGTGCGAACTCAGCGCTCCCTATTAACATCGGCGATTCATTGGCAAAAGCGATTGTCGCCTATCGGGAACTTCGTGTGTTGGTGGGCCCATCTACATCAGATACCACCGGGGATTACTCGGATCCTTTAAGTGTTTTCGCACGTCGAGGTTGGAGCGATACCGCCCCGGACATGCGTCGCGGAACAGGGTTTATGACGGTGGGCGAATTGGCCAACGTGCATCATCCCGATGCGTCGTTTGAATATCGCACCGATTCGTTTGAACTCGATAGTACCATTGCGGTGAAAGACCGTAGCTATATTAACTCCATCGCGGTGCTAGCCTCTTTGGGTGAATGGCTGACGGTTCGGCCCCAGGTGTTCACCGTGTACGGCACGCTACGCGGCGAAGAGGATCTGACGATTATCGACCCGGCTGATCCTACCAGTATGGACATGCTGGTGCAGGATGTTAGCTCGCGGGCTTTGCGATTCCAGGAAACGATAGATCGTCTACCGGCGATTCTCGGTGAGCCTGTGCGCATGGTGGGGCCGCAAATCATCGGTAAGTACCACGACACGCGGGGTGATTGAGCAAAAGCGGATGGTCGTGTGGGGTTAGGAGAGCAGCGCGTGATGGTATCGAAGTTGAGCCTTGTCAGCGCACCTGGCGTAAGCCTGGTGACGTACCGGCATGATGACGTTGGTAGTCTTGTTGTGGTACGGAGTCCGCAGGCTTGCGCCGGCGGCTCTGATTTGACATGCCCGGCGTAGCGAAGGACGTATTGGTCCGGTCGTCTGCGAGGGCATTAAGCTCGCGGCTCGCTAGTGCTCAGTCGCTGATCATTGGATGGGTGGCATGGGCAAGGTTTTTTGCCCATGGCGGTATCCGGAACAACACGGGCAAGTCCCGATGTACCCCGAACTAACTTCGGAGTACATCGGGACTTGCCCATGCCACCCGAATTCTTTGCTGTGACAAAACACTAGGATGGGGTATCGGACTTTGACACTGGTTTGGATGACGTATTCGTCGTTATCGGGAGCCTTGTGTCATATTTGGGGTGCGATTTAAGTCAGGTAATGTTGGTAAAACAGAGCCTTTGGGGGTAGAATACGCAGGATCGTTCTGAGGGGGCAGTCACCTATGTTGTACTTGCGCGGGGGTGTTGATAACCACCAAACCGCCCAGTTGACCAACTCTCTATAAGTCATCAAGATTCATGGGAGCCGGTAGTATGCGCACGCAGCAAACGATATTCACTTTATTGGCCATCGTAACATGGTTAACAGCCTCGTCGGCGATGCTTGATCAGCGGGCGATGGCTAATGGTCCCGATCCGGAGGCCGGGTCGGTGAGGGTCGAAACCTCGTCCTCATCTGCCGCCGTCATGTTGAATGCCTCGGCGGTGGGGAATTGTTCATCGACCGGCGGAACCGGTGACAGCTTTACCGCCTTCCTCAACCCCAACTATTACCGAGGGGTCGTATTTCGCGTGGATGATACCACCACGCTGAGGGAGATCATGATCGAGCTGGAGTTCGGCTCCATCGCATCCCCGTTGGATGCGTTGATATCCTTTTCAGTTCATCGGGCACCCATAGGTAGTAATTCTTATACGCCGGTGTTTGTGCAGAATCCTCCCAGGACGTTGACGGGGACGGGTAGGCAGTTTTATACCAGTGGCGAACTGATGGCACCCGATGGTGTTGTGCTGACGGGTGGGTTTCGTTATGCCATTGGTGCCACATGGAACTTACAACAAATCAGATTCTTTCGTGATGCGCAGGTAACCAATTTATACCCCCAAGATTTTCCAGGGGATGCCATTGTGCCTGATGGTGTGATTGAAGGTTCCGTCGGTAGGGAGCCTATCAGTCTCCCGATTATGGATGACCCATTCTTCCCGGGACAGCCTTTCAATAAATCAGCCTATTCCATGCAGCTTTGCCTTGATCCCAAGGTCGGGGCCTGTTGCGATGCCAACAGGCCTGGCGGGTGTGAGGAAGTTTTCCAAGATGAATGTACAGCGCCGGGAAGCTTTTTTCATGGTCAGAAGACAGTCTGCGAGCCTGGTCGATGTCAGATTGGTGCATGTTGTTTGCGCTGTGACGACGGCGGCGGCGTAGACGCCGATTGCCAGGACAACTACGTGCGTGAGCGTTGCGAGGCTGACCTGGGCGACTGGCTAGGTTCTACGGTGAGTTGCGTAGCGGGACTTTGCCCAATTGTCACGGGAGCTTGCTGCGTACCGGATGCCGTAGGCACCGGCGTGACGACGGTTGAAATGTGCGAGTCTGACTGCCTGGCTGCCGGTGGCGTATACCAGGGGGATGGTTCGCCGTTGGTTCCGTCGCCCTGTCATGGTGCGTGCTGCATCTCCGGTCAAGGATGTTCGACATTGTCACCCGGCGGTTGCGCAGTCTTTGGTGGCACGTATCGGGGTAGTGGCACTGAATGTGTGAGTCTCCCACCGGCATTGGAATGTGGCGGTGCGTGTTGTTTCGGTAGTGGCGGCACACTCAACCAATGCAACGCCCTGGGTACCCGTGCTGAGTGTGTAGATGCGGGCAATATTATCACTGCTTACGGTGGTGATAGCTCGACGTGCGGTGGCACAAGTTGCTCGAACCTTAGCGGTCTGGGTGCTTGCTGTATACCTGACGGTACGTGTTTGAATACGACCGGGCCGACGTGCGTCGCATCTTCGATGTTGGGTGTATTCCATGCCACCTGTAATGATGATGGCGTGACAAATTGTCTGGTAGATAGCGAGTGCCCGGATGATATTGGATCATGCGACAACAAAGCGTGCGTCGGTGGTATAAGAGACGGTTTGTCTTGTACGAGCAGTCTCGATTGTATTGCCGGTGACGGTATTTGTGTTGGTATGTGCACGGGCGGTTCTAACGATACATTCGCTTGCCTGAACGATACCGGGTGTCCGGACATTGTCGGCGTTTGCGTTGGTCAGTCGTGCGATGCCCCGTCGGTATCTTGCAACACGGAGGAATGTTGTTTTGCTGATGGTCATTGTGAAGACATCTCTGCGAACGCGTGCGGGCTGCGCGGGGCAACATCCGGGGGCGTGGGTACCTCTTGTTCGGCTGCATCCTGTGCAGCCGATCGTGATAGTTGCTGTTTTAATGATGGTTCATGCTCCGTGCTAACAGAGTTGGATTGTAACGCGGCTGGTGGTCAGTATCTCAACGACGGTTCGGACTGTGTCATTGGCGCGTGTTCAGCACTGGGTTCATGTTGCCAACCTAATCACTCCTGTAGCGAATTAGTGACCTTAGCTGAATGTGCTTTGCTCGGCGGCACCTTCAATGTAAATCCGGATTGCTCCCTCGCTACCTGTCCGGGTACGGGCGGATGTTGCACGGACATTGCCACCTGTTTTACACTTAGCCAATCGGAATGCAGCGCTATAGCAGGTACTTATTTCGGTGACGACACGGTATGCGGTCAGGATGCGATTTGCCCGACCGGTGGTTGTTGCGCTGCTGACGGTACGTGCTCGTCGGCGAATCAATTGTTATGTGATCGGATTGCCGGCCAATATTTTGGTGACGGGTCATCGTGCAGTGTGGATGTCGTTTGTGCGACGGGTGCCTGCTGTATGCCTGATACCAGTTGCGTAAACTTAACTGAATTTGGATGCAATAACGCTGGTGGGTTGTATCACGGCGATGCGACCGTATGCCCCGATGATAGCGGGCGGTGCCTGGTCAATGTGTGCGTGGGCGGGCCTAACGATGGGATTGCATGTACCTCTGACACCAATTGCCCATTGGGCGTATGTCCACTGACTTCAACGTGCTTTGGTGGTGATAGCGACGGGGCTTCGTGCCAAGTGGATAATGATTGTCGCAGGCGACTTTGTTCGTTCGGTTCTTGTTGTGAAACAGATGGTAACTGCGTAGACGGCATCATCGAATTGCAATGCGATCCGATTACCAAACCTACAGCTACCTTCACACTCGACGCTACTTGTAGTGCATGTCCACAATTAGGCGCATGTTGCTTTGGTGATGAGAGCTGCGTGCAGATGCTTGAGTCGGACTGCACGTCTGCCGGCGGATTTTTTCAAGGGGAATTAGTGCCCTGTCCGGCGAATGGTCAAGGGGGATTATGCACTTTGGGTGCGTGCTGTGAACTGGATGGTACTTGCACGAACAATCAGCGACAGTCCGACTGTGCTGCGATACCTAATTCGACATACAACGCCGGGCAAGCGTGTGGCCAGATATCTTGCCTGCCGCGCGGTGCGTGTTGTGTAAGCGATGGTAACTGCGTAGATGGATTGACGCAGATGGACTGCGATAGTCAATCTGGAACTGCGGGCAATTATGTAGGCGATGGCACGCTATGTCAGCCGGATACGTGTGCAGTGGGTGCCTGCTGTTCGTTGCCGATGTGCGTGGGTGGATTGGAAGACGGTAGCGCGTGCGATATGCAAATTGGGGATAGCGATTGCGATAATGTCATTGGTTCATGCGTCGTCGATGTGTGTGCGACCGGTGTTGAAAAAGGCAATCCATGCGTGGATGATAGTGAATGTCCATCGAGTGTCTGCATTTTAGTGAAATCCTGTCTAGATGGTACCGATGCCGGTAACTCCTGTGTCAACGACAGCGATTGTATTTTTGACGAAGGTATCTGCACGCTTGGCGATGACTTTTGCGGCTTGTCTACGGATGTATTTTGCCGAAATGTCAATGGTTTCCCGCAAGGTGCTAGTACGACGTGTCAGGTGGGAGAATGTCTATTGGGTTCGTGTTGTGGTGCGGATGGCGTTTGCCGTGATGGTGTACCCATGTCAGCTTGTGATGATCCCATTGATTTCCGTGTAGGCGTGACGTGTAGCCAACAGGTTTGCGAAGCTCGCGGTGCTTGTTGTCATGCAGGCGGGTGTGACGAAGTCACGCTCAATGCGTGCGCCGGGGCCGGCGGTTTGGGTGGTACTTATGAAGGTGATGCGACGACGTGCAGCCCGGCTGACTTGTGCAGTGTGGGGGCGTGCTGCATGTTTGACGGCACCTGTGCCCAACAGAATCGGCAAGACTGTGAAGATGGTGGTGGCATATACGCCGGGGCAAGCTTGCCATGTGACGGTACGGTGGATTGCACCGTCGGCTCATGTTGCCTAGATGATGGCAGTTGCCTTGTGGATACGGTGGCCAACATTTGCACGGCTATGAATGGTACTTTTACGGTGGGTGGCGATTGCTCAAACCTTGGTGTTTGTTTGCAAATGATCTCTTCTGATCCAGCGAATGGCGTGGTGGATGCCCGCATACCACATGAGCGAAATGATGCCGCCGCAACTTTCGGTACCAAACGCGTGGTGATTACTTTCAACGCCGATGCTACTACGCTGATTGCGACGAGTTTTGACATTACTGATGATGATGCGAGTGTGCCGACGATCACTGGCGTGGATATCAACGTCGGGGGCGATCCGAATGTGATCGCACTGAATTTCAATCGTAATCTCGATTTGAGTACGTGGACTACCATAACGCATATCGACAGCGGCAGTCAGATATGTTTGGGCATTCAACCGGCGGATGTGGACAGTAATAACTCGGTGGAGACGGCTGACATTAGTGCCTTGACGACGCATCTAACTAATCTAGATACGTCGGGCTTGTCCGCTATTTCTACAGACATCGATCGTTCAGCTACACAAAACTCGTTGGATTTAATCGAGTTGATCAATGTTCAGACCGGTGCCGATAGTTTTGCTGAATGGCGCTTGGCGTCGCCGATTGGTATGTCGCCCTGTAATTAATGCAAATATTATCGTCAGGTGACGACACCAAAGGTGATAATCAAGACAATTGAAACTGGTTGATTCCTTGCGCGGATCGTCGTGTAGTCAACATTATCGGTCTCGGGACGGTGTTAATTATAAGTTCAAAGGCTCGCACTGACAGATCTGACTCGGAATAATCATCTAGCATGTGCTGCCATAAACTATATTTTCATCTGCATATCACATAATCCTTGAAAACTGCCATTCGTTTTGGTAGAATCGTGGGATTGTGGGCCGGGGGTGTCGAGGCGGCTATGTCAGTCCACCGTCGAGGGGGCTTTCACATTCCAACGGAGGGAGAATGTCTATGAGAACATTGATTGTCTTAGTATTAGCGGGTGCACTCTTGTTCCCGCTAGTTATCGTTCAAGGGGATGATGCAGTTTGCGTGTCCGTATCAGTGGGCAGTCAAACATCGGACGGTACCGGGGACGGTACCGGCTCGTTTCTAAACACCGGACAAGCTATTGTAGGAGTTACGACAGATGGCAACGTCGAGGTTCTGGCAGGCATTATGCATTGCATGTTAGTCAGTGGTTTGTCGCCCACCGGCGACTGCGACGTGAGTCTCTTTGTCGACCTACCGGACCTACCAACACTAACAAGAAACGACTGTATGCTGGGGCCGGTCAACCCGTTTATCAATCCCAGCTGTTCATGTTCGGACTATAACGAAGACGGGCGAATCGACCTGCTCGATGCAGCCGCCTTTCAGCGGGCCATTAGCAACTAGGTGCCTTTCGGCATCCTTTTACCGGTCGATCTCCATGTGAAACACGAAACGTGAGAATCATACAATTGAGAAAATGGTGGACATGAATCATCCACGTCATAGTTAAGGAGCGGAATCAATGAACGAACAGAAATTTTGGAAGACCCTGGTCGCGATTGTCGTACTCGCCAGCTGCGGGCTGATCGCCACTCAGGTTAGCGTAACCGCGGCGGAAGAAAAGACGGTCACGACACCATCGCCTCAAGTAACGCAGATTAATCAAACCGTAGTGGTTGAGACGAATGGCAATGATCCAACCGACGCCCCAGACAACACGACGCGGCCCGTGATTGAAGACCGCCAGGGGTGGATCGATGCTACACAAGGCAATGGTCAAAGTAATGCCAGCCAAGCTGTACAAGCCCCCATACTAGATAGCGATGCTATGAAGCTCAGCTTTCAGGCGTTACTTAGAGACAATAATGGTACCCCATTGCCCGGCCCGGTTGACCTGGAATTCAACATTTACAAGACCGACGGTACGCTCGTCGAAGGACCGATTATTGTCCGCGTTGTGCCATTGGTTAACGGTGTAGCTGACACAACCTTTCCCGTATCAGCTTCGAGTTTCGACGGTAGTGGACGCGAACTTGGCGTAGCTGTAGACGGTGGTGCGGAGATGAGTCCGCGCTTGCCACTGGTCACCGTGCCTTATTCCTTACGCGTGGATCGTGTCGCCAGTGCTGAACTTGACGATACTATCGAACTGGGTTCAGCTAGCGCCAACGGTAAGATGACTATCTGGAACGCAACGGCCAGTGTCGAGTCGATTGTGCTTGACGGCGTTAGCGCCCGCATTAGCACCTACGGATCCGATGGGTTGGAGCAGATTCGACTTCACGGCACTTCCTGGGGTGAAATGTTGATGTACGACCTAGATAACAACGATTTGGCTGTGAAACTTGGCGCTTCCCGTTTTTTCTTTCCTGGTTTTCCGTCATCTGACACCGGTGGTAGATTACAGTTGTTCAACGGTGTGGGTCACCTTCGCGCCCAATTGACCACCTCAACTAACTCCGGGACATTGGCTCTTTACAATGGATCCAACGCGCTGGCTACGACGGTAAGTGTTGATGGTGAGGGGGGAGGATTGTTCACTGCGCGGGATGCGGATGGCACGACTACAGTATTGATTGAAGGGGCAGAGGTCGCTGCAGACGGTGCACAGATAACCTTACGCAATGCGACTGGTACGGATACCGTGTTTATCGACGCTCAGGAGGGCGCCGGTGCGGCACTGCGACTAGCCGACGATGCCGGCAACCAAAAAATCGTCATGGACGCCCAGGAAGGTGCCGCGGGCGGCGGCTCCATAAATCTCTATAACAACGCAGGCATTAACACGATTGAGATCGACGCCGAAGAGACTGATAGTGCGTCGGCTATTCGATTGAAGGACGCGGCGGGGGTTACGCAAATCACACTCGATCCGGTCAGGACGGGCGGCGGTCGGGTGATCACACCAGTCTTACAAATCACTGGCGGTTCCGACCTATCCGAACAGTTCGACATTAGCGGTGATGTCAAACCCGGCATGGTGGTTTCCATCGACCCGAACGCAGAAGGTAAGCTTGTTGTGTGCCATGAAGCGTATGACAAGAAAGTGGCGGGTATCATCAGTGGGGCTAACGGGGTGCTTCCAGGCATGTTGATGGGTCAGCTTGGCTCTGAAGCAAACGGCGACCACCCAGTCGCTCTATCGGGACGTGTGTACTGCTTCGCTGATCAATCCGCAGGTACGATTCAAGCGGGCGATCTATTGACGACCTCTTCCGTTAAGGGACGCTGTATGAAGGTGACGGATCACACGAAAGCGCAGGGTGCTATCATCGGAAAGGCCATGGGTAAAGTGAAGAACGATATGGTCTTAGTTCTGGTCAACTTGCAGTAAACCAACACATTAAGGAGGTTCCCGATGAAAACGAAAATCATCACAGCCTTGGTCTGCTGCTTGTTTTGCCGCTTAACCTATGGCGCCACGTTCAATATCGAAATTGATTACATGGTTAACTCTAGCACCGGCCATAGCCATAAACCTAGCACGGCTGTGATCAATGCTGTCAAGCAAGCGTTTGCCTGTCAGGGTCATACGCTCAATATTATCGTGGACGATGCCATTCCGCATGTTAACGTCCTCGTACGCAATCCCAGCAACTGCAATAGCAGCCTGTTTGGTTACGACAACAACTCCAATTCAAGTTTTGGACAGATACGCCAGACTTATTTCGACAACGACGGAAATGCCGGTTGGTATTATGGCGTCTTCGCCCATCGGTATGAAAACACCTCCTGCAACACATCCGGTAGTTCCGGCTTATCCAACGGTGGTCAGTTCTTCATTGTCACCTTGGGCGGTTTCTCCGGCCAGGTGGGTACTGCGTTTGACAATGCGAGTACGCTCATGCACGAATTCGGCCACAACCTAGGCCTGTCCCATTGCGGCACGCAGTACTGTGGAAGCGATACATCGCGTAGCGACTACGTAGGCCCCTACGTACCCAATATGCCTAGTACTATGGCCTATCAATATCAGCTCGCGGGCGTCGAGACCAACATTGAGTGCCAAGGCCTGTCACTTCCGATGTCGCTCTATAAGGAAATTGATTATTCCCACGGTATTATGTGCTCGCAAAACGAGAACGCGCTGAACGAGAGAGTCGGTTCCTATATGACGGAACTCGACTGGGACTGTGACGGGATCATGGAAACGTCCGTCACACAGAATATCAACAACGCGGCTAGCGGATGGTGCGGCGCAGGCGGTAACCGGACAACAGTCTCCGACTACAACGAGTGGGCGAACCTGTCCCCCGGCGCACCGTTGCTCACCGCCAGTCAGTCCGGTGATTACAAGGATCTGATCGCAGCGGGCTACCGTTTTGTTGATCCTACCAACCAAGTTGCAGTGCGAAAAATCGCCAGTGAGTTCTTAGCTACCAACAAACGACCGGAGATGAACAGCGCATTGATACAAGCTGCCCAATTAGGCGATGCTACTCTTCTGGCGCCCGCTAAGGTTCTCACCTTCGACCCCAACGATCGAACGCAAGTCAAGCGCCTTGCCGCCCAAGTTCTGGAAGAGCGACGTGTGCAAAATGATGAGCAGCCTTGTATCTCCGCGGAGCAGTGGCAACGACAACAGGCGCAGCGCGGCGGATGCGGTCAGCCGACGCTGACCACGGAGTCGTGCTTGGGGGGAAGCAATGTCTACGTTGGTGATCTGGTCTGCTTTGGGGGCTTCTGTTTCCCCATCGGAACGTGCGGTTTTCCTAAAGATACGCTTGAGGGCGCTCAGGCTACATTCTCATCCGGTAGCCGTTATTACCTCAAGCCAAAGACCTATGACGAGACCAATGGGCTACTGCTCAACAAAGCAGGCATTTGGACCTGTGCCCGTAGCGACGGTTCCGGCTCGGCGATGATCAAATAGCAAGGGTTAATATGGAAGCACTTTGATGTACTAGTGCTTTGTCACACCTTAAGTTTAGGGTTCGCGAAGTCCACTCCCTCACGGTCGCGGCTCTGATAGGACAAACGCAACCCCAAGATTTAGCTGTGACGCTGCACTAGTGCTTGCTCACGAATAGCTTGCCAATTGCGTGGCTTGCCATTTGTATAGGTTGTGGCCGATCAGTTTTCTGTCATCCCCGCGCAGGCGGGAACCCGGTAGAGGTATGCATGCTGCATGGCACTAGATTCCCGCCTGTGCGGGAATGACCAATGGCGTTACGCCAACACGTTGTTTGCTCAAAAGCGTCTATCAGTGAGGTGCAGCATCTATTTTCATTAAATGCTGCACCAATGTCGTAGCGGCTCGACACCCTTGACTGCTACCATGCTCTAATGCTTCGGTGGCGCTTCATCCGTGGCATCGTCCAGCGGTACCGGCCAACCTTTCAGCGTGATATGATATCGCTTGCCAAAAAATGTTTGTTCGGTTTCGGAAATATGTCCCAAATAACCCAGAAACATAGCGCCAAGTAAACCGAACAACCCAAACCCCACGGCTAGAGGTCGCTTTTTAGGATGTCTTTCCTTGCCCCTGTCGAGGAATGGCCATAACAGCAGCAGAACAAACGGGACCGAGCAACCAATGATACCCATGAGCGCGCCGTACGTGCCTTCAAAGTATTTGAGTAATTGATAAGAGGGCAGGAAATACCACTCCGGTTTGATGTGCGGCGGTGTTTCCAGCGGATTAGCCGGCTCGCCGATTTCCCAGGGATATACTACGGCTAATGTCACTAAGACAGCCAGCAGCAGCACTGCAACGACCCCCTCCTTCGTGACGTGTACCGGGAAAAACGGGATACCATGCTCGGGTTTTAGAGGCACTTCTTCATCTACTCTCTCCAGCGTAGCTAAGTTGTTCAGTCGCATCAGGAACAGATGGACGGCAATCACACCCGTCAGCGCCCACGGCAAAATAATCACGTGAACCACGAAAAATCGTGACAGAGTTTCGCCAGTGACAGCATCCCCGCCGCGAAGGAAATACTGCAACCAATCGCCGATCACAGGCACCTTATTCGCTGATTCCGTACCGACGGTCGTCGCCCAAAACGCAATTTGATTCCATGGCAAAAGGTAGCCCGTAAAACCGAAGGTAATCGTCAGGATAAAGAGAATGACGCCAGTCACCCAAGTTAGCTCTCGCGGCTTTTTATACGAACCCATGAAAAAGGTACGTATCATGTGAATGATGACCGCCATAATCATCACTGACGCACCCCAGGCGTGGATCTGACGATACATCCACCCGAACTGAACCTCGGCGGTAATATATTGAATGGATTTATGCGCAGCTTCAGGCGTTGGCCTATAATAAATAAGCAGCATAATGCCGGTGATCGTCTGGCTGATGAATAGCAGTAATGACAAACTACCAAACACATGCAGCCAACCGGTACGCGGAGGTAAACGTTTGAATGCTTGCTTGGTGAATAGCTCAGCAGCTAACTTGGTATCGAATCGATCGTCGAAGAATTGTTTGACTGACTTACCCAAACCCATCTTGCGTTCACTTTGTAAAGATCAGCCAATGTCATCGTACACACAGACCGCCTGTATGACGCTACGCACTACTTAAGCAGCAGAGACGAACACTTTATCGCCGATTTCCTTGACCACGAATTCCGGTAGTGGCGCCGGCGGCGGGCCGGAAACAACCTTTCCGTTTTCATCAAAAACCGCTGCGTGACAGGGGCAAAGAAACGACTTGGAAGATTGTTCCCACTTCACCAAACATCCCAAGTGCGTGCATACGGCTGAATATGCTTTGAACCCACCGCGGTGACGTACCACAACAACTGCTTGACTACCTACTTGAATCGTCTTCCCTTGCCCCGGTGCCATATTACTGGCCCCTTCAACCTCAACCTTATCAGGCCCACCACCTTTCGCGGCCGGCCAAAGATACATCAAACCCGGTATGGCCACGGCTACGGTAGTAATAAACGTACCAAGCGCTAAAATCAAATCAAGAAAGCCGCGTCTCGATGGTGGTTTGTTCATGTCATTTGGCATTTGGCACCCTCTGGCAGCATCTACTTGAGCGGCTTCACCCACTGGCTTTTTAGTTGTTTATACTTGGCGTAAATCGCAATGGAAAACAGGACGGCAAAAATCCAGATAGGGACGAGCAGCTTATACCGCAACGTTAGCCCGGCTTCCAATTCATCAAGCTGCTGATTGACTTGCGCACAGACCTCATTCAATGCGGCGACTTTCTCAGCCACTTTTTCGTTGTCCAGCGTGTGTTGTGTGGGAGCCAGCGCGATTAAGTGGGTCTTGGCATCTTCAAAAAGAAAACGCTGATTTTCAACCAACAACACGCCTTGACCCACGTGGTCAAGCCGATTGGCCGTCTCTACATAACGCTGCTCAGCCGCAGCGATTTCATCAAGCAAGTTAAATAACTTGGGCAAACTCTCGTCGTCCTCTAATTCCTCATGACAATCCATACACGTAGGTAATGCACGCATGATGATCTGTTTCGGGCCTGGATGAATCGCTTTCGCGACTTGCGCCGGGGTAGGATTAGGTTGCGTTTTTAGCAAATGTGCATAACGCTGAATGAGTAGGCCCGGTGGTTTCGTGATGCGCTCGATATGGTGAAAATGACTATCCTCCCCACCACCATGGCATTGTACGCACCCTTTGTGCTCCTCCTGTTGGGCGTGAATGCTCGTAGCAAACATCTTAGACTCGTGATGATGACATTGGCCACACACTGCGCCGATGGTCGAGAAACCCGGTGGGATAGCTGCGTGATTACCGTGGCAAGTTGCACACGTCGGTGCCCCCGTATCACCCTGCTCAAACAGCAACTTGCCATGAACGCTATCGCGATATTCGGATACCACCTCTACGGGTAGATCGAACTCATCCATCAACGCTTGGTTAGCATGGCAGGCAGCACAAGTGTCGGGAATATTCAGCGAATACGTTTTGCTATGAGGGTCTCGACCGGATTTAATATCGTGTACGCCGTGACAATCGATGCACACAGCCACGTGATCGTTGCCCTTTTCCTTGAGTACTCTACCGTGGCCGCTAGTCCAATAGCGGGATAGTTGATCCGTCCGCATACCATACGGGTTCATGCGCGAAACATCCGCATGGCACGTACCACAACGCTCGGGAATATCCTTTCGTGCAGGCTTACCTAAAAAGGATTGGCCATGATCGAAAGAAAGATGGCTATTGGCGGAACGAGCAAGATATTTCGCTAATTCACTTTGCGAAATAGAGAAAGTTGATTCGCCGCTATGGCACTCTTGACAAGACAACTCCTGATGTACCGATGCACCTAACTCGCCTCCTTGCGCAACGTGGCAAGTCTGACAGGAAACCTTATCGTCCTGCGCCATGACCCTCTGCGAGGCACATGCCATGACGATCGAAACCATAAGCACCCCTATCAAAATGGCAGCAGGTCGTGAGTGCCGTTTCGAGTGTGCGGAGTACACGGGGTAATCCGATGAGAAGATGATATAGCTGACCATGCGATTCAATATGCTCATAAGTATCATTCTACGCCATCGTACAGCTATTACTTTATCCCGGCATCGTCGAGCCGCAACAGCTTTGTCTAGCATAATCCCACACCGGCATAACCTTTATCGCTTAACAAACTAACGATATCATGGTATAGCGAGTCCAAGAACCGTATCGTCCCAAATATATTTCGTAAAGACAACGCTATACAGATTTCGAGATTGCTAATAGGCTAGTGCCACCCCTAAGTAAAGTCCAACAACTTTTGTGCTTGATCACCCAGCGTATCTATGTTCGCTACCTTAGCGGAATACTTCACCTGGAAATCCTGATCTAACCCTAATCGCTTCCGGTGTAAATCAAATAGACCGCGCACACTATCCCAATAAGGCCCGGATCC
This sequence comes from Planctomycetota bacterium, assembly GCA_024276605.1. Lineage (GTDB taxonomy): Bacteria > Planctomycetota > Phycisphaerae > UBA1845 > UBA1845 > JAJRPG01. The sequence continues at coordinate 11,252 of JAJRWX010000049.1, read as the reverse complement.
GCGCATTCGCATACCGATACGCGAATCGCTGAGTTTCCCACAGCGTATATCACGTAGCCGATTCGTGATCCGTTTTACTCGACCAGGCATCACCTCTGCAAGCCTGCTCAGAAACACCGCTTCTACGTTGCCGGGCAAACGTAGTGCAGTTTGTGTTGCAAGTTGCGCGCCAGCTTGGGCTGCTCGCGCCAAAATTTCTGGAATTTGATGATCGGTCAGGCCGGGAATAATGGGTGATATCATCACCGCAACCGGCACACCCGCCTCGTGCAATCGGCGTATGGCTTCAAAACGACGTAGCGGCGGTGGTGCTTGAGGCTCAATGAGCCTGGCCTGCGCCTCGTCTGCGAAAGGAATACTGATATACACCCGCGCACCCGCACGCTCATTCAACGTAGTCAGTATGTCCGCATCGCGCACCACTAAGAACCCCTTGGTAACCACCATCGCAGGCGTGTGCATTTCGGCGCAAACTTCCAGACAGCGTCGCGTAATCCCAAAACTTGCTTCCAATGGCTGATAGCAATCGGTAACACCAGAAAAATTCACCCATTCACGTTTCCAGCTAGCTTTGGCAAAAGCTTGACGAAGCAGTTGCGGCGCGTCCGGCTTGACCATGATCTTCGTGTCAAAATCCGTACCCGCACCCAGGCCTAGATATTCGTGCGTGGTTCGTGCATAGCAATAACTACAAGCATGTTGACAACCACGATAGGGATTGACCGACCAGGTAAACGACAGGTCTGAGCTATCGTTTTTGGACAAAATGGATCGCGACGTATCCTCGAATACTTCAACCTTAGCCAGTGGCGGAGGCTCTAACCACTCGGCATGCTGCGAAATATAAGGATTCGGCGGATTATCGATCACACGCAATTTCAAATATGCACTCCCAGCAAGGCCCGTCGAACTGACGTACGCAGTATATTCGGGATATGTTAGGTAAGCAACACCGCCAAGTAGTCGTCATTGAAAAGGCTGTATACACTAACGCGCGGCGGGTGGGTGGCGTGGACAAACGCCGCGGAATCGGGTTGTCGCATGTCCAATGGATGCTGCTCGCGGCATTTGCCCGTGCAGGCGCAACCGAGGAAAAGCACGGGCAAGCGTCGCCCAAACGCCTCTCCTTAATCCGCGACGCCTTCAACGCGACGCTTGTCCATGCCACCCTACTCAAGGCCGCACAAACTGTCATGTCCCCTTGAAAAAGCCATGCACATTACGACAGATTGATAAGGGACGAGGGGATGAAGTAGACTCAATTAGGTTTGGTGGGGGTGGGCCGGTTGGGGGCTTGGCTGCGGCATCAATGCTTGTGGCTTGCTCTTGGCAATGTCGCTCACACTGGTGACTATGAGTTCCAGCTTTTTCAATTCATTTGGCCATTGGTGGTTTATACTGACATACTGCTTGGCACGTTGGCCCATCAATTGCCGCTCTTGGGGTTGTTGAAGTAGTGATATGACCGCGTGCGCGAACTCGCCGGGATCATCAGATGCTAGAAAATGTTGGCCGGACAAGCCGTTAATGCCTTCAGCAGCTTTGCGCGTCAGCACCACAGGCTTACCACAAGCCATAGCTTCAAGCACTTTATTTTGCAGTCCCCGGGCCACTTGAAGCGGTGCGACGCTGACGTCAAAGGCTGACACGGCTTGGCGTGCGTCCGTAACTTCACCAACCACACGCACACCGTCGCCATTGGCTAACTGTCTCACTTTTCGATGAGGCGATCGTCCGACAATATGAAACTGAGCGGTGGGTATTTCACGTCGGATGATAGGCCAGCATCTTCGCACGAACCACGCCACGCCTTCGATGTTCGGCTGGTAATTCATCACACCCATAAACCCGACAATCGGCGAGTCGTTGGGGCTGAGTGGTGGCTGGGCTTGGCTGGTCGGTAATGCCGAAACCTCAACGCCGTTACCTACGACGTGAACTTTTCGTCTATCGATGTCCCGGCTGAGTTGATCACGTTCTGCATGAGAAATAAGAATGGTTGCATCAGCCTTATCGATCCACTTTCGTTCCAACTCGGCTAGTCGTCGTCCTTCAACGCGATATAACCAGCGTAATGGTAATTGTGCTTGCTCGGCCAATTGAGTCCACTTGACGCTATCCAGATCACAAAAATCCAGCACGCGACGACGGCAAGGTGTGCGTATGGCATAAGGGGCCATGCTCGACGAAAAGGCCATGACGACATCGAATGTGATGCGCGTAGACCAATCAGCCAAGATGCGATGCATACTTCGATGCTCGTAGTAGGATGGGGTGAGCGCCTTTCCACGCGCTAGTCCAGCCAGGCCACGGATAGTGGCTAGACGAGGACGCAATCTCACGGTAGCTAATTCATGGCAATACTTTCGCAGCGTTGAAACGTATGCATAGTCTTTCGGGTCATCCACAAAGCATGCGCACCAAACATGGTGCCGACGCGAGAGGTCTGCTATTTGATGAAAGGCGCGCAGCTTGTCACCCTTATTGGGCGGATAGGGTAAACGATGTGCAAGGTATAGTATGTTCATCGCTTACCCAGTCAGGTGTGGAGATACATATCGGCCAAGTGTGCGTGTTAGAGAAAGTGGAATCAGCGGCCAAAGGCGTCGCACGACTTTGTAACGTGTGTCGCTGGGTGAGGTTTTCGGGGCTGTCGCGCCGGACAGTACATATCGTTGATACCCTAGTGTTTGCGGCTCGAATCCATGAAAACGCTTGAAATTAGTCGAGCCAACATTATTGATACGTGTCCGGCCAAAATCAAAAACACGGTATCCATGCGCCACGCCTCGTTCCATGAGCGATAGATAGGCATAATTGGCAGCGCTGCAATGATTGGCCATCTCACTAGCGCCGATGAAATAGGGTATGACGCGGTCGCGGTATAATAGTGTGACCAACCCAGCGACGGTTTCCCGACCGCGCTTGATAAGCATGACCCAATGGTTATTCGGCGTGTGCTGAATGAGCGATTGAAAAAATGGAAACGGATAAGTAATCGAGGCTAAGCGCCGCATACTTCGGCTATATAACATCCAAACATCGTGCAGATACTGGTCACCGAACACCGCTTGTAATCCATATTTATTTCGTCCATTGCGCGCGGCGGCCCGCGCTTTGCGAGGGAGCCAGCCCAGTACGTCTTCCACATGGTCAGGTAAGGTGCGTTCAAAAATGGCGTAATCGCTTAGCGTAGGAATGTGCGTCATCGTGGCCTGACGACTTCGCAAGTCGATCGATCGACAAGATCGCTCCTCAGCAACTTGCTTGGTACGATCGAACAGCTTCGCTGCAACTACTTCGTCATCAGCCAGAATCCCACCGCCTACACCGTAAGGCACGCTAACGAGCAGCCTTCCCATAATCCAACTATTCACGAAAAAAAGCGGCAACACGCCAACGCATGTGTGGTTGCGCATGGCTAACAGATATATAGGCTCATGACCAAACGTTTCACAGACCGTGTCGTGCCAGGGCAGGGTATGGTAGATGGTGCTATCTGCATGACCCTCGACATATGTTTGCCACACATTGCGTGTTAACGGGCTGATCACTTCGATACGACAGGGTGGGCGTGCAGGTATCGCCATGTGATGAGGCGATATCTGCGGGGAACCAATTAGCGTTGCGGACTTAGCCATCGCTACGGGCATCCTGCTGAATCGAAATAGTCGGCAGCGAGACCTTGGAGGTGACATAGTGAAATTTACCGGATCGCGTGACCGGAATGCGATCCACTAAATCCACTTGTAAGTCTACCTCGTCTCCAAGCACGGGAAGCACACTACGGGCTACGGCTTCCCGCGTCACACAGGCTTTTCGATTTTCACTGACGACATCAATGGTCACGCTGTAGTCCGCTTGTTGCAGCACGCGAAATTGCTTGACACCGCTAAGTTCTCGCAACGGATAGATGATCGATAGTGCGTGCTTGATCGATCCATCGGGGAGATATAGAAAATCAGTTGTGCGACCTTCGACGACATCCATCATGGGCAGTCCACGTCCGCACGTACACCGCCCGGGCTTTAGTTTACCGATGTCGCCTGTCTGATAGCGAATCATGGGCATGCCGTAGGCGTCGAGATGGGTGACGACAATCTCACCCGCTTCGCCATCCGGCACGCGTTGCCCATGGCGAATAATTTCGACAAACACATTTTCGGATGTCACGTGGAGATTGCCTTCCGGACATTCGTGTGCGATAAACCCGGCTTCTCGACTACCGTATCCGTTCGTGACCGGCGCAGAAAAATATTCGCTAATCGTATGTCGGTGATGGGGATAACAAATTTCTCCGGTCACAAAAATCGCCTTCAGCCCCGGCAGTGTAACCGTTCGGCCTTGCTCGATACCACGTTCCGCCAGTAGGGCAATACTGCTTGGATAACCGTATATGCAGGCCGGTTGAAATCGTTCCAGTGTGTCGAGGTAGGTATCCATACGACCCGGTGACATTTCAAAGGCATCGATCAATCGGTGGTGCGTGATCCAATCGCGTATCCGTTTGACGGTATCGGTTCGCGTGTGCTCAATGGGGGATCCCCACAAGTACAACTCACGATCTCCTACGTGTACATCAAACCATTCATGACTACGCATGCGCGCCGCCTGATCGTATGCCTGGCGCCGCTTATCGATGTAAAACTTGAGCGGCTCACCACTCGAACCTCCGGTATGATAGGCGTAAACGCCACCGGGGGACTGCGACCAGACCATGTCTTCGCAATGGTCACGAATGGTCTGTTTATCCAAGAGTGGAAGATTCGTGATCTGGGACGCAGGGTCGTCAGCCTGTATGTCAAATTGATGTTCCGCGAATCGATCACGGTAGAACGAAGTATTAGAAGCAGCGTGTGCGAACAATTGGGTGAGCTTTTTCTGTTGCAGCGCGTGCAGATGCTTGGGCGCAAGCCATTGAGATTCGCGCAATTCGCGCTGATAGCGCATGGTAGCCCGACCAAGCAACCACTCGTGTGTGGGCATAATATAATGTCTGGCGATCCATGACCACATAGCCGTGTAGGTCGGGCACTGCCCGACTTTTTCACCCGCAATAAAAATCTATGCCCATGATCGTCGGGCCATGCCCGACCTACGTGCTATCCAAGCTTCAAAAAGCCGGAAATTATCGCACCTTCTCTATCGACGGTTTCAAAGAGGTGGATTGGTAAGTAACGTACGAAATGGAGACAGGACCGATAATCAATGACATGAACGCCTTTCATGGCTACGTTGGTGCATCGTGTAGGTCGGGCACTGCCCGACTTTTTTACTTGCAGTAATAATCTATGCCCACGATGATCCATCATCGGGCGATGCCCGACCTACCCCTAAGATCCATCGTCGGGCAATGCCCGACCTACGTGCTATTGTTGGATGATTCGGCTTTCGGGAATAACATGCCGATATGCCGAACTATATCCGCTGGCGAGAATATGGTGCGTCCTACTTTTTCACGCTGGTCACATATCATCGTCGAAAACTTTTTTTGGATGCTCATGCACGCCGGGCATTACGGCGGGCCTTTGTGTCAGTCCGGCAAGGCTACCCCTTCGATATGTTTGCGTGCGTACTGTTGCCGGACCACCTGCACTGCCTCTGGACACTACCGGAGGATGACGACAATTTTCCCATTAGATGGGGAAACATTAAACGCCTGTTCACCAAGGAATTTCTCGCGGGAGGTGGTTGCGCCCTTCCGGTATCCACCAATCGAACGAATCATCGAGAACGCGGTGTTTGGCAAGCACGCTATTGGGAGCACCGAATACGCGACGAAACCGATTGGTATCGTCACCGGGATTACATCCACCTCAATCCGGTGAAACACGAATTAGTTAGTGAACCGCGTTTATGGCCATGGTCCAGCTTCCACCGCCATGTTCAACTCGGCTGGCTAGACCAGAATTGGCCGGGTAATTCTGCGGTTGATTTACCAGTTGATACCGGCGAATAATCGTGGGTCGGGCAATGCCCGACTTTTTTACCCGCAGTAATAATCTATGCCCACGATGATCCATCGTCGGGCGATGCCCGACCTACGTGATAGTTAGTGTGAGCCGTTGATGAAGCTACTGTAATGCGCAGCATCCATCAGTAAACCCAAAGAAGGGGTGGTAGACACCTTAATTTTAACGATCCATCCGTCGTCGAAAGCGTCGTCGTTAATAAGCTCAGGATGATCGCCCAGTTCTTCATTAACTTCGAGGATTTCGCCATCGATGGCGCTAAACATTTCAGACGTAGCCTTTACCGATTCGACTTCTCCGATCACATCGCCAACGGATACATGCTTACCAACTTCCGGGAGTTCGACGTAAGTAATATCCGTCAGTTCATCTGCAGCGAATTGCGTGATTCCCATGGTGACAATGTCTCCATCGGGAGAAAACCATTCGTGCGTTTCACTATATTTACGATCTGGTGGTATCGACATCTTTATTTTTCCGTATACGGTTGCTGCTGGCGCTCATATATGACCGCTGTCTATTGTTCTTGATTAGCTACCCTGGGGACGCTTGTAGAATGGTAATGTCACGACGGCTGCCCCGACGCGCTTACTACCCATTTCTATGTCCAGCGTTGTCCCTACTTCAGATACATCCGATTTAACCAATGCCATAGCTATGCTCTTACCCAGCGTGGGGCTGAGTGTGCCACTGGTCACTTCGCCAACTTCGCGACCGTTGGCAAAGACCTTATAATGCTGGCGGGCAATGCGCCGTCCGTCAAGTTCCAGACCAACCAACCGTCGCGGCAGGCCTCCCTTTTTCAGTTCTCGCATGGCCTCCACCCCAATGAAATCTTTTTCCAGGTCCACGCACCAGCTTTGCCCTGCGGTCAATGAGTCCCATTCTTCGCTTAATTCATGACCATACAGGGGCATAGCTGCTTCGATGCGTAACGTATCTCGGGCACCCAGGCCCGCTGGTTTGATGAGTGGGTGAGGCTTACCCTTACTACCAAACAGCTTGGGCAGAAGCATCTTTATGGCTGAGGTTGGGACGACGACCTCAATACCATCTTCGCCGGTGTAGCCACAACGGTAGACGACGACTTTCATGATTAAGTAGGTGTATTCCGTGAATCGGTAACGCTTGAGGTCAGACAAATCCTTCCCAGTGATTTGGTTGGCGAGTTCTAAAGTCTTAGGCCCTTGTAGGGCGAGCATAGCTGTAGTGTTGGTCTGGTCGGAAAGCTCTACGTCCAAGCCCCGTCGATGCTGATCGATCCATTTGATGATTTTCTCTCGGTTGGACGCGTTACAAACCATTCCCCAGCGCTTCTCGAAACGCGACACAATGACATCATCTAAGATACCGCCGTCTTCACGGCAGATGTGCGAGTAATAACTTCGGCCAACTTCCGCTTGGGTAAGGTTGCGGGTGCAGAGGCGATTCAAGAAAGATGTGCAATCTTTACCTTTTAAGGAAAGACGACCCATATGTGATACGTCAAAAACGCTGCAAGCAGTGCGTGTGTGTGCATGTTCTTCGTTGATGCTGCTAAAACATATGGGCAGGGACCAACCTGCAAAATCAACCATGCGACCGCCCATCGTCACATGTGCGTCATAGAGTGGCGTTCGTTGGACGGTTTGGGTTTCGGTCATATGGCTCGATCCTTTCAGCGTATCATCATAGTCACTGCACACTATGACCTCGTACCTTTAGAAACACATCTAGAGCGTGGTCATTTATCGTGATTGCTACCCTGTGCAAATCGCCCGGTAAACAGCACCGGGTTCAATACAGAAAAATAGAGCTTGCTTAAGAACGTGTCAACGCATCGGTGATTATGTTTGAAGGGTATGTTACCCCGCATTCCATTGGAGGGCGTCGACTAAGGGTTTTTTGGGGATGTCCGGCACGACGCAGTCCTTGGCAGGGTATCCTACCGGGATGAGTAAAAACGGTTTTTCATTGGCGGGCCTACCGAGAATCTCACGTAGAAATTTCATAGGGTTGGGTGTATGGGTGAGCGTGGCCAGGCCTACCTGATGACAGGCGGTTATGAACATCCCGGCTGCGATACCAGTTGACTCTGCCGGGTAGTAGTTGTGTACTCGCTCACCATCGATCATTTCCCAATCGATACGGAACATGATGATCAGCCAAGGGACTATTTCCAAGAAAGGTTTTTCAGCATTGGTGCCTATGGGTTCGAGTGCATCGAGCCATGCTTGCGGGAAGCGATGGCCATAACTTTCCCGCTCTTCTGCTTCGGCGGCTAAACGTATTTCATGTTTTATCGCCGGATCATTCACGGCGACAAAGCGCCAGGGTTTTCTATTGGCGCCACTGGGTGCGGTATGAGCAATCGCAATGATGGATTCGATCAATTCCTTCGAGATCGATTGATCGCTAAAAAATCGACAACTACGCCGCGCCTTCATTTGGTCAAACAAAGTACGGGCGCTACGTCGCATTTGCTCTTCGCTTTGAGAAGGCATCGTAAAAGGGATCATGTTAGCTGGCATCACATGTCACCTTATAGCTGCTTAGCCAACCATTTCTTCATACGTTTTTCGAGCATGTCGATGGGCATGGCCCCATCTTCAAGTAAGGCATCATGGAAGCTGGGCAGATCGAAACGAGTACCAAGCTTCTCCTCGACTTCGCGTCGCAGGGCAAGGATGCGCAGCTCCCCGATCTTATACGCCAGCGCCTGCCCCGGCCAAGTAATATAACGGTCGATTTCCGACTCGATGTCCAACATCGCTAGAGATGTATTAGCCGTCATGAAATCGATGGCTTGCTGTCGAGACCAGCCCTTAACGTGTATGCCCGTATCGACAACCAACCGACAGGCGCGCCACATCTCAAAAGTCAATTGGCCAAAGCGGGCGTATACATCTTGATACCCTCCAATTTCATAACCCAACTTTTCAGCATACAGCGCCCATCCCTCAACGAACGCGGTGAACGATCCGTATCGACGAAACTTGGGTAAACCCTGCTTTTCCTGATGTAGGGCCATTTGAAAATGATGACCGGGGATTGCTTCGTGATAGGTCAGTGCTTCCAAGGTGAACCGCAATCTTTCCTTCGGTGCGTAGGTATTGATATAGAAATAGCCCGGTCGCGAGCCGTCTTCCGGCGTAGGATTATAATAAGCCATAGGGGCTGAGATGGCGCGGAAAGTTTCGATTTCTTTCATCACGCAATCAGCCTTTGGTAGTCTTCCAAAAAGTTTTGACATCAACGGCTTCGTGCGATTAAGAATGCTTTCTGCAGAGGCATAAAGCTGTTCGCCGGACGTAAAACGAAACTTTGGATCACGACGCATATGGGTGAGAAATGCATCTAACGTACCGGTGAACCCAACTTCCTTTTGAATACTCGAAAATGCCTGCCGGATGCGTGACACCTCAGCCAAACCTATTTCGTGAACTCGATCGGGTTTGATCGACACGGTCGTATATAGGCGTGTCAACGCTTGATACACTTCATTTCCACCAAGCAGCGCACCAATACCCACGGTGGAACGAGCCATAGGCAGATACTCATCTTCGAGATAAGCCATGAGGCGAAGGTAAGCCGGAATAACCTCAGCTTCGATAGCCTGTCGTAATTCATGGTCAATGGCGCGACGATCCTCCTCATTCAAGAAAGTCGCTTTAGCCATCGGTTTGTAAAATTCGCTCATGGCTACGTCAGCTACGACGTGCGTCCGCACCTGTGGAATGACCTTCTTCACGATCACACGCGGAGAGATGAGATCACGACTAACGCCATCGCGCAAGTTGTTGATGGTATCGGTAATTTGTTTGGGGAATCCGTTGAGGCGTTTGATGTACGCACGATAGTCTTTGATGTTGTGAAAAGGTTGGGATACCAAAAGTAGAGGAAAACGCACTTGAATACCGTCGAGCGGGTCTAAAGGCATATAGGGCGAGATCGCTGCCATTCGAAGGATGTCGTCTCGCATGGTTCGTTCGAGTAATTGATGCGTGAGTTGGTCTGCTTCATCGAGTAACGGCTTGGGGATGCGTTTTAATTCTTTTAGCATTCCACGCAGGGAATTCTCCCACGCTTTTCCGGCTGCGATACTGAGGTCTGTCAACTGGTCGTTGAAGCGATGATCGCCCAACGCAGTCGCCTTTTCCGGAAACCGCTTCAAGGTCGCCTCCCAGTATCGGTTAGCCACTTGCTTAAGTTGTGGGTTCGTTTGTGCCAGCGCCCGTTCACCGGCACCGATTAACACACCGGCTAAAACTATCCACATCGTTATCGATGGTCGCATGATGAATCTCTCACATCGCTTGAGTACACATCTTTCAGAGTGAAAGCAGTATCTTATGATATGACTAATCGTCAATGGCCCGTGCAGCACAAGGATATACTAATAAAAAGCGAGGCAGGCCATAGTTAGCCTGCCTCGCACCCCTATAGGTATTATGTGGATGGCTCGGGGTTACCTCCCAGGCCCTCAACCACAACTATCCGTACGTTCCTACGGTTCTCATGACCGCCTTATCGTTGCCCCGATGCTACGGTACAACTACACCTGTCTCAAATACCACATAGCCAACTTGTTCTGATATGTGGTTACGTTCGGCATCTTTGATCTGATCCTCATCAATAGAAAGGAATAGACTCGTGGCGGTTGCCATGGGCGTGCCATGCGTTTGTGCCCATCCTCCATTTCCGCCGTCCATAGCCGCTTGGGTAACGACCGCAATCTGCGGAGTGGATGAAAAAGCCGTATTAAATGTATACGTATATGGCGGAGCATTGGTAACACCTAGAACTATATCCGCACCTAAAGCCGCTTCATACGCTACGCCGCCTATCGTCCCACTGCCGGCCTCAAAGACAATAATCCCAACAGTTTCATCGGCACGAGCTACTGTGGAATCCTCGCAAACGGTTTTGCCCGTGCGAAGCGCGGTAGCAATCGGAGGATTCGATCGTGAAGTTCCTTGACACCAGAACACCGACCAGTTGGCGTCGTTCTCGGTCATGACCTGACCAAGTACAACAGGATTTGTATAAGACTGGCCGTATGACTGAGCCTGAGCCACCCAGCTGTTGTTCTCATCCGTGATAGTGGATAGGTATGTTTGTACCTCGAGATTAACACCATCAATCGTCCACGTGCCCTCATCTACAACCAGGCAATTGACGACTTCGGCTGCAACAGCCCCATTTGAGGGGTTTTGGAGTCGAACGTCAAAACTAGTTGACGTTAGATTGCTGATGCGTGTCACAATGGGTGTTGTGTTATCTGTGTAATTAGCGGTACAG
>JAJRWX010000048.1 GCA_024276605.1 Planctomycetota bacterium | reverse complement strand
TGTTTTTTCGCCTGGTGCTGGGGCGGTTGTACACCAGTTGCTTAAAGATTTTGTGAATACAACGACCTTAGACAGTTTTGGTACGCCGGTCGGCGGTGATATAAATGATCCCGCTGCCGACTATTTTATCGATCCAAATGGTACACAAAACGGGATTGCTACGATTACAGCTGATGCCGCTAGTGTGAAGAGCGTCGATATATCTGAATTGATGCAGGCACTCATCGACGGTCAGTTAAGTAGTTCGAACGATGAACTGAGACTATTCATAGCCCCCACGCCTGGAGAAAATGGAAGTATCCAGGCCGCAGTGCGATCTAGTGAATTTTCAATAGAGATTGATCGGCCTAAGCTTAGCATTTCATATACACGCCGAGGCAGCGTCGGAGCGGGGGGCTGTTTTCCTGATGACGTGGTCAACAATAGAACGGATACAGCCGATGAACCGCGCGGGGATACTCAGTTTTATGCCGGGGGTATGGCTGTCATATTGCACAGTCAAAACCGAAAAAACAGTGGTTTGATTAATCCGAGTCGGTTGGAATCAACTGTCGTCTCTTTGGAACTGGTAGGTGTACAATCAGGATTCATTCTGGATGGTGGTGGAGTGAATGATCAGGCTGGCACCATTTTCGCCAGAGCCGACAATAGTTTCGCTGAGCCATTGGAAGGTGAGACGCCACAGGCTGATCGTATTTCCGGCGCGCGATTCCATCCCGGTGGATTCGATTTTATTGACGCGCGGCAATTGAATCAGGGGCCTCGTGAGGGTTTATTCGGGCAGCACGTATCGCGTCTAGGTGACCTCAACGCTGATGGGCTGGAAGAAATCATGATCTCAGCGCCAACCAACGAGTTTTATGTGGATGAGCTTTTCCGACGATTCGGTTTCAATGGCACCCAGTTTAGATCCAGCATATTCAGAGGTAGTATTGTTGTGTTTCCCGGTCGTAATTATAACGACGATGAGAGCCGCGAGAAATTAGACAGCCTAAATGGCAACTCGTTTACACCATTTCTTGATCAATGGAATCACGGACCGGATTTCGGAAACTGTGCGCGGGGGGAACCTCGACATTACGATGTTCCAGCAGATGCTTTCGAAATATTTGCGGAGGATTTGAATGACTTCTTGGGTGGTGCCGTGTCGGCTGGAGACTTTAACCAGGATGGACTCGACGACATTTTGTGTGGAGCGCCGCTTAATGATCGAAATTCATCACTCATAGACTCTGGGGCAGCTTACGTGATTTTTACACGTAATGTGACAAGCGATTTCAGATTGAAAGATGCTGATAATCCATTGAGACGTCCCCCTATGTTGCGTATCTGGGGCGTCAAGCATGGAGACAAAATCGGAACCACGCAAGCCGCCGGGCTTGATGTAAACGGTGATCGAGTGAAAGACATTTTCATTGCATCTCCATCCACCGACTTCGGCGCAATACGCCGTCTTACCTGTGCCCAGGATTTTGATGGTGACGGCATAATCACGGGGAATGACTTAAACCAATTTTCCTTCGATGTGTGTGTTAGTGCAGGTCATATTTTTAGTGATGAATCCTGCAAAGCATTCGATTACGACAACAACGGGGTGGTAGACGACAACGATTTGGAAGTATTCTTATGCCTCATTGCCGGTGGTGCGGGTTGTTGCGATACCACAGTTGATAACGGCTTCGTAGCCATCATCTTTGGTGGTGTATTTATTGATGGTGATCGCACCATTAATCAAATTGCGACAACCGATCTTCCCGGTGCTGTTTTCTTCGGCTCCGGCGTAGGGCATCGAGCCGGTACATCCGTGGCTTCTGCAGGCGATTTTAATCAGGATGGTTTCGGTGATTTGCTCATCACTGCTCCCGGTGAAGTTAGAATTGATCGCGCAGGTAGAGAGCGGCTCGGTGTGGTCTATCTTATCTTCGGAGGTCCGCACCTGGAAAACACAACATGGAACCTAGCTCAGGTAGCATCTAATAATCTACCTGGTATTGTTTTTCTCAGCCCCTACACTAAAGGCCGCCCAAATGAGGCGGGGCCTATTTCCGTAGCCGGTCTTGGGGACATCAACAACGACGGTTTCGACGACATCGCCATCGGCAATCCTTTGGCTGACTTCATCGATTTCACTTTCCCGCAGGGTCCAGACGCTCCCAGCAACGATCCTTTTGTCGGTCGCCTTCGTAATGCAGGCGACGCCTATATCGTGTACGGAAACAATTTCGGGAGCATCCCTTAACTCGAATCCGCCAGCCTAGTGTTTTTCATGGCGAAATACCTGTCCATTACCACAACCTTATCCATACCCCAACGGCGGTGACCAGCACAACGAAAAAAGCGTTTTTGCTCTGCAGGTCCGCGCGGGCTAAAGCCCTCGGCCCGTTAAATAATAAGTGACATTCATTTAGCACCGCAAATGTGTTGGGCAAAGAAATTGTATTATAACTGCTCCCCAGCCGTCGCAGCCCAGAGTTCATCCAATGTAGGTTCATCACCACATTCCGGACAGCGGGTACCGCGCAAACCAGTCAGCAAGTAATCGCAGCGCATGCATCGTGGCATCACATGATGCCCCCCTGCCGCAACCTTCATGGGCCAATATCGCACCGTGCCTGCCATCCAAAGACCCCAGCCAATGACCGGAAGACAAAACATAATGGCTTCGATAATGGAAGTCGCACTGCTAATAAACAGTATGCCAAGGCTAGGCAACACCATCAGCATCATGGCCCAGAGAACAGTCATCCATAACACACGTTGCGACCACGCTACGGCCTCCCACCAAATGCGCACCCAAATAACAAGCGTTAACATCGCAACTAAAACATAGGCACCTACAAATGCCGACGAATCTGAAAATCCAAATAAATCATTGAGCGCGAAACCGGTGACGAAGAAAATCCCAAACATCGCAGGTAGTAGTCCGATCGAAGCCACGATACGCACAACAGACTTAGGTAGCCGGGGCGATCTGCTCTTCGCACTTTCGATATCTTTCCACATGTTTCGCCTCTCCCATAGCCACCAAACCCACACGGAAGCCCAAATCCAAACGCCGATACCAACCTGGAACTGACTTATTCGAAGCTCATCCTTATAGCACCCAATGTTCCACAATGCTTGTCCGTACGCCACTTGAACAAAGGGAATCAGACTAACCAATGCCGTCAACCATCTGCGCCCAAGCGTCCAAACGATGACCTTACGCCAGATAGCAATAATAGCTGTAACCCAAATCGACGCAGCAAGAAAATGGAACCAGCGTAAATCGTCAATGGACCATGGGGCTAACATCCCATCCGTAGCTGACGATCCAATGAATGCTAACGCAGGCACCAGGGGTATGAGCACCAGTGAATAAACCAGCCGTCGCGTGTTGTCTCCGACTCGATACCCTTGAATTGTGTTCTTCGCATCGATCATCGTTCAATCACGATATAATGAATGCTCACTTGCCTGGTTTCCCAACCGACCATAGCATCATAGCCATGACGAGCAGACCATCCAAATTGAATGAGCCTTCATACAAGAAGCGACGCTTTCTTACGCTGGCCTTAACTTGCTTGGGTAGCTTTGGCATAGGGCTACCCGCCTGCCAACCGAACGGCAATTCCGCGGAAAATTCTCAGCCGACCGCCATTGCCGTCATTGAGCCACCACCGCGTGAGGTGCTCATCTTTCCAGACGAGTTACATGTAGAGGATGAGTCGTTAAACGAATTCGTTATTGCAGCTATGAAGACATGTGTTGAAGGCGAGTACGATGCCTTCCGCCTTATTTGGAGTGCGCGTGAGGAACCCATGCAGCGCGGGGAATTCGATAAAGGATGGAAGGCCATCGAAGAAATTCGAATCTTAGCCTTGGAGAAAGTTCGGCTGACTCCCGATAAAGATCAAATCTCTCAAACACCTGAACTGGTGTATGCCCTATATGCCAACGTCAAACTCAACGCCGACCTCATCTCACCTCAACAGAAACCTGAGCGGGAAGCGATTTCCATGATCGTTAACGAACAAGGTAAATGGCGTATGGCGACAGCGCCCAAGAAAATGCGTAGCTGGCTGAAAAAGCTCGTAGCCCCCAATAACCACACGACCACGCAAACCGCTGATACTTCAAACCAAGCCACGCCTATTACCAGTCATGCGGACAAACCAAAGTAAATCACAGGTATTGCCCCCGCTGCGCGGAACAACCGATATCGACATTGTCAAGACAATTATTTAATAATTTCCATGTTACATGAGCTTGGAGACAACTCACCCATCTGACTTGGCGCACGATTTGTTTGCGAAACTGATTTTTTTCTTGCATTTGGGCGCGTGATCGCGCATAGTTAATACGTGGCCCTTGGGCTTGTGTCGAACAAGACTGGTTCGACACCTCTACGAGCAGGAGCTCCACCACCGGCGGCGATTCCGGGTCGCATGCCATTCGGATGGGGCTTCTTTTTTGCGCTGCCTTACCGACTTACTACATATACATCCCACCGTTGACGTTGATGACTTGCCCGGTAATAAAAGATGCACCTGTCGACGACAGAAATCTCACGGCTACGGCTACTTCCTTCGGCGTCCCCAGACGGTTCATCGGTGTTAGTTTTCTTACCATATCCAACGCATCTTCCGAAACGACTGCGGTCATATCCGTTTCAATAAAACCAGGCGCTACGGCATTTATGGTTACACCCTTACGGGCTACTTCGCGCGATAAACTTTTCGTAAACGCAATCAACCCACCCTTAGCCACGGCATAGTTCGATTGTCCGAAATTCCCCATCTGCGCGACAATCGACGATATATTAATCACCCGCCCCCATTTCGATTCCACCATATTCGGGAGTAACTTGCCAACCAGATTAAACGCACCATCCAGATTAACCATGAGCACTTCGTGCCAATTTTCCCGACTCAGTTTCATGAACGATCGATCGCGCGTGATGCCAGCGTTATTGACTAGAATTTGAATCGTACCCATTTCATCCTGCGCCTTCTCGATCATGGCATCTGTCTGTTCACTCTTGGATACATCCGCCTGTAAAGCTATGGCACGCCGTCCTATGCCCCGAATCTTCTCGGCGACCGCTTCAGCCGCCTCGTGATTCTTCACGAAGTTGACAATGATATCACTACCTGCTTCTGCGAGTGACATGGCAATCGCACGACCAATACCTCGGGACGCTCCCGATACCAAACTTACTTTACCGTCCAAATCCATGATTGTTCCCGTGAAATGTATAAAGAAAGACTAACAACATTAAGCACTATAATATAAGTAATCTATCTGGCCACCCTACGCTCTAGGATGCCAGCCTGCATCAGCCCAAAGCGATCCGCTAACCGATGAATTTTTCAACATGAAAATAATCGCCCCGGCAATTTCATCCGGACGTATTAGACGTCGGAGTTGCGTTCGTGGCAATATGTGTTCTCGAACCATGTCTTCGCCCAGTGCCCGAACCATCGGCGTATCCGTATATCCAGGGTGAATAATCGCACACCGTACCCCGTAATAAATCGCTTCCATCGCCAGTGTAGATTGAGCACCTTCCAGCCCTGCTTTAGCCGTAGCGTATGAAATCTGACCACGATTGCCCGCCGATGAAACGGAGCCAATCAGGACAATAGCTCCTTGAACAAGTTCTTCAGGTTCCCAACGTTTCAACCCGCGCTTAGCCCGATCCAGCGCAACCGAAGCTACGGTTCTCGTGGCCCAATATATAGGTGCGATGAGATCAACTTCCAAGACACGACGAAACGTGTCTTCCGAATACATGGACATCCGAGGTGAACCATTAGTGTTGTCAATCTTCACACACAGGCGGTCCTGCACGATACCAGCCGCAGGTACGCACAAACTTACAACACCAAAGCGATGCTCCATCTCCTCAAATACACTTTCGCGGAAAGAAGCATCAGTCACATCACCACGAAACGGATACAAAAATTCGCGATCAGACTGCTCGTTAATTTCCTCACAGATAGACGTCGTGTCGTCATTCATATCCACCACAGCTACAGCCTTGACCTGCTCTTTAGCCAATTGTTCACAGACAGATCGACCAATGCCGCTGACACCACCCGTAATCACAGCCACCTTGTCACATAGGTCCATATCAATTCTCCATAACCATTGTCGCAGCCGGAGTTTGCCAATGCTAAGTTACGATTGGATCGTATCAGAGCGATCCGCAAACCAAGTAGCTGCTTCAGGCCACAATTCTCGATGGGCTCGCGATCCGACAGCCAATCCAATATGGCCCGCCGGGAAATTCAACCACTTGCAATCCGTCGAACTAACCACGTCATTCAGCGGCTGACTCAAAGCACTAGGTACGAGATGATCCTTCTCCGCCGTAATGTTCAGGATCGGACATGTAATCTGTTTCAAGTCGACCAGGCGATCTCCAATCCGAAGTTCACCCTTCATTAGCCGGTTCTCCTGCATGCAGTAGGTGACGAACTGGCGGAACATCTCACCGGCTACCGGAATGTTATCGTTTAGCCAAGCTTCCATGGCGAAGAAATCTTCGAGGAATTGCTGGTCCTCCATTTTTTCATAAAAGTTGAGATACTTCTCCACGTAATTTGCTACAGGCTTTAACATCTCAAACGATCCCTGCAGTAAATCCGCAGGCGCGTTGCCGTGTACATCGATGAGCTTGTCTACGTCAAAATATTTCTTATCTAACCATTTCGCCAGCAAATGGTCATCACTCGACCAATCTACCGGAGCGGCTAACATCATCAGATTTTTAACTTTGTCCGGATGTAGCGCCGTATACATCGCGCTCATCGACCCGCCCATGCAATAACCAAGAATATTGATCTTGTCGCAGCCACTTCGCTCGCGCACCTTATCGACCACCTGATCGAAATATCGCTCGATATAATCTTCCATCCCCAGGTGTCGATCGTCATAGGTAGGCACGCCCCAATCCAGGTTGTATGTCTCAAAACCTTGATTGACAAAGTGCTCCACGACACTCTTACCTGGTTTGAGATCGAGAATATAGGGTCGATTAATCAGCGCAAAGACAACCAACGTGGGCGTGTGAAACTGCGGCTTAGCGCCAGTTGTGTAATTCAATAATCGAAGTTTATCAAGCTTATACACCACTTCAGAAGGGGTCGTACCCACGCGCACCCCACGAGCGATCTCTGCAACTTTGGGCGCTTGACTCATTTTTCTAAGAAAAGATTCCCACTCGCCTTGCATGTGGACAAGATGATTCATCCAGGAAAAAGGGGACATGGTTGTGGTGTTCATGTTGAGGTGCCCTTTCGTGATCCTTTGGAACTTCCCTTAGCCGTTTCGACTGCTGCCACGCGTTGCTCCAACGTCATAACGCGCTTCGTTACCTCTTCCACACTAGACAGAACGCGCTCCTCCATACTGCGCAATACGTCTAGGATTGAATCCGTATCCTGACGAGAAGGTATATTCGCACCGTGCAATGCTTTGGTCATAAATTCATTGACCTGCTGCTTAAAGAGTAATCCGTCATTCATCGACTTTTTCATGGATTCGAGAAATGCCTCAGACCCCAAAAATTCTTCACAGTACTTGGCCCATTAATCAAAGAAGGCCCGTCGCATCTGCTTCACGCTATCTTCACTAAATGACTGAAAAGGATTGGGCGTACCCGTACCAGTCATACGAGACATCGCGTCCGACCAAAATGCTGAAAACTGATCTGCGGGTTTTTCTGTTTGACCAAACATGGGAGGATACCTTTATGGGTTTCTCAACTTTTGCCATTCCGCCTGCCTATCACCAGTGCAGACTCGAGCGCATGATTTAATACTAAGCAAACTATTTCCAACTGGCAGATAGACCAGTTGACGATGAACTGGATCCGCGACTTACACCACATAGCCAATTCGACTACACGTAACGTTCAACAGCGACCGCAAGCGCCTCACCACCGCCAATACACAAACAAGCCATACCCAATCGTTTGTCATATCGCTCTAGTGCGTGTACTAACGTATTGATGATACGTGTACCGGTCGCGCCGATGGGATGTCCAACCGCGACCGCGCCACCCGCCACATTCACCTTATCTCGATCCAAACTCAGCTCACGGATCGCCACTTCAGTCACCAGCGCAAACGCCTCATTAATTTCAAATAGATCGACATCACCAATCTTGATATTCAATTTTTCGCACAGATTGTTGATAGCTTGGATCGGTGCGATGGTAAACCAATCCGGTGCTATAGCGGCACCCGCGTATCCGAGGATGCGAGCCGCCGGTTTAATACCCAAGGCATCTTTTTTCTTATCGTCAAAAACCACAACCGCAGCAGCCCCGTCGGAAATGTTCGAAGCATTTCCCGCGGTGATTGTGCTTTCCGCACCAAAAGCCGGTCGAAGCGCCCGTAGTTTTTCTTCACCCTGATACTTGGACAGGTCTTGGTCGTAGTCTACAGTTGTTACACCTTTACGGTTCTTGATTTCAATGGGGGCAACAATGTCCTTGAAGAACCCTTCTTCCCAACAGCGTATCGCTCGTTGATAGCTGCTTATAGCAAAATCGTCTTGATCCTGGCGACTGATGTTATATTTGACTGCACATTGATCACCGCACATACCCATGTGCTTATCATTGTACACATCCCACAGCCCATCATGCACCATCGAATCGACAACATCACTATTGCCCATTCGATAACCTGAACGTGCTTTGGTCAGTAAATACGGCGCATTCGTCATGCTCTCGCAGCCACCGGCGACAACCAGATGTGCATCTTCACATTGAATCGCTTGAGCGGCGATAATCACCGCTTGCATGGCTGAACCGCAAACTTTGTTGACCGTAGTAGCCCCGACACACTCAGGCAACCCCGCACCAAGCGTTGCCTGCCGAGCGACATTTTGACCAAGACCGGCCCCGATCACATTACCGAAGATAACCCCGTCAACCTGATCATCTGATAGACCAACTCGGTTTAACACGCCGCGTATCGCATGCGCACCTAGCTGGGCGGCAGACAAGCTGCTAAGTGCTCCCTGAAACGATCCGTGCGGTGTTCTAACGCCACATGACAAATACACATCTTTGATCATGAGTTTTCGCCTTTACTGCGTTCCCTACTTCGCGATCTTCCACTCGCTGCGGAATGAATTCGTAATACCTAGATGGTCGCCATCATATCATACCCACCCTACGCATACACTCAGGTAATCATAGCACACACGTCTTGTCTACACAGGCTGCAAAGTCAACGATGTTCACGCCGATCAGCTTCAAAGGCTACTTGCCATTCTTACCGCTAACCTTGGGTGCGCCGGCATCACAACAGGAACTCGCTTTCGTAAAAGACGTCCAGCAATCCGTCGTAGCTTTCCCTACTTGATTCATGGTATCGATATTCTTCTGGAAAGCTTGGAATGCAGAGTCCATGACTTTGCGCTGACTGTCGTAAACATCTCCCTCACACAGGGTTGTTGGCATTTCAGCAGCTACCTTAACAACATCCATGTTGGCCTGGAAGCATGTTTGCGCTGCATCTCCAAAACTTTGCCAGTTATCACAAAGAAGCGTCATCCAATCCTTCACCATCCGCGCCGGCTCACCTACTGCATTCTTTTGTGTATTGTCACGCCCATTGAAATGAGCCAATGAATCGAACCAACCATCTTGCATACGTCGGCCCGTATCCAGCGCGGCGCGTGCATTCTTTGTCATCGCCTCAAACATGTCTGTCATTTTTTTCTCTTTTGTATCAGCTACCATCGTGTATATCCCTTGTGAACAGGTTACTTTCGACTCAGCCCGGGCTAACCACACGGCAATCCCAAACCTAACGTCCTGATACTCAAATATACCTCATTGTGCGTTTGCGTCAAGAAAAATTTGTGCGTATGCACAATTTTCTAAATTTCATGTAACTCTATTATTTACAACATCTTAGAACATATTCATTGGAAATTCGTTGACACTAGGCCGCACATGCACTATGCTGGATTGGCTCAAAGCTCCCCTAGAAGAGGTCAACGTACATGCCTGAAGCTGGTAAAGAAAACGACATATTACACATAAAGAAATACCCCAATAGGCGGTTTTACGACACGACCCGTAGTTGTCACGTCACACTCCATGATATTCATGATCTTATCCAGAGAGGAAATCAAGTCCGAATAACTGATTCTCGCGATGGTAGCGACATCACCAATTTAATCCTTCTTCAGATATTATTAGACAAGGATCATCTGAAACTGGACATCTTTCCACCGACCATACTTCATCTGATGCTACGATCGAACCACCAAGCACTACGATCTTACATGGAGCATTTCTTTGGCCCCTATCTGAACATGATAGCTGCTTCGCAGAAACAATTTGATGGGTTCCTTCAACAAACTGCTGGAACCAACTTGTCTACACCGATGGATTGGGCTAACTCGATGTTTAATGCTATGACCGGCATGCCATCACCCCCGGCTACATCCCCTCATACTGACAACCAACCGCCGGAACCTACCGATCCTTCCCCCGATGATGTTGAAGCCGGCGAATCACTGCGCGATCTGCGCAAAGAGGTCGCGGAGCTACACGAGCGTATTGCATCAATCACCGCTAAGCACGAGAACGTTTAAGCATTCTTTCCTTACTCAACGTCGAATAGTTAACATAATCCGGATAGTCTGCTCACTACCACACCATCAAAGTAGTGCTTGCTCCGGTTACTTCGAAGATATGTCCATTCATTTATGTAGCAGGAGTGTGACCAAATAGATCGATGTGCATACGCGGACAAAATCGATAACCATGACTTTTACATACTTCCACCAGCCACACCGCTTTCTCTTCCAAGTCACTTTGCACAATACCCTGCGGCATCAATAGCACATCAGATGATGGCACATCACCAATGCGCTCAACCAGCGATTTCACTTCCTCGATATCGTCAAGTTGGTCGATCACAAATTTTAATTGATATTCGCCCCCAACCATGAACCTGCGAATCGTATCAACATCAATCCTTCTATGCTCATGGCGTTGTGACCATACAGCGTCGCGGTCCATCGATGGCGTTGAGTTGGAAAGCTTCGGGCTTATACTTGCTAGATCGTATACCACGTCTTTCCACACCGTCCCAGCCGTCTCAATCGTTACGTGGTAATTCAATCGCTTAAACTCCCTCGTCAGCGACTCCACGCCGGACGCAATCATCGGCTCTCCCCCTGTTAACACAACGAATGTGCATGAATAGGATGCGACCGCATCGAGAATGTCTTCGCGGGACATTTCAACACCATGCGGCGACCAGGACGTGGCTGGGCTGTCACACCAGTGACATCTTAAATTACACCCCGCCGTACGTACAAACACGCTTGGCACACCGGCAAGCTTACCCTCTCCCTGTAAACTAAAAAATATCTCGTTGATTAACATGGCACTATGTAGAAGGGACAACACACATGATCAAAACCCTCCGGGCCAGCGCAGTGATTGAACAATCGTTTTATCGCATGATTCTCGAACGTTGCGATCAATCGTCTGCATAGACTCAAACGGTAAAAATTCATAGACCGACTCATCCGAAAACGCATCCACCAACGAAGCACTGCATCGACATCGAATAGCCGTCACGTTCAGCGCTGCATCAAGATACACAAATGGCCCCATGGGGATAGGCCCATCATCAAACACACCTACCACGATAACATGCGGTGCGAGGTCGACAGATAATTCTACAGCGTATCGCCTACCCTCAAGTGGCTCGCTAAAAGCTTTCCTCGCGGCTTCTTCCATAGACTTTGAAACGAAGACACGACGATATAACGATCCAGGCTGTATCACCTCACACACTGCCGCAAAACCATCCTGCCCCACCGTGATGCGCAATCCTCGAATTTCGTGAGATTTTTCGTGGCCAACATGACGGCCTTCTTGTAGCGGATTCCGTTCTTGATCACGCAACACTAACCAGCGATATGTAATTTGGTCGTAGACAAGCTCACGGATGATTAAGCGACTCTCCTCCACATATACAATCGGCGGACCGCCAGCGGCCAAAGCATCAGGCAACATCCATCCGGATTCTTGCACAACCAATGGAGAAAATTGGTGTACAAGTACACTCATCTTCGTTGACTTAGTGTCAGGCTTAAAGTACCTCGCAGATGCGAATGTACGCGAGGCACGAGCCGTCCAAGTATCATAACATGCCGCCGAACAGACCGATCGTGTGCGTGATTCGCCTGTATTGGAAACACAGCCGACCAGCGTTGCCATGAATAAGATCAACACTGATCTTAGGCGCAGAACGTGCCGTCCGAAGAAAATAAGTGGAAGCGCATACGCTGACATGATATGGGATGAGACCAACCGATCACCGATTGGATGCCTCATGTTGAAAATATCTCCGAATACACCTCCTCGTTAAAACCGACTAGCAGCGTTTTGCCGCAACGAATGGTCGGAGCACGCAGATTGCCCGTTGGACCTAACATATGCGTCAATAATATTTTATCCGTCGGCTTATCCTTTTGCATCATAAACCGGTCCACACGACGTCCTTTCGAGATGACGACTGAAGTAGCGTCCTTCGCTAACCTCAGCGCATCGCCAGCGCTTAATTTCTTACTGGCGTTTTCAGTTTCCATCGTTTGGATATTATGTTTAGCAAGGAACCCCTGCGCTTTCGTGCAAGAAGTTCACCCATTTCGGTGGTAATACCAATCTACAGTCTTAGGCATATTGTGATTCCTCCGGATTTGTTTGAAATATCGCGCAAACCCGCACTTTATAGTACTGATAATAACCCACACACAGCAACAATTCACAGGTTTTTGTGTCCGCCTGCTCAGTATAACGCATACGCACAAGTGTGAAACTGAAATAACGTTGCGTCAATAGGGGATATGCGTGTATAATAATCCTTGTTGAGTTGTGGCTGCACCTATCGAAAAAACCGCTGCTGCTTCACGCCACTGTATAGAGCTATAGCATCTTCAGGCTGATAGCGAGAAAGGAGGCACATCGTGCGAATGTCATCAAACACGTCAGCTAATCCATCCATTAAGTTGATTTTGGATCAGTTGGAAGAATTACTATCAATCCAAGGTGCGGATACCGCCTATTATGAATCATTAGCCGAAGCATTGCACAAGCTCCATGCGCTCGTCCGCGTGCATCATGCCACCGACATGTTGTCCGGGCCACAGCCGGACTCGCCTGGTTTGCCACCACAATGCACGCAAGATCTCTTACGTTTGCGCCACGAACATACTGATATCCTGGGCAAACTCGATAGGCTCGTCAGTGTGGTGAATTCCATGGCTGACCAGGCTGATGAGGACCAGGATGTCTTTTTATTCCGCATCCGCGAACTTATCGCTATCGTACGACGCCACGAGGCGGAGGAAGATCGTATCTTTGCCTTGGCACTATGGCATGATACCGGCGGAGAAAGCTAAACAAATTCCACGCTGCGTATAAACAGGCCAATCATTTTTCCGCCATCAAGCTGACAATATAGCTGTTTTATCGCAACAGGTATGTATTTATAACATCTCTTCGAGATTTCTCCCCTGGATATGTGGAGAACAACTTGGCTATTACAGCATCCTTTTTTTTTGCGTATCGCTTTGTTGAAGCCCTCTTACAGGATTTGATGCGTATGGACCGCTACACAACGAGCGGAAATACGGTAAGATCGTCACATGCATCACACATCTGTAGAGTTTCTCAAACGCCGTGACAAGGTGCTTCGCCGTATTATTCATCGAGTAGGCCCGTGCACCATCAAACCGCGGCGGCGCTACTTCGTCTCGCTGTGTGACGCAATTGTGTCACAGCAATTATCCACCAAAGCAGCCTATACGATCAATCAACGATTTCGCAAACTCTTTCACCGCCGCACGCCTACCCCCGCAGGCGTACTCACCCTGTCCAAAGAGCAATTGCGGGGCGCAGGCCTGTCAGGACAAAAATCAAACTACATGCATGACTTAGCCACTAACTTTTCTGACGGAACCATTCCTATCCGAAAAATTAGATCGCTACCTGATGAAGAGATCATCGAAATCCTAACGCAAGTAAAAGGCATCGGCGTCTGGACCGTGCATATGTTTTTGATCTTTGTACTAACCAGACCGGACGTTTGGCCGGTGGACGATCTCGGTGTGCGCAAGGCGGTTCAACGGCAATTCGACTTCCAGGACTTGCCAAAGACCGTTGAAATGAACGAAATAGCAGAGCCTTGGCGACCTCACCGCTCGATAGCCGCCTGGTATCTCTGGCGATCGCACGACAATATACCACTAAACGATTAGTCATCACGTCTCATCATAGAGCATGACTTATGACCGATCATTTTTTCACCCTAATAAAACACGGTATTGCCGCAAGCACCATGCCCGTACCGAGCATATCAAGTGGATGTCCTCAACAATAGGCGATTTTCAAGCCCACGCCCGCCAAGCAAAGCACAACCCCCAATACCATCAGCTTACTAATCATCATCAGCTTCCCATTAACGTATAGTATCCCGTGCATTGTATGCATCGGAAACGATCAACATCAACCTGAAATAAGTGATAGAAGATCGTCAACGGACAGATCGCCCAGCCTTTCAACAATCATATCAGCCCCGGTAAACGCATCTCTCGCGTAGTGTATCATCACGGCGACCGCATAAGTACCCGCCGCCTTAGCCGCCGCAATTCCGGCTGGGGCATCTTCGATGACAATACAGTGGCATGGTGAAAGGTCTAAGCGACGACATGCTTGAACAAACACATCCGGATGAGGTTTGCCACGCATGACATCATCTCCACTGACAATAGCATGCATCATATCGCTTACACCCATCGCTTCCAGGACTAGCTCGACATTCGGCAAAGGCCCTGAAGAACCCACCGCCAACTTCGCCCCTCGGCTATGCAATGCTTCGATCAGCGCCACCGCACCCTCCACGACAGGCATATCGTCCCGAACAAGATCGCGATAGATAGCCTCTTTTCGATCTGCTAGAACAGCAACAGCCGCTTCGTCAGTCTCACCGATTAGAATGGGGATGATGTCACGGTTCTGTCGGCCAAAGGTTGTGGCAAACTGTGCCTTGGTCACTTCCTTACCGTTTTCTCTCGCCAACAGTTGAAAGCTTTGCAGATGTGCGTCCGCAGAGTCAACAAGCACGCCGTCCATATCAAATATGACACCGAATTTATTTTGAATAACCATCACCCGATGGTCACGTACACGTAATAAAGTGTCAAGCAGTTCGTTTACAGCATATCATCATCATTCAATATCGTAGGTATGGATTGCGTATGATCACATTTAATGCTTACGCCCTTGTCGTATGAAGGGGCAACAGATAACATGCCCTTTCTTTTGCATCGCACTGATGTTCGTGTATGCCTGGAGTGATATTGATGAGCCGTCATCTGCCCACCTTACTCGTCTTGGTCATAGTTATGTTGGCGTCGGGAGGTTGTCTTCGCCCTAACTTCGACATTGAAACCATAAAAAAGTTCATGCCCGGTCCATCTCCTCAACTCAAGCATTTAGACATGTTAGCCGGCAAATGGAAAACCACCGGGCAAGTAAAAATGATGGGATTGAAGGATCAGATGATGACGGTGGGCACGAGTGAGGCCAAGTGGATCTGCAACGATCGCTTCCTCGTCGATCAATCCAACTTTGATTTAGATCAGTTAGGCCCCATGGGTGGTATGAGTGTTTGGACATGGGATAACAGAGCTAGCGTCTATCGATTCTGGTGGTTCGACGGTTTTGGCGAGACCGCGCAAGGTACAGCCACGTTCGATCAGCCTGCACGAACTTGGCACATAAAAACGGTCGGTCGTAATGGCTGGTGTAGTGTGATTAGCAAAGGTACGATCCACCAGATCGACAACGACACCCTCGAATGGACCTGGAATCAATGGGACGGCTGGCATATTTTTCGCATTGGAGAGATGAGCGGGACCAGCAAACGTATAACGCCCTAACAAGCAGGCATCCCAACAAGCCGCGAGCTTTAGCCCGCGCGGACCAACGGAATCATGTCTGTGTAGATGAACCATGTGTCGCCCCACAAATGATGGAATCGTGATTCAGAGTAAGAGAACAACCATGGCTAAAACCGGTCTCGCACAGGATTCATTATTTCAAAAACATCTAACCGGCCCGGATCATCCAGAACGTCCGCAACGTCTTGCTGCCATTGAACGCCGTCTTCGAGAAACCGGGATAACCGAACAATGCGTCCCCATAACCTCCACCTCGATTGACATAGAACTCGTCCATCGCATACATGACGCCGCATACATCGCTCGCGCTGAGTCATCCTGCCGCAAGAATCAAGCATTTCTTGATACACCTGACAGCGCGATTTGCGCTAAAAGTTTTGACATCGCTTGCCTAGCGGCTGGAACCGTCATTCACAGCGTTGATCTAGTGATGGAGAAGCAGCTCGATCATGCATTTTGCGCCGTGCGTCCACCCGGCCATCATGCCGAGAAGGGAATTTCAATGGGCTTTTGCATATTCAACAATATCGCCATAGCCACTCAACATTTGTTGGATAAATATCAACTGTCGCGTGTTCTCATTTTGGATTGGGATGTTCACCACGGCAACGGTACACAGCATCTATTCGAAACTGATCCGCGCGTTTTGTTTATCAGCCTGCACGGTCATCCAAGTATTGTCTATCCCGGTACAGGCCAAGACACTGAGCGTGGCATAGGTGACGGCGAAGGTTTCACGCTAAACATCCCCATGACACCGCCGAGTTCCGATGCCATCTACCTTGCAGCCTTTAATGATAAAGTCATACCATTGGCAGAATCGTTTGCCCCGGAGTTCGTTCTCATATCTGCCGGGTTCGATGCCCACCGTTTGGATCCTCTCGCGCCAATCGAATTGGATACGGAATCATTCGGCTGGATGACTAATGCTATGTTACGCATCGCAAAACAATCGGCACAGGGTAGGCTAGTCAGTGTGCTCGAAGGGGGATATCACCTCGAAGCGCTGGGCAACAGCGTTGCATGTCATGTCGGAAAGCTATTGAATGCAGAGATTGATTAACGGCAGGTATACAATACGTCCACTATGTACAACGACCGTTTGATTCATAATCAGCGATCTTTTGTAGTCTTCGTTCGTGACGACCACCTTCATACTCCGTACGCAACCACACGTCTACCACGCGGCGTAACACTTCCTCACCCAAAAGGTCAGCCGGTAGGCATAGCACGTTGGCGTTGTTATGTCGGCGGGACATTTCCGCTGTCAATTCATCGTGACAAAGCGCTGCCCGAATTCCTGTAACTTTATTGGCTGAAATCGACATGCCAATCCCCGTCCCACAAAACAAAATAGCTCGATCATTTTCTTTCGTAGCCACAGAGATCGCACCGGCGATCCCGGTATCCGGATAGTCACAAGGCTCACCCTCACCACAACCAAAATCAGTCACGGTATGGTTAGCCTGTTCCAGATGCGCTCGGACATTTTCCTTGGCAGCATATCCTCGATGATCGCTCGAAATGGCAACTTTCACAGGTCGATCTCCTTGAGTCGCGCGTGAACACCAGCTTCGATGTTACGGGCACACGACTCATATTGGTCCACATCCCCGCCTATGGGATCAGATACCTCACGGCCTTCCAGCAATAAGCATACACGATCATCCATATGTGGTGCTAGCCCTAAAATGCCGCGTTGGTGCGATTGCGTCATGGCATAGACATAATCCGCCTGTTCAACGCGTTCAACGGTCAAACTTTGGGAGCGATGCCCCCCCAAACTAACGCCCCGTTGCTCCATCACCTTAATAGCCTCTGTCGTAGCCCCCCCATGTCCACCAGCCAATCCCGCTGAACTGACCTCAATCCGATGATCGGCAAGCTCTTCAACCCGGCAAGCATAATAATCGGCCAACCACTGACGTGCGAGCGCCTCAGCCATCGGACTTCTGCATGTGTTTCCCGTACACACAAATAACAACCGTAATGTGGCAAACCGCTCAACCATACGCCGATCGTAGACACCTTCCCGAAGAATCTCAATAGACTGACCATCCACACGTACAATGGTAGATGCTTTTTGGTATTGCGTCGGCCCACCATCAATAATGAGTTCAATCTTGTCTTTCAACACATTTCGAACACTTGGTCCATCAATAGCAGCCGATTGCCCCGCAAGATTGGCACTAGCAGCGACCACGGGCACTGGAAGCTGCTGTAGCAGTTGTTGCGATATGAGATCACTCGGACATCGAAGTCCGACTAATCCGTCGTAGTACATGGCATCATGAACAGCTTCACCTAGATCTTTGACTAGGGGAGATTCCGCAGAATTACCTGCAGGTATAATCAGCGTGAGGGGGCCGGGCCAGGCCTTTCTCATCAGACGTTTTGCAGTCCCACTCAAATTGTGGACAACTCGATCCGCTGTCGCCCGATCAGCTACATGCACCGTAAAAGCTTTTTCTCTAGATCGGTTCTTCAATAACCGCAACCGATCAACCGCCTCTGGTCGGTCAACACGACACCCAACGCCATAGACGGTTTCAGTAGGAAACGCGATTATGCCGCCCCTATCTAATACTCGAACAGCCTCATGAACAGCTTTGGCTCGCGCTGTGTCATCTGCCGGCTCGATGATTTTCGTAATAATCCCTTCCATGATACGCAAGACGGTAAATTGAGAATACCTACTGTCAAGTTAGAGCCTGCGATAATGCCTTTCCACGCACATAATAACACAAAATATCTTTTGCCAAGCCACTGGTTCGGAGGCAAGCCTTATGTTACAAATAGGGCATTCGCTTCCTCCCGCAACGGGGGAATCCGTTGTGATCCCCTGCCGAAGTGTTTAGCGGCAACTGAATTTTCGCGATAATTTTCCAGGTTGACAATCGTCACCGCATCGATCGAGAAAGGATTAATCATGACAACTCCTCGTAAGCATCTACTGCTGTGGACCGCGATGCTTTCCACGTTGATGAGCACAACGCTGGTTAGCGCCCGACCACTACCTACTGACCCAATGATTAAAACGGGGAAACTAGGTAATGGCGTCACTTGGCACTTCCGCAAGCACGACAATCCTCCGGGCAAAATGTGGGTACTCGCTCGTGTCGACACCGGCTCTCTAAACGAAACAGAGCAACAACGTGGTTTGGCTCACTTTATTGAACACATGGCATTCAATGGATCGGAGAATTTTGCACCCGGTGAACTTATTCCATACTTCGAAAGTATCGGGATGGAATTCGGCGCGGATGTCAACGCCTTTACTTCATTCGACCAAACAGCCTACATGTTATTCCTACCAGACACCACGCAACCACAGATCGACAAAGGTATGATGGTGCTAAGTGACCAGGTATTTCGAGCGTTGATGCTCAAGGAGGAGATAGATAAAGAGCGTGGTATTGTGTTGGAAGAATCGCGTGCGGGCAAAAGCTCGTTCCAGCGTATCCGCGATAAACTATGGCCGGAATTGTTCGAAGGTTCGCGTTTCGCGAAACGATTACCGATCGGCTCTGAAGAAATCATCTCCCATGCCCAACAACCGGAATTCAATGATTACTATCGCGCATGGTATCGCCCCGAAAACGTCGACGTGTTTATCGTCGGCAACGCAGACATCTCAACCATGATACCTTCCATCGAGAAATGGTTTGGTCAGCATAAGGCTACTGTTCCAGCTCGTGTAGATAAAAGCGCTGAATTCAAACCGTTTACTAAACAACGCGCCATTGTCGTAACGGATGCCGAAATGCCGTTTTGCGACGTCGAGATGACAAACATTCTTCCCGCACGTCCAGCCACAACGACCACTGAGCTATGGCGTAACGAGCTTGTTGAATCAATCGGTAGCTGGCTAATAGGTCGACGTTTTGAAGAGAAAGTTAATAGCGGCCAAGCCAAGTATCGCAGAGCCTACGCCATCGTGGATAGCTTCTTTCAAGATGCCGTGCTCGTTTCAGGCACTGCATCGGGCGAGCCGCAAGACTGGGCCGTCATGCTCGAACAATTGATTGTCGAAGTCAATCAAGTACGGCAGTTTGGGTTTGTGGAAAGAGAATTCAATCTGGCCAAGAAAGAACTTCTCGCAGATGCCGAGCGTGCCGTCAAAACAGAGCCGACGGCTAATTCTCGCCGCTTCGCCTTCGGTATGCTCTTCAATCTTAACAACGAAGAACCAACCATGTCAGCTCAGCAGAAGCTGGATTTGCATAAAGAGTTTCTCCCGCGTATCAAGCTAAGCGAAATCAATGAGTCCTTCCAAAACAACTTCACACCCGGCACATTCGCCTACGTGGTCACGATGACGGATAAAGAAGGAACCTCCGTACCAACCCGTCAAGAAGTCCAAACCGTCGCTCGTGCCGCATGGTCAAAAAAGGTTACCCCCCCGGAGCAAAAAGAAACGCCAACTGGATTGCTCGCCTCATTGCCTCAAGCCGGAAGAATTGTTGAATCGGTCACGGATACTGAGCTTGGTATTACCAGCGCTTGGCTATCCAATAACGTGCGGGTTCATCATCGCTTTATGGATTATAAAGAAGACATGGTCATAGTCAGTATCCATCTTGCCGGTGGCGCCATTGAAGAAACCGTCGATAACAACGGTGTGACTAATGTTGCCAGCTTAGCCTTTTCCGATCCGGCAACCAGCCGTCTGACTTCCACGAATGTACGTGATTTGATGACTGGCAAGAACATCAACGTACGCCCATCCAGTGGTGGCGATATATTCGGCGCAAGAATCAGCGGATCGCCAGAAGACCTGGAGACCGGCCTAAAGCTCGTGCATGCCATTCTTTCTGATGGAAAAATTGAGCAGGCGGTCTTCGATAATTGGCAAAAAAGCACCCTCCAACAAATTGACATGTTTGAAAAAATGCCTCGTTTTGTCGGCATGATAGGCATGTTTAATCTTCTATCAGGCGACGATCCACGAACGCCTTTTCCTAAGAAAGAATCGGTCAAGGCGCAAACTTTAGCCAAAGGGCAAGCGTGGTTTGATAGGCTACGCAAAAATGCACCCATCGAAGTTTCGATTGTAGGTGAGATGGATCGCGACACTGCGATGGAACTGGCCGCCCGCTATCTAGGCTCGCTGCCGACGCGACCTCGCCGAGCGGACCACCTGAACAAACTCCGTAGGTTTGCAAGACCCACAGGCCCGCTCAACCGGGATATTATCGTCGATACCGTCACCCCTCAGGCGATGGCATTTGCGGGATTTGTCGGTTGTGAAGGACGCAACGTAGACGATCGTCGCGCCTTGCAGGCGGCTGGCAATATCCTCTCAAGTAAGCTGATTAAACGTGTACGCGAAGAGCTATCCATCGTATATTCGATACGAGCGAGAAATTCCGCTTCGTGGGTTTATGCTGACAGCGGTGTGTTTTCTGCGGGCGCACCGTGTGATCCTGAAAACGTCAACAAAGTGAACGATGAAGTTCACCGGATGTTCGCCAAATTCGCTGAAGAAGGCCCTACGCAGGAAGAATTAGACAACGCCAAGAAACAAATTGCCAACCACCTGGACTCTGATATGCGCGAGCCTCGCTATTGGTCGAGCTTACTATCAGATTTCGATCTGCACGGACGAACCCTGGCAGCGGCCAAGTCAGAAAAGCAGGCCTTCGAGAACATCACGGCGGCTCAAATCTTGCGCGTATTCAAGAAATACTACACACCGCAGCGTCAGTTCCGTGTCACAGCCGTGCCCGCAAAAACCCCAGGGAAACCGGCTAATAAATAATTCATTCGGATCACTAAAGTAGGTCCGACACACACTAGCCCCGTTCGTTTTACGAGCGGGGCTTTTTCATTTCCTATTCGCAACCGATAACTATTCTTATTGTCACTACATCATAGTTATCCCGCGCTAGCTAATCCTTCGACTTTTTTCTCACCGCTCCATACCCACACATCAGAAATTTCGACATGTGTAGTGAGACCTTGAACCATCTCGAACAATCCTCGATACGATGATAGCGCTACATGTCGTGTGGCCCCCGGCATCATCGGGCCACGCCATGCATCGTCATCCACGGCGATAGGTGTCGCGACAACCTCCGTCCAATCAACCATCGGAACGCCACGCCCATCCAACGCCGTCACCCGAACGGCGAGACCGGAAATCACCTCATTTCCCTTGTTGATCACAGTCAACACCGGGCGAACACGATCGCGACCCGCAACAGATACGATTTGTGCGGATACCTCAACCTGTTGGACATATGTTGGGGACCGTTTGAAACTCGCCAAATCCCCGAAGCCTCCGGGAAGATCCTCCAGAACTTCAGACACTTCCCCCACGATGCGTCCAGCCAGCCCCACAGCCGTGTCCAGTTCACCATCTACCACACGCAGCGTATACAGTACGACCGAAGTACCGGCTGCAATGCCTACGGCGCCCACCCCGAATAACCCCAGGAAAAATGCGGTAAGCGGAGACATTCTGTTATAGGTATTCATGATTTAATCTCCCTAGAGCAAGCTCTATCTAACTGTAGCATCCCGTAGTATGTTTTTCACGGAGGATTTCGATGATTCCACGCTACACCTGACCGTTCAACACTATAGAAGGCAAGTCGCCGCCAAATCGACGACATCAACGTCCCAGCCTGCCTGGCTGGGCACACTAGCATATTCGCAAGTCATCGGGTGATATTTTTTAACCCCCCTTCTAAACCATCAAATCAGCCATATCAGCCATATCAGCCATATGGGTATGTCGAGCGTGATCGACCGGAAGTCAGAAGCTAAACCTAGTGCTGTGTCACAGCTTATTTTTCGGGTTCATCGAGGATGGCATGGGCAAGGCTTTTTTTGCCCGTGGTGGCCACCGGAGCTACACGGGTAAGTCCCGATGTATCCCGACTATACGTCGGGATACATCGGGACTTACCCATGCCACCCGAATTCTTAGCTGTGACGAAGCACTAGCAGAAAATGTAACAACTAAAGAGAAAGGAAAAAAAAAGGAAAGTGAGCGTCGTTTCGATCTCGTGCACAAAAAAGCGTTCTACGGACCTCATAGCCCCCAAGGCCGAGTCGACTGGCCGCCATCAGCGACGGGGTTTGCAGTTGGTTCCCACCGCCAACGGACTTATTAAGGCCTAGTCTTCGATTCTCCCCAAAACATACCGGAGAACGCTTCACATCTGGCACTACGAAACGACGCCCACACTCCAGTTCGACAGCACCTTCAGTGTCCCCAAGAGGCCACTATCGAACCTTTAAGCACCAAAGCGGACCTACCCACCACTTCCCCCGAAGCAGTATTGGGCATACGATCACGCAAGGGCATAACGCCACCCACACTTTATTTGTCGCGTGTGAATCGCGAGCGCGAGCTTCTAAAGCTACAAAGATAAAAAGCTTTGCGCGTACCTCATAATAATGCTCTTCCGGCACAACAATGACTAAAGATACCGGTAGAGTACGAGATCGCAGTTTCGTGCGCAGAACATAAGCACGCTTTAGGAGGGCTACCGTAAATAATGGCAGGTTCAATAAATCGCGGAAGGAATTGTTAGTACTTTGAAAATGGCGGAGTATCGCAGTATAATTTCTGCAAATGATAAAGGAACGCAAATATATATATATATTATTTCCCGCCGATCAACAAACCTCACTAAACCATCCGATAACCCACTCCATGCAATCTATGACAAGTCTAGCAGAATCGTATAAAGAAGTCAAGTTTTTGTTGATAAAAAGTTTTCACTTTGACAGAAGTATCGAATCTGAGAACCTGATGGTGCAAGTTCTGATAATACGATGAGTAGATCACAGCATGACAGCTTCCGGCCACACTTGAATTCGTTTCGATAGGCAATATCACGATATATTTGCCTAGCTTCCTAATCATTGACTCGAATAAGTCTGCAACAAAGGTGTGACTTTTACACCGAATCATGATCCACAGTCAGAGTTAGTGTTCCGGCTCATACCGTGCGGTGAATTGGCTGGCTATAGCACTCCCGTTAGGAACGGGTTGCTCAGCGTGCTTTGTGGTCATGATTCGCTACCGTCATTCCTCCACACATTAGGTATGTCCGGATTGTCGACTCAAGACATCAACCTTTTTCGTTCAAGCGTTCCGCCTGTAGCTTACCCATGAACGACTCGATGTGCGTACCTGCAAACTCCACGCGTCGTAGTCAAGTTTTTCATCGTGACTTAAACAATAAACCTGCTCGCCAGATGATGACCGATCCGTTAGACTGCCCGCCCTGTGAAACACGGAGAACTTGGTTTGCCATATACCGATCTACAATCGTTTATTAATGACCTCGACGAGCGTGGCCAGCTTAAGTGCGTGGGTGCGGAAGTTGATTCCATTTTGGAAATCAGCGCCATTACGGATCGCGTCAGCCGCCTGCCCGCTGCCGGTGACGCCGCTCCGCCTATCACAGACCCCGTGCATGGTCGACAAGGCGGTCATGCCCTGCTGTTTGAACATGTCAAAGGTTCGGACATACCCGTAGCTATCAACATCTTCGGAAGCTATGAGCGTATGAGACTTGCGCTAGGTGGAAGCAGCTTTGAGGCATTCGCCGACCGCATCCAGGAGCTTATCAAGCCGCAGATGCCTACCGGTTTGATGGACAAAATGAAAAAGCTGCCTCAACTAGCCAAGCTGGCGAGTTTCGGGCCTAGGGTCGTCAAACGTGGTCGGTGTCAGGAAGTTGTCCACACGGATGATGCCAACCTGCTCGATCTTCCCATTATTCAATGTTGGCCCCACGACGGCGAGGCTGGTTTCGGGGCTAAGCCGGCAGATGCAGAAGGTGGCACGGGGCGATATTTCACCTTCGCCGGCATCTACACCAAAGACCCTGAATCCGGCGAGCGTAACGTCGGGATGTACCGTGTGCAGGTATATTCGGAAAAGTTAGCTGCCATGCACTGGCATATGCACCACGACGGAGCCAGGCATTTTCGAGCGTATAAAAAGCGTGGGGAGAAAATGCCGCTGGCTATCGTACTGGGCGGTGAGCCGATTCTTCCGTATGCGGCTACCTGTCCGCTACCACCCGATGTGAGCGAGCTACTCTTTGCCGGATTCCTCAATAACGGTGGCATTGACTTGGTCCCATGCAAGACCATTCCGATGGAAGTTCCCGTCAACGCGGAAATTGTGATTGAAGGCTGGGTGGACCCGGAGCACATGCTCATCGAAGGCCCCTTCGGCGATCACACCGGTTTCTATTCATTAGCGGATCGTTACCCGGCGTTTCATGTGACCGCGATCACCCACCGCCGTGATCCCGTGTTTCCCGCGACGATTGTCGGCAAACCGCCACAGGAGGATTATTATCTCGGCAAAGCCACGGAGCGCATTTTCCTGCCGCTATTGAAAATAATCATTCCTTCGCTCATCGATTATTCACTACCGCGATTCGGTGCGTTTCATAACTGCGTCTTCGTAAAAATCAGCAAGCACTATCCTATGCAGGCTCGGGCGGTGATGAGTAGTATCTGGGGCGCTGGTCAGATGATGTTCGTGAAGATGATTGTCGTGGTTGACGAACATGTAGACGTCCACGACGAGCAGGATGTGTTGTTTCACATGGGCGCTAATGTTGATTGGCGCCGCGACACGGTAATCGTCGACGGCCCTTGCGATGTACTCGACCACGCCACGCCTTACTACGGGACGGGTGCCAAAATAGGTATCGACGCCACCGAAAAAATCCCCGGCGAAGGCGTCGTACGCGAATGGCCCGAGAAATTGGTCGTCAGCGAAGATATTAAACAACTCGTCGAACAGCGCTGGAGTGAATACGGGTTTTGAACCCACGACTAGTGCTTTGCCAGGTGGCCCATGTCCTTCTTTTTGGACATGGGGGAGTCGATGATTCGCGCAATGCCATGTGAACGACACCGCGCAGCCGTGGGTCGGGGGATCACCCGACGAAACATCATTGGGATTAAAACGTCGTGCAGTGCACGACCTACATGGATGATAATCGATTGATGCTTCATTAAGCTTTCAATCATCGACTCCCCCACCTCAAATGAGGTGGGCCACCCAGCCCAGCCTAAAGCGTCGTGCAGTGCACGACCTACACGGCTGAAAGAAATAATATCGTCTATAACAATAGTATTGTTTGCCTACGGCGTATCGTCGTCGCCGTCTAATATGCCGTCACCATCACTATCGTCGTCGTTGGGATCGGTACCAAGTGTTTTTTCTTCACCATCACTTAGCCCATCATCGTCAGAATCGTCATCCAATGGATCCGAGCCGTCACTCACTTCCGTCGCATCATCAACGCCATCATCGTCTGAGTCTGAATCGTTGGGGTCGCTGCCTAAATCTCGCTCTTCGCCATCACTGAGACCATCATCATCGGAGTCCGGGTCGCCGGGATCACTACCCAATTCAATTTCATCGCCGTCATCTACACCGTCGCCGTCTGAGTCCGTATCAAGGGGATCGCTACCTAAGTCTCGCTCCATGCCGTCATCAAGCCCATCGTCATCAGTATCGGGGTCGCTAGGGTTAGTGCCGTCATCAACTTCATCACCGTCATCGACCCCGTCATCATCGGTATCTGAATCAGTCGGATCGGTTCCTAGTTCCCGTTCTTCGCCATCATCCAAACCGTCGTCGTCCGTGTCGGCATCTTCCGGGTCGGTTCCGTCGGCTATCTCATCTCGATCAGGAACGCCATCCTGATCGTCATCGGTCATGCCATCCCCGTCCGGGTCGTTATCGTTACAGTCGGATACTCCATCCCCGTCCATATCACTGGCAAAAAGGGCGGCTACGCCACATAGGGGATCATCGTCGTCATCATCGCATCCGGTGTCTTCTTCTTCACATTTTTTCTTGTCATCATCATCGTCGTCGTCTTTGCCATCGCTGTCGTCGTCATTATCAATGATGTTTTTTCGCCCATCGCCATCCATGTCTGTATCTGAAAAGTTGAGCAACCCATCGGCATCCATATCAGGATCGAACTTATTACGAAGCCCGTCGCCATCTATGTCGATGTCATACGCATTGGGCATGCCATCACCATCAACGTCCAAATCGTCGCCGTTGGGGATACCGTCGCCGTCAATGTCGGGGCCATCAAGCGGGTCATTGGGATCAAGATCGCGCAACAACTCTTCTCGATCCGACAGTCCATCGTTATCACTGTCTAATTCATCCAGAAAAATGAGACAAGCAGCGATCACGCATACTCGATCTACCCCCATAAACACACCGCGCTGTAAGTGACAATCCAACGGAGTAAGTTGCCGACAGGTGGTCACCAAACAACAAGCACCAACTCTGTCATCAACAACACCATCAAATACGTCAGGAGTCGTAGTGTTAGGCTGTGTTGAAGTTGCATCAGGTGAAGATTGGCCTGGAATAGTAGCCGAATCAGCCGATGTTCTGCCGGACAGGTCAGTATCAACCAATGCACCGTCAGACTCTGCCTAGCCTGATATCACCGGCTGACAGCCAAGCGGCAGCGCCAATGCACAAGCCAGTAACCATAACGCAGATAATCTCATGTCTATCTCAAATATAAAATATGCCAACAGCGCAGTCACAATTAGCTGCGCCGTTGGCACTATCACATGATCAAATTACGCACCCTGCGACGTAATACTCACCTGCAACGAATGACCATCGTAGCATTCATCATTTGGTTCACCCGGTCGCGGTCCGATTCCCAGCGGTACCGGTGGCGGACTGGTTTTCAAACCCTCAAAAGAATACACCCGTGCGCCTATGTACCAGACTTCATCTCGTCCATTATCGGATTCGCGTACCACACCGGTAATACTGAATGTTTCACCCGGTCTGAGTAAAAACGTCGCCTGGTTCGATGCGAATACATTCGTGCGATTATCATCCAGATCATTATTTCGAGCAGAGAATGGGAATCCACCTACCGGCGTGTTGACGCTGAAACTAAAGCTGAACTCACCGTCACCTCCAGCAGGATCGCAATCATCCGTTACACGATATTCGAGAAATGAAACCGTCACGATAATACCACAACCATCAGGCTGCAGGTCAACGTTGGGGTTATCCACTTTGCCGTCACCATCGGTATCAGGATCATTGGGATCAGTGCCCTGGGAAAGCTCCAATCCATCCGGAACACCATCTCGATCCGCGTCACTCGACAGAGGAGAAGAGAATACCTCCTTGGGAACCTGTTCGCCGGTGAGAGCATCGCACGGTAAGATGATCCAACTCTCGAAAATTTCTTCGCGATCGGTTCGGCCATCTTGATCCGTATCAGCTAAGACCACACTCGTACCATACGGCTGGTCAAACGGCACGAAGATGCAACGATCCGCATCAAAACATTTACGCTCGAATTCTCTCACCGTGCGCAGGTCGATGCTAAACGTAGATTCCAAATCAAACTCGTCATAGTCCAACAAACCATCTCCATCCGTATCATCAGAGGTTGGATCGGAACGAATCAAACGCTCCAGCAGGTCAGGTAGTCCATCAAAATCTGAGTCAGGCTCGAATCGATCAGGAAAAACAAACTCGCACGCCGCCGGTGGATTAAACTCATCATCGACGAGAATAAAGCTCCCATCCTCCGTACGACATTTCAGTCCATTCACGTCGTTAAAGCCAATAAACCATCCATCCGTCTCCTCGACATTGACCAAGCCGTCGAGATCGTTGTCTCGGAACTTGGACGCATCAAGCGGATCATTGGGATTTGAGCCTAGAATCATTTCCGCTCCATCAAAGAGCGTATCTTCGTCCGTATCTCGGTTGAGTGGATCCGTGGCAAAAAGAGACAGGTGTGGTGCCCCGACAATGTCATCTCCGCGAGGTTCGGTATCCAGTACACCATTAGGGCCGGGCCTGATGAGCACGGCACCGGGATCAACCTTGACGCCTAACACAACTTCAATCATGACCGTCAGCTTTGCCGAACTAAAACAATTAGGCCCGTTCTCAAATGAAGTGATGAATACACCATCATCGCCCGCGGCTTGAACAATCTCAGCAAGCTCCATGTTAATCGGAGAAAGCGACCATTCCTCAAAGATCTGATTCCGTAAACAACTGCCACAGGGGCACAAACCATCCTCGCATAAATCTCCGCCACCTCGAACCAATAAGGCATCATCGCCAACACAAGAACCGGTTGGACAAAGGCCGCAAGTAATGATTTCGTCAATAAAACATTCACCAAGTGCACATGTAGCACATTGCCCATTATCCGGCATGACCGCAGGAATGAGCACATCGCTACCCGTCTGAGTAACATCATCACCCGCTTGGGCGGTCTGCAAAATGCCATCGGGGCCTGGTGCGATAATTAACTGCCCGGGCGATACCGTATCATTCAACGCCACCACCTGGACATCATCCGACCCTGCTAAAACAGTCGTATTAGCTTTACCATTGCCACCACTCGATGGTTCGGTAATGATAAAATCAGCAGGTATGCTATCTATGACATTGTCCGGACCTGGATCAATAATGATCGCGCCGGCAGAGACCGGCATCCCCACGGCTATGAGCTGAATATCATCCGCATTTGGATCGACAGTCGTATGCGCAACACCCGACCCTGAAGCGCTTTGCACAATCACCGCCGCACAGGCCAAAGGCGCTCGAGCGGATTGAATTTGTTCAGAAGTTCCCGCTATCGGAGAATCAATCACGCCGTTAGGCCCAGCGCGTACGATCACATCGCCAGCGATCACGGGCGAGCCTACCGCGACAACCTGAATATCATCGCTGGTCGGATCAGCCAAGGTATCTGCGGTACCGTCACCGGTTTCCGTTCGGATGACAACCGCTTCGCAAACACCCGGTACCGTGGGATTCATATTCATGTCAGGCTCACCATCAGGTCCACACGAAACAATCAGCGAGCCGGTCGAAGTAGCGTTCCCTAGTGGGATCACCTGCGCGTCATTTCCGGTGGCCAATGTGTCTGCGATACCGTTACCCACGGGGGCTATATCGCCTGACGCCGCTGTTGTTTCAAGTATTCCGTTAAGGCCTGCACTGATGACAACCTGACCTGGCAACACAGGTGCTCCCGGCGCTACCTCCTGCACATCATCGTTTAGTGGAAGCCCAGCCACCGATACCGGCACTACCGTATCGGCAATGCCATTGCCTCCCGACCAAGGTTCAATCACTAATTCGCCGGATTCAATAATGGCACGACGCGTGTTAATATCACACACGGCATCGTCCTCTCGAATCGATCCTGAAATGGACAATGAATCATTGGGGTCCATCGAAAAGGTCATACGATTGCTCCCGTTCGCATTACCCACCAACACATCTTTGGCATCCGGTGTGGTTTCGAGTACGCCATTAGGACCAGGCCGAATGACAACCGTACTTGACGAAACCGGATCGCCGGCTTGGACCACCTGAATGTCGTCGGAAGAAAGATTCACCTCCGTATCCGCTATACCGTTGGCCCCGGCAATAATCATGCCACCTAGCGCATGAGGGATGAATCGTGAAATGGATGCTGATTGCGTAAAAGGAGAGCCGATCAAGTTCGTATTTCGACGCACGCGAAGATCAATATTAAATTCACCGTCCTGTAATCCGTCACAAGCATTGCTGCCTGCATCGTAATCAAGATAGGTTACAGTAACCGTTGTGGTAGAAATAGGTGAAGGACCGACTTGAATATCATCCAGCAACGCAATTGATTCCGGAGTACCGTTTCCGCCATCAAGTATCAGCATCGTTTCTTCTAATGTATCGTTCCCGTCCGGTCTGGTATCGAGCACGCCATCAGGACCAGCCGTAATAATCGGTCGTCCATTGGGGTCCGTACCTACGATATCGAGCGGGTTAAGATTTGCATCGAGGACCACAAGCGTCTCAAGATCGTTATCCGATCCAGGCCCGATGATAGCCGACTGATAGGGAACGACTTTACGAATCAATTCATCATCACGCCGCAAAATATCATAGCCATTGATCTCATCATAGTCTGAAATACCATCGCCATCGGTATCTCGCTTGCCGTGATCAGTGCCAAACTTTTGTTCCTCATCGTCGAATAGCTTATCACTATCCGTGTCAGGCTGAACCGGGTTAGAAAATGCAGTAAAGCTACGCTCTCCGGCTACAGCTACCGTCCAGCCTTCTTTGACTTCTTCAAAGTCGCGTACAGTATCGAAATCAAAGACATTGACATCGCAACCGGGTTCGCCATCACCCAGCGGGCACCCGTCAGAGTTGACACGACGATCTGAACTACCAAAGATAAATTCTTCCCGTGCGAGTAGACCATCCGCATCGCGATCCTGCACATAAGCCAGCGAGAAGGTATCGCTTGCTTGGACGCGTATGTCGTCAAAATTCGTATCCTGGGGAATATCGTTTTCTGATAAAATCAACCAGAATCTGGCATCGGCTGAGTTATTGCGTACGCCTTTGATGCGGACGAGACGTTCAACACTTTTACACAAACCCGCACCCGGACAATCAACATCCACATCACAATCAATACCCGGTCCTTGGAATATATCATCTTTGCGTGGACTGGTTTCTAAAATACCGTTTGCCCCAGGTTGAATTTGGTTATTGACAAATTCGTCATCACCCCCAGGAATGGAATCTATTGCGTCATTGATACCGGCATCGATAAACACATCCGTATTACCGTCACACGAACCCGTGAACTGTGTTTCATAACCAGTGACGGCATCTACCACGTCATCACCGTTGGGGTTCGTTTGAAAAATACCATCCGGGCCTGGCGTCACCATGACACCATCCGGGGAAGCTTGCTGACAATCTCCTTGCACAATTTGAACATCATCACGCGAGGCCCGCGTGTGAGCGCAACCATCACCGCCGTCGATAATGGTGTTGCCAAAACGTATGTCATCACCGGATGGTTCACTATCGAGGATACCGTTAGGACCGGCATCCACGATAAGACCGTTCAACGGCACGGGGAAACATATTGGCGAAGCCACTTGTACATCGTCGCCCACAGCCCATGTCTCACCACAACCATTATCGCCAATGGTAATCGCATCCACTGGGCCATTTTTGGTCATACCAAGAATGTCCTG
Organism: Planctomycetota bacterium; assembly: GCA_024276605.1. GTDB lineage: Bacteria > Planctomycetota > Phycisphaerae > UBA1845 > UBA1845 > JAJRPG01. The sequence goes on along the minus strand of JAJRWX010000048.1, from coordinate 7,884 downwards.
CAAAATAAATTTCATGCTCACGCCCACGGGGCGCGCATCGCTAAGCAGGCATTGGCCACCTGTGCAATCTCCATCGCTCCGACAAAACGCACCGGGATTGGCTGATGCCCCGCTACATTCGTTCATATCAAATTGGCTATGGGTTGAAACGCGGAAGCGATCAACCTCGCCATTGCCGTAGTCCATAATCATCCCCGCCGTGCGATCATTCACATCCTGGGTTACAAAAGCAAAGTTACGTCCTTCTTCATCTTCAATATCAAAATTCGCCACTTTGAAGATCAATCCGCGTGGCGTTTTCATCAAATCCTCAACAAGCGATGGAAAAACTTCGGTGCTCTTGAAGATAAAAGGCCCACGCTCGGGAATAAAGGGGCCGAGGAAGACTTCAAAATCTCCACCACCATCAAGCAAGGAACCCGGAAGCATCGTAGCGACAGGTACAAAACTGCGTCGGTTAAACGGATCCTGTAACAACGCGGTGAGTTGGATATTCGTCATGGTAAACGGAATATCACCGCCGTTATTGATCGTGACCAACACTTCAATGCTCGCCCCCTCAATCGTACGTGTCACCGCTTGCGTTACGTCGCGGGCGACATTGGTGGTGAGTGAATCTTGATATTGCTGCTGTGATTCTCTTGTAGACGATTGACTAGCCGTAAATGTATTTTCACGCGTATACGTATAACCGACACTTGCTTTGAAAGACTTTTTAGGGGTTACACTGAATTCGGCACCAAACTCGGCGCTGGCTTGAATGGCATGTTGCGTAGTAGACGCATCGCTAGTCGAAAAGGTCCGCGATTCGTTCTGGGCTAGCGTGGTCGTTGAAGACTTAGCTACCGATTTCGATTCTCCCTGAGTATCAGTAAACGCGAATCTGGTATCTAGTCGCAGGGCCACCTGGCCAATATCGATTCCCGGGTCCGGTAAATCTGCGATACGTGGATCACGATTTTGTCGAATGACTTCATCACCATCTTCCATACCATCACCATCCGTGTCGGCAAAGAGTGGCGACGTTTTGAAAAATCCAAGTTCTGATGAATCACGAACGCCGTCACCATCCGTATCCTGGTTGGTCAAACTGGTACCCCATTTGAATACTTCATCAAAGTCCGACACCGCATCGAAATCAGTATCACTGGATCGTGGGTTGGAAAAACGAACACGCTCACCAAGATCGTCCAAACCATCACTGTCAGTATCTCGATTGAACGGATCGCTGGTCACTTCACGGAAGACAATCTCACCGCCGGTCAACTGAATATTGACCACATAACCTCTTAGTTCTTCGCTATCTGACACACCGTCACCATCACTATCGATCATGCTTCCTCCCGGTGGCGTACCGGGAAACTGTGCCGACGCTGGATCGATGAGCAATTCTTTAGGCGCCAACTGGTTACCGGCTAAGTCCTTCACATTGACGACGCTGATTTCATAGGTGACTTCGTTTTGTGATGACGTTGTCAACTCTACCGATGTGCGATCCAGTCCCAAAAATCGCGTGCCACCGAGCAGCGCTATGGTGCCCACTTCGGCGTTCACGTTAACCTGAGCCACCACATAATTAGACGATTCCAATGCGCTATCACCCATAGGCTTATTATACGACACCACAACCGTGGTATTGCTTGTTGAAATAGCACCGACTACGCGCGGCAGTGCAAAACCCGGTTGAACGGAAGGCTGACCTAAAAAAGTAAAGATGGTACTACTAGGGTCAGGATCTATCGGGTTACCAATATCAGCTAGGTCCGTCAGCCATCCATTTTTGTTTTCAACTAATACGATATAATCAACGTTGGCTAGTTGAGGCGGTGTCGTCAAAATCATACGCGTGTTATAAGCTGACAGAAAAGCGTCGAGTACCAACAACGTAGGTGATTCGCAAGAAGGACAGCTAATACTGATGTTGGTTGCCACAGCTGCCGCGTCGTTAAGTGGCTCGCTAAAAGCCAACACCACGGAAGTGCTGCTTGTAGAGGTTGCACTCAACAATCGTGGCCCTTGCGTATCGCGAGAAGCAATCCCCAAAAACGTAGCCGAATCACGCGTACCATCGATCAGTAAATCATCACGCAGCGCATGAAGATTATTGGCCGAGATCGTGTAGTTTACATTATCTTGGGCGGTTGTCGTCAGAATAACTGAACGTGGGTCTATCGGGTCCACAATGACATCCGTCAACCGAATGATGCCCTGCATGTCATCGTCCGTTTCTACGATGCTATAAAATGAAGGATCAAGCCCCATCATAGGGTCCGGCGGCTCATTAAACGTAATTAGCACACTGGTATTGGACAACGCAACCGCAGATTGCATGAAAAATCCACGCCCCGTACCAATGAACTGCACCGCGTTAGCATCAGGATCAATTACATTGCCTGATGGATCATTCACTTGAGTCACAGTGACGGTGTATTCACGATCCGGCACCTGCGTGCTGGTGGTCAACAAAGCCTGCGTACGATGCCTGATCACACTAACCGCATTGATGGCTAAGCCATCCGTTATACTGAAATTGCGGCTACTTACCCCACCGGCGGCAAGCGCTTCACTAAACGAAACAAGCACCGAATTTTGACTCGTAGCCACAGCACCAGCGACACGAGGCGCTAATGTGTCGCTGGGTGATATACCACCAAAAGACGCAGCATTGGCTAGCGGGTTTACTAGAACGTTATCGCGTCGCGCCGCAACATCACGCACCACAACGCGATATGTCCGATCACCCTGATCACTCGTTTGTAAAATCACTACACTTGGATCAGTATCCAGCGTGGCGGAGATAACGGTAAGATCTGAATCTGCATTACCAGCCTCGTCCACGATGGTATAAAAAGCGATATTTGTAGACGAGGTAGCATCCATCGCTTCGCTAAAAGCCACAAGCACCCTATTGGCGTCCAGTGCAACCGCACTATCTACCGTCGGCTCCAGTTGCGTAGAACCGGTAAACGAAACGACATCGCTAGACGAGCCATTGTCATCGTTCTCCTGATCGGATTTGGTCTTCAACTCAAGTTGGTACTCGACGTTTTGCTGTGTTGCGGTCGTTAGCAAAATTGTATTGGTACCATGCATACGTGCAGCCGTAACGTTTAACGCTTGGCCTGAAGAATCCACGATGGAGTATAGCGATACTGATTCAGTGGTAGCATCTACGGTTTGCTCAAAAGTGACTTCGACATAGTGCTGACTTAGAGCCAAGGCTTGAGTAAGTGCAGGCAAACGTCGACCAGCGGCGTTGTCCTGCATGACTTGGTCAGTGGTGGAGCTAGTCAATAAAACCGACATGGCCGTAACACAGATAAACAAACTGCGATATAACATGGCTCTCATGGATAGACTCCTCATTTCCTTCCTTTTTGGAACTACAACGCGATTCTCATTGGGTGGTTGATGGAAGCACTTCAATATCATTGAAGCAGCCCCCTGGCAGGGCAGTCTTCCGCATATTCTCATGCACATATACGCGCATTCGAGCGCTTTTGAACTGACTGTGCAGACATCTGCATCAGTACTTCTTTCTCCGGCCCTACTGATCCCTATGATAGCTGTGCAACGGGCCGTGCTGAGCCGATACACATCCCTCACAGTAAAAGTTGTATCATCGTATCAGCCATAGGGCCGTTTGTCAATTACAACTGGTCTCTGGAACAGCTAAAATAGAAGGTTATTGCCCCACCAGTTCCGCATACATTGGCTTATAACAGTCGAGTGTATCGGGGCAAGAGGGCATGAAATGCAGACTCATCAAGAGTTTACGTCAGGATTCGTAGATCACGTGTATGAGGTGCATTGTGTAGTGCGAATCCTCATTTCACCATATCCAAACAACACAAAAAAAGAACCCACGTGATGATTACACCCGCGGGTTCTTATATGTGTAGCTTGTAGACTATCGCCGCTGTAACTCGTCACTACACCGCATGTTATCTGCAGCTGTCATCGACGGTCCTAATTCTCAATCGTCAGACTCTTTTCTCCAAACGACATATCATCACCGTCGGTATTCACGATCATTGTTATGGACTGACCGTCATTGTCAAAAGCCAATGTGATCGCGGACCCTTCCATTCGTACATCAGTCACTTCAAGAACTTCCGGATCAACACCGGTCATCTGACCAATACTATCATAGATACGCTGGCCATCATCACCTTCGTAGGTTTTGAACAGATACACGTCTCCATTTCCATCATCAGCCATGATGCCATACATGATCAAATCGAAAGCCGCACCATCCTCATCAACCCAACTATGGATGATCTCAGCTTCGTCAAGATCGAACGTACCAACATGTTTTGGAAAATGTCCAATCCTTCGCATGGCGGCACCTAGCTCAAACGCACGAGTTATCGCATCCGTATTCTCCCCATCAGTCATGGTCGTGACAACTTGCATGCCCTCCATGCCGGATATAGTCAGTGACTGCGTAGATAGCGCAGTGCCAGCCCCTTCGCCATCATCGCTCATTTGAATCTCGATGGTCGCGTTCATGCCTTCAGTACCAACCACATCATTTGTGACAAAAGCTCGGTTGTTGATGTTATCATCGATACCAAGTTGAACTTGTACTTGCGCGCCTTCAACAACATCACCACCATCAGTCACCATGTGCTCGATCTGCATGGTCGCTGTCCTACCTTCACCCAAATCCAAATTAACTACAGAAGGATCTCCGGTTGGATCAATCTTTTCGACAACCAAATCGTGAACTTCCTGACCATTTGGCCCGATGATTTTCAGCGTAATAAATAATTGCCTTACGGAATCAGTACCTCCAACCGCAGCAAATGCACCGCCACCGGCTAAAATGGTAGCCAACGCAATCAGTAACATACGAGATTTACCCAAACCACTATTTAATCTTTTATGATGAAAGTCTTTCATCAGTTTCTCCTGTAAAGTACGTTTGTGTGACGTGTGCGACCATGTTTGAGATCGCACGGTCGTTAACATTCTATCTACCGGGTCCAGATTGTCGTACACGATTTTATCCTTCCCGCGAAAGCTTCTCACGCAGGGATTGCCTTCCCCGCGACACCAACGATTTCACCGTTCCCAACCGCCAACCTGTTGCCTGCGATACTTCTGCCAATGATAAATCCTCAAAATAACGCAGCGCTATCACCGTCTGATATTTTGGTGATAGCTGTAACAATGCTTTTCGCACTCGCGCCGCTTCATCCCTATCGCGACGACTCGTTTCATCCGCATGGTGACTCATGACGGACTCATCTACCAGCGACATGTGACGTCGTCGTTGACGTTTCACCCATTGATTGACCGCATTGCTAGCTAAACGGTACAACCAAGCACGAATTGGAACTCCACGATATCTAAATCGCCCCAAGGTCCGCATCGCCGCAAGAAAAACATCGCTAACGATATCTTCCGTGGCATGCACGTCACCGGTACGCCGATATACATATCCGGCAATTGGCGTATAGTGGTGATCGTAAATGAGTACGAACGCCTTCGGATCGCGCTTGGCTTGCTGGATCAGCATCTGCTCCGACTCGTTAGCAATGACCCATTCAGCTCCACCAGCCGCTATTGGAAATTCTGTCACAGGTTCTCCACTCCACCAGTTTTGCCACGATCACTGGTCGTTAGTATAAAGGGACATATAAGAAATAGGTTGCACGGAATTTAATAATCCTGTGCAAAGTGATGTGGGATTACGCCATGATACGTCATAATCCCCACTTAAAAGTCATCAAGGAGGATCCAACGTGAAGCAATGTAGCTGGTTAGTCGTCACTGTCCTCACTTGTGCTGTAACGACCTACGGGCAGCGTCCGATACCATTGCCTGATATTCCTGACTGGGCGCAACATGCTCGATGGTATTACATAAACGTCCCCCTCTTTCGAAATGGGGATAAGAACAACGATCCTACCGGCGCTACACCATTGCCAATGGATTGGCCGGATCTCGGCAACGATCACACGTACGCCTATCCACCGGCCAAGCGCAGCCCGCAAAATGAAGTCGGCGATCTGACCGGCGTGATTGATAAGCTTGATTATCTCAAACAACTCGGCGTCAACGCCCTGCTCCTTTCGCCCATCCTTACCAGGGGGAGCGATGGCCAAAACGATCTGCTGCCACTGCGTCATGTAGACCCCAGCGTCGGCACGCTCGCTCAATCTTCCGACGTTAGTAGAAAAAAACATCAATCGCCACACACCATATCTCCAAGCGATCAGATGCTTATTACTCTCATGGCCAAGGCCCATCATTTGGATATGCGCATCGCTATCGAAATTGACTGCAAGGATCTATCCAACTCGACGGGTGATACGGAAAGCCAAGTCAAAGCGCTGCATCAGCTTATATCAAAATGGTTAGACCCTAATGCAGACGGCCACCCCGTGGACGGTGTGGACGGTGTGGCCTTTCGCAATGTCCATACACTCACCAAGCCTGTGTGGCAGCAGTGGATTGTCCGGATGAAGCGCACCAATACGAATTTATTAACTATCGGTCCAGGACAGGAATCTATGTTCGACACGCAAATCAATCATCACCTAGCCACAACGATTACCCGCTTTTTTCAACCCAGCAACACCTCTTATACGGCGAAGCAATTCATCGAAGATATGGCTACGGCGAAAAAGCGATATGGACCACGAACCGGTAACAACACCATCATTCCGATTAGCACAAGCCGCCAAGGCCGGGTGCGAAGTTTTCTTGAAGTAGGCACATCCGGTGACAAGCGTACAAGCGCTGACGATTTTCGACGATTGGCTATGATCTTCCAATACTTCTACAGCGGAGTACCCATCACATACTTCGGTGATGAAATCGGCATGACGGAGGGCATAAGTAACCGTTTTTCCAACGCTATGTGGTGGAGCGACTCACGGCAATCCAACAGAATGAACACTATCATGCAAGGTGAGTTTTATGCGCTCTATAAGCTACTCAACGGGCTACGAAAAGAATATGAGCCGATCATCCGTGGAGATTTTTCTCTCGTTAAGGATGATCCAAAGAGCAAGATTCTTGCTGTTTCTCGAAGCTTATCTTCCGAGCGAATCGTACTAGTGATTAACTATTCAACGTCACCGCAGCGCGTCGAGCTAACATCTAATCATCCCAACAAAAAACTCGCTATACTCAGCCCACAGACAAAGTCCGCCGAAGCGCATCCGCTCATGAAACGTCGCGGCAGCGGCACAAACCCATCAAAGATACCTCAGTTTCAAATAGGCGGCGAACAACAAATCGCCGGCAACGATGGCAGCATATCTTTCTGGGTGAATCCCATGTCCATGCGTTTACTATTAGATTTTGACCCAAAAAAATAGGGTTCTCCTGCGAATGAGTGGCATGATTGGCATCCCTGGAATGCTGACTTTACTTTGAGTGTGAAGCTGGTAGGGCAGGCTGGGTAGCCCGGGTTCTTCTTTTTATATCTTGGGATAGTTGATGATAAACGTTCGGATTCATTCCAGCGAACTACTACAGAACTAACGAACCGAATGATTATCTATTTGAGCGAACCCTGCCAATCCGAGCGGCGAGCGCAAGCGACCCGTGTCTTCAGCACGCTACCCAGGCCGCAATCGCTCAGTACATTTCAGCGTGGGTGTGGATCCGAAGACACCGGGCGTTGGCGCTGGCGGCTCGGATTAGGCACTCGAATGATAATGGACCAAAACCCAACTAAGATCCAACGTCGGGCGATGCCCGTGCTTAACCGAACCGCGCCCGTGTCAGGCCGTCGAAATACTTGGCGCGCTTCTTGCTGGTTGATTTTTGTATACTATCGATCGGTGGTTTGTTAGCCATGGATGGTGTCTTATAGGGAAAGGAACCCAGGACATGAGTGGATTTCGCACGCCTGAGCAACCCCGT
>JAJRWX010000047.1 GCA_024276605.1 Planctomycetota bacterium | reverse complement strand
GTGTGATCGATACGGACTGTGACGATCTGGTCGGTTGCACGGACGACACCTGCGTAGCTGGTACGTGTGTGTTTACGACTAACGATCTCAACTGCGCCGACAACGGCCTGTTCTGCGATGGTACGGAATTCTGTGATGCGACGTTGGATTGTCAAAGTACCGGTGATCCTTGTTTGGCTGGTACGTTCTGTAACGAGACGACGAACGTATGTGATGAGTGTGTGATCGATACGGATTGCACTGACGGCGTTGGTTGTACGGATGATACCTGCGTAGCTGGAACATGTGTGTTTACGACTAACGATTTGAATTGCGCTGACAACGGTTTGTTCTGTGACGGTACGGAATTCTGTGATGCGACGTTGGATTGCCAATCAGCCGGCGATCCATGTGTACCTTTGCTTTGTGATGAAATTGGCGATGCGTGCATTCCTGCTACACGAATCAGCAATATCGAGCTGTTTTATTCCGGCAAATTTAGTGATGCTCCAGACCCGAGTTATTCATTCCTAGCTAATGGATCCGTGGCGACGGTGAACAACATTACCAATTATGTGCGGGGTATTACAGGGATTCGAATTATCTTTGACGGTTTAGTTCAGTTTGCGACGACGCCTGCAGCCGCTTTTCAGTTTGATTGGACGACGGATGCAGGGACTGTTTTCACCCCGGTGGCGAATGTGGCTACGGCGATTTCCGTTACGGCTGTGGATGCTGGTGGATTTACCGAGGTTTCGATTGTGATTATCGATAATCATATCGTGAACCGTTGGCTGGGTGTCACTATGGATTCGTTGCAGGTGTCATCGGGTGGCGTGGCTGTGGATGGTGAGCTGACGGGGAATCCGTTGGTTCTGCCAAGTGGTGAAACGAATCCAGGTGGTAATGCTGTGTTTTATATAGGTATTCTTGCGGGCAATGTTGATGCAGACCGTAAGACAATACTGACCGACGTTACGACGATACGGACCAATGTAAATCCGTTTATGTTGGTACCAATTGGTAATGTATATGACGTAGATAAAAGTGGTCGTGTGGTATTGACGGACGTTGGGGAAGCAAGAACGTTCGTTAACCCATTTTTCGTGTTGCCTTTGATTTCACCGTGACCGAGAGTGTCGAGCATGAATTGTCAGAAACTAGACGTGAGTGATGTGATGACGATCGGAGTTCACAACCCTGCGTGTTCCGACCTTGGGGTACGGTTCAATGCTGCCAGCACTTCTTGGCGATGGTGGACCATTGCGCTGATGGTGATAGTGACCTGTCATACCAGTGTAATGGCTGCCGAAATGCGCGTGCGCGATGTGATGCTAAAGCCGAATGGTTCGGGCAGTGTGCGTGTGTGGGGTTCGATAGAGGGTAAGCCGACGGTTGGTTGGACGGTCTTATTGGAAATCACACCCCGGGCAGGCAGTCGTGGCACGGTTTCATTTACGCCTTCCGAACTTGGCCAGCGACCTAAATATCAGGTTCATCAACCTATCGGCGGTCGTGCATCGATAGTACTGCAACAAAGCGAGAATATGACAGTAGACATTCGACAGGGTGATGACGTGTGGCCAGGCGCCGGGACGTTCTCGCCGTTCGATACATCGCGGACTAAATCCGTGCGTTTGAATGGGGCGGTTGATGATAACGGGACGTTCGTGGCAGAGCTTATGACTTTTTCCGGGGAATTGAGCGAGTTTCCCATTGAGGTGAGCGCCACGGCGCGTGGTGTCTGGGACGTGACACTTTCTACTGCGTCCGGGGCGAGTAGCTGGGAAGGTGTTCCGACCACTTTACATCATGCTACGATTACAGTTTCTCCAAAGGCCTGCACAAATGATCGACAATGTAGGGATAATAATACATGTACCATCGATCGATGTGACGGTGGTATTTGTCGGCACGATATTGATGTCGTGAATTGCGTGGATGATGGTGATAAGTACCGACCAGGATCGCGAAAGGGTCGATCCGGGCGGGGTATGCGTTGATGAAGGGTTTGAGCATGCTTGATTGTATGTCATGTTTGAGGATCGGATTGTTCCGGCATGTTTCGTGATACGAAACGCCACAACATGCGAGCATGCGGTAGTTGGACGGTAACCTGTTTGTGAAAGAAATTTGGCCTATGTTACGCAGATGCCAATGGATAATTTTGCTTACTTTGCTGCTTGGCGGCGTGTCGGTCGTGCGCGCGGCTGACCTATCGGTTGCCAACGTTAGCATGACTCCAAATGGCACGGCCAGTGTGGTGGTTTCGGGTAACATCGCAGGCGAATCTACTTTTGGCGTTACCATCTTGTTGGAACTGATCCCCCGTGCCGGCGCGACGGGAACCGTGCAGTTCACGACAGAACCGCCGATCGATATTTTGCAAAATGGCGACCCCTGGCCTGGTGGAGGTGTGTATTCACCGTTTGATACGTTGGGTACTGGGTCAGTACTTTGGAACGGTAGCGTGGATGATAGTGGTGCAGCTGCTGCATCAGTGACATTTTCCGGACCGCTTTCGACTTTTCCAATAATTAGCAGTCCCGACGCTATTGGCGTGTGGGATGTCATGCTTTCGATACCAAGTTTGGGTAGCAGTGGTTGGGAAGGTGTAGTTACTACGCTTACCACTGGTACGATAACCGTCACGCCAACTTCGGATCTTGTGGTAAACGATCTGTTTGTGTCACCGGGTGGCGGAGGCACGTTGATCGTGTTCGGTAGCATTGGGGGTGATGTCACCGACGCCGTTGATATTTTGTTGGAGCTTACACCGCGTGCGGGTGCGGTAGGTACGCTCGAGTTTACGCCAGCGCTCCCGGTTGACATTATCGAGTTGGGCGATCCTTGGCCCGGTATTGGTCAATTCGACCCCTTCGATACGGATTCTACCTTACAGACCGATCGTAACGGAGCGACTAACTCAAGTGGCAGCCCTGCGGCAGCGGTTACGTTTTTAGGGGATCTTGCCGGCTTTCCAGTTATTGCCAGCGCCGGTGCATCCGGTGTTTGGGATGTGTCGTTAACCGTACCGGGTTTTGGGATCAGTGGCTGGATTGGTCAGGTGACGGGTCTTACGGATGGTATCATCACAGTCGCGACCGGTGCATGTAGTGTAGATGCGCAGTGTAACGATGGCATAGGTTGCACAGATGATACTTGCGTTAGCAACTCGTGTGTATATACAACCAATGATTTGAACTGCCCTGATGATACATTGTTTTGCACGGGCACGGAGTTTTGCGATGCGGTATTGGACTGTCAGTCTACCGGCGATCCATGTTTGGCTGGCACTTTTTGCAACGACACGACGGATGTGTGCGACGAGTGTGTGTTAGATACTGATTGTACTGACGGCGTACCTTGTACGGATGATACCTGTGTAGCTGGTTCTTGTGTTTATACGACAAACGATCTGAACTGCGTCGATGACGGCCTTTTTTGCACGGGCGTCGAGTTCTGTGATGCGGTGCTAGACTGCCAAGCCACTGGCAATCCGTGTTTGGCCGGTCAGTTTTGTAACGATACGACAAATACCTGCGACGAATGTCAAGTAGATTTGGATTGTGACGACTTGGTTGGTTGTACGGATGACACCTGTGTCAGTGGTGCTTGTGTCTTTACCGTCAACAATTTGAATTGTCCGGACGATACCCTATTTTGCACCGGCACAGAGTTCTGCGACCCGGCGCTGGACTGTCAGAACACGGGCGATCCGTGTTTGGCCGGTACTTTCTGTAACGAGACTACGAATGTTTGCGATGAGTGTGTCATTGACACAGATTGCAATGACTTGGTGGGCTGTACGGACGACACCTGCGTAGCCGGCAGTTGCGTCTTCACGGTGAACAATCTCAACTGCGCTGATGACTCGTTATTCTGCAATGGTACGGAATTCTGTGATGCGGCATTAGATTGCCAGAGTACCGGTGATCCGTGTTTAGCCGGTATGTTCTGTAATGAGACGACAAATGTCTGTGACGAGTGTGCGATTGATACGGATTGTAATGATCTGGTCGGTTGTACGGACGATACCTGCGTTACCGGTACCTGCGTGTATACGACTAACGATTTGAATTGCGCTGATAACGGTCTGTTCTGCGATGGTACGGAATTCTGCGATGCGACGTTGGATTGTCAGAGCACCGGTGATCCCTGTGCCGTTGGGACGTTTTGCAATGAGACGACGAACGTATGTGATGAATGTGTGATCGATACGGATTGTGATGATCTGGTCGGTTGCACGGACGACACCTGCGTAGCGGGGTCATGCATATTTACCGCTAATAACTTGAACTGCGTCGATGATGGGTTCTTTTGTAATGGGCCTGAAGTATGCAATGCGATACTGGGATGTCAAAGTTCTGGTGATCCGTGTGCAGTTGGAACATTTTGCAATGATACGACCGACGTATGCGATGAATGTCAAACAGCTCTCGATTGCGACGACGCGGTAGCCTGTACTGACAATGCTTGTTTGAGTGGAAGCTGTGTATTTACATCTAACAACTTGAATTGTCCTGACGACACCTTGTTTTGTAATGGAACGGAATTTTGCGATCCGGTGTTAGATTGTCAAAGTACGGGCGATCCATGCCCGGTAGGCCAACTATGTGATGAAGCGAATACAACATGCGGCGAGTGTGTGTTTGACACTGATTGTGACGACGGTGTGGCATGCACTGTGGATACCTGTGTACTTAATGGTTGTCTGTTTACGCCGAACAATCTTAATTGTGCCGATGATGGATTGTTCTGTAACGGTACGGAGTTTTGCGATGCGACGTTGGATTGTCAAAGTACCGGCGATCCATGTACCGGTGGTACATTTTGCAACGAAACAACCAACCTGTGCGATCAATGTCAAATCGATTCACATTGTGACGATATGCTGTTTTGTACGGGTATAGAGACTTGCGTGTCTGGAACGTGTAATGCGAGTGGTGATCCATGTGCCGTGGGTCAGTTCTGTAACGATGCGCTGGACACGTGCGATGAATGTGTAGTGGATACCGATTGTAATGACACCATCGGTTGTACGGATGATACGTGTGTCGCTGGTGCGTGTGTATATACCGCCAATGATTTCAACTGTCCGGACGATGGTCTATTTTGCACAGGGACGGAGTTTTGTAGTGCAACGTTGGATTGTCAAGCGACCGGCGACCCATGTACCGCCGGCACCTTCTGCAATGATACGACGGATGTTTGTGATGAGTGCGTTGTGGACATCGACTGCAACGATTCAATCGCATGTACGGATGATACCTGCGTGGCGGGTAGCTGTGTCTTCACAACCAATGACTTAAACTGCACCGATGATGGCCTCTTCTGCACGGGGCCTGAGATTTGTGATGCGACATTAGATTGCATCTCTGCGGGTGATCCTTGTTTGGCATCTGAGTTTTGTAACGACACCGTGGATGCTTGTCTTGAATGTTTGGTCAATGCGAATTGTGACGACGGTATTGCTTGCACGGATAGTACGTGTGTCAGCGGTTAGTGCGTGTTCACCCCTAACGATGCCAACTGCACTCAGGATGCTTTTTTCTGTAATGGGCCTGAGATTTGTGATCCACTATTGGATTGTATTTCGAGCGGTGATCCATGCTTGGTTACGGAGGTTTGTATAGAATCTATCGACGCTTGCTTGGAGTGTCAGGTCAACGCGGATTGCAATGACGCTGTGGCATGCACTGATGATACCTGTGTTAGCGGCACCTGTGTTTATACAACAAACAATCTCAATTGTCCTGACGATTTGATCTTCTGCAACGGTGCCGAATTCTGTGATGCTACATTGGATTGCCAAAGTATGGGCGATCCATGTCCCGTGGGCCAACTTTGCGATGAGGCAAATAACACTTGCGGTGCCTGCGTTTTTGATACCGACTGTGATGATACCGTCGCGTGTACGGTAGATACGTGCGTAGCGAATGGCTGCGTGTTTACGCCAGTTGATACGAATTGCGTTGACGATGGCCTGTTCTGCACGGGGACGGAAATTTGCGATCCATCATTGGATTGCATCTCCACCGGCGACCCATGTCCGGTTGGTCAGTTCTGTAATGACACGACTGATGTTTGCGATGAGTGTGTGATAGACTCGGATTGTGATGATTTACAGTTCTGCACCGGCGTGGAGACCTGTGTCGGTGGTACGTGCGTAGCCAGTGGTGATCCCTGTCTGGTAGGTGAGTTCTGTAACGAGACGCTGGACACATGCGATGAGTGCGTTTTGGATACGGACTGTACGGATAACGTTGGTTGTACGGATGACACTTGTATCAATGGCGCGTGTGTCTTCACAGTAAATAATTTGAATTGTCCCGACGATACGCTCTTTTGTAACGGCACGGAATTCTGCGACGCGGCGTTGGATTGCCAGAATACCGGTGATCCCTGTGCGGTCGGCACCTTCTGTAACGATACGACTGATTTGTGCGATGAATGCGCATTAGACATTGATTGTGACGATGTAGTCCCTTGCACGGACGATACGTGCGTCCTGGGTAGTTGCGTTTTCACCACCAACAACTTCAATTGCGTGGACGATGGGCTGTTCTGCACAGGAGTTGAAATCTGCGACGCTACCTTGGATTGCATCTCTACCGGAAATCCTTGTTTGGCCGGGGAATTTTGCAATGATGTGACCGATGTCTGTGACACATGCCAAGTTAATACTGACTGCAACGATTCCGTACCTTGTACGGATGATACTTGTGTGGCAGGTAACTGTGTCTTTGCAACGAATAATTTGAACTGCGTCGATGATGGATTATTTTGCACAGGTCCGGAAGTTTGCGACCCTGTCTTGGATTGTATCTCAACAGGTAATCCTTGTGCCAATCCTGCGTTTTGCAGTGAATCTACGAATGTTTGTTTGGAATGTTTGGTCGGAGCCGATTGTGACGATGGTGTACTTTGTACAGACCAGACGTGTGTAAGTGGAGTCTGCGTCTTCACTGCGAATGATGCTAATTGTGCTCAGGACGGGTTGTTCTGCAATGGTCCGGAAATTTGCGATGCAGTCACAGACTGTTTCTCCAGTGGTGATCCGTGTTTGGTTGGCGAGTTCTGCAATGAAACTACCGATACGTGCCTCGAATGTCAGATTGATTCCGACTGTAATGACGGGCTGCCATGCTCCGACGATCTTTGTATCAACGGTACCTGTGTATTCCCCGATAACAACCTAAATTGCGATGACCTTGTTGGTTGTACCGACGATACATGCGTAGGTGGCAATTGTGTGTTTACCACCAACGATCTGAACTGTACAGACGATCTACTTTTCTGTACGGGTACGGAAATTTGTGACGCAACACTCGATTGTATTTCTACTGGTGATCCCTGTGCGGTCGGCACCTTCTGCAATGAGACCACGAATGTATGCGATGAATGTGCGCTTGACATCCATTGCGACGATCTGATTGGCTGTACGGATGATACATGTGTAGCCGGCTCCTGCGTATTTACCGTCAACAATCTTAATTGCCCGGACGATCTGCTATTTTGTAACGGTACGGAGTTCTGTGACGCCGCGTTGGACTGTCAGTCTACCGGCGATCCTTGCCCGGTTGGCACGTTCTGTAACGATACGACCGACGTATGTGATGAGTGCGTTGTGGATACGGACTGCGATGACGCCGTGGCTTGTACGGATGACACCTGTGTGGCAGGAAGTTGCGTATTCACGGTCAATAATCTCAACTGTCCTGATGACACGCTATTCTGTAACGGTACGGAATTCTGTGATGCCACATTAGACTGTCAGAGTACCGGTGATCCCTGTCCCGTCGGCACCTTCTGTAACGATACGACCGATGTTTGTGATGAATGTGTGGTGGATACGGATTGCGATGACACCGTCGGTTGCACGGATGACACCTGTGTGGCGGGTACGTGTGTATTTACGGTTAATAATCTCAATTGTCCGGATGATACGCTATTTTGTACCGGTACGGAGTTCTGCGATGCAACCTTGGATTGTCAGGCTACGGGCGACCCCTGTGTGGCGGGTACCTTCTGCAATGATACGACGGATGTCTGTGACGAGTGCGCACTTGATGTGCATTGTGATGATACGGTCGGATGTACGGACGATACATGCGTAGCTGGTAGTTGTGTGTTCACAGTCAATAACTTGAATTGCCCGGACGATACACTGTTTTGTAATGGTACGGAGTTTTGTAGTGCGACTTTGGACTGTCAAAGTACCGGCGATCCCTGTCCTGTCGGCACGTTCTGTAACGATACGACCGACGTATGTGATGAGTGCGTTGTGGACACGGATTGCGATGACGCCGTGGCTTGTACGGATGACACCTGTGTGGCAGGAAGTTGCGTATTCACGGCTAATGACCTGAATTGTGCAGACGATACGCTATTTTGTACGGGAACGGAATTCTGTAGTGCTACTTTGGATTGCCAGAGTACGGGGGATCCGTGTCCAGTGGGTACCTTCTGCAACGATACGACAGATGTCTGCGACCAGTGTGCGCTGGATGTGCATTGTGATGACGGCGTCGGCTGTACGGATGATACCTGCGTCAGCGGAAGTTGCGTCTTTACCGCTAATGATCTGAATTGTGCAGACGATACGCTTTTCTGTACGGGTACGGAATTTTGCGATGCGACATTGGACTGTCAGAGCACGGGCGATCCGTGTCCGGTCGGTCAATTGTGTAATGAGATCACCGATACGTGTGGTGATTGTCTGGTGGATACGGATTGTGATGATACGATAGCCTGCACGGATGACACGTGTGTGACCGGCGGGTGCGTGTTTACGCCGAACAACGCCAACTGCGTGGATGATTTACTGTTCTGTACGGGTAATGAAATATGTGATCCCACTTTGAACTGCATCTCGACGGGTGATCCATGTCCGGTGGGCACTTTCTGTAATGACACGACGGATGTTTGCGATCAATGTGTCGTGGACTTGGACTGTGACGATACCCTTTTCTGTACCGGGGTAGAAACGTGCGTAGCCGGTACATGTGTGGCGAGTGGTAATCCCTGCCAAGCCGGCCAATTCTGTAACGACACGACTGATGTATGTGATGAGTGTCAGGTGGACATCGATTGTAACGATGGGATTGGGTGTACGGACGATACCTGTGTAGCCGGTACTTGTGTGATTACGGCCAATGATCTGAACTGTCCCGATGATGCGTTGTTCTGCACTGGGACCGAATTCTGTAGTGCGACGCTAGATTGCCAAGCGACCGGAGATCCCTGTGCGGCGGGTTTGTTCTGCATTGAGGCGACGGATGCCTGTGATGAGTGCGTGGTGGACTTGGATTGTGATGATCTGATTGGCTGTACCGACGATACCTGCGTTGCGGGTGTATGTGCAAATACGCTTAACAATGCAAACTGTGTTGACGACGGTCTGTTCTGTACCGGACCGGAAATTTGTGATGCGGTGCAAGATTGCATCTCAGCGGGTGACCCCTGTCTAGCCACTCAATTCTGCAATGATACGATCGACACATGCCTGGATTGCCTGATCAATGCGAATTGTGATGACGGAGTTGCTTGTACCGACGGGACTTGTGTGGGTGGCTTCTGTCAGTATACAGCGAACGATGCTAATTGTGTGCAGGACGGTTTATTCTGTAACGGCCCGGAAATCTGCGATTTGACGTTGGATTGCATTTCCAGTGGTGATCCGTGCCTTGCCGGTGAATTCTGCTTTGAGTCTGCGGATGTTTGTTTGGAATGTTTGGTCAACCCGGATTGCGACGACGGCGTAGCTTGTACGGATGACACGTGCATTAGCGGTAGTTGTGTGAATACACCGAACGATTCGCTTTGCGTAAGCGATGGTATTTTCTGTAACGGTGTTGAGTTCTGCGATCTAACACTGGATTGTCAATCTCCCGGTGATCCATGCCCTGTCGGTCAACTTTGTGATGAACTTAACAACACGTGTGGTGAGTGTGTGATTGATGCGGACTGCAACGATGGTGTGGCGTGTACTGTGGATACGTGCGTAGCCAATGGTTGTCTATTTACACCGGTCAACACAAATTGCGTGGATGATGGCTTGTTCTGCACGGGGACGGAAATATGCGATCCATCATTGGATTGTATCTCCACCGGCGACCCTTGTCCGGTCGGTCAGTTCTGTAATGACACGACTGACGTCTGCGATCAGTGCGTGGTAGATACGGATTGTGATGACTTGCAGTTCTGCACCGGCGTGGAGACCTGTGTCGCTGGCACGTGCGTAGCCAGTGGTGATCCTTGTGCCGTGGGTGAATTCTGCAATGAATTAGTCGACCGATGTGATCAGTGTGTTGTGGATACTGACTGCACGGATAATGTTGGTTGCACGGACGACACGTGCGTTAATGGATCGTGTGTCTTTACAGTGAATAACTTGAATTGCCCGGATGATTCATTGTTCTGTAACGGCACGGAATTTTGCGACGCGACATTGGATTGCCAGAGCACCGGCGATCCCTGTGCGGTTGGCACTTTCTGTAACGACACGACTGATACTTGTGATGAGTGTGCTTTGGATGTTCATTGCGACGATCTGGTGCCCTGCACGGATGATACTTGCGTCAGTGGTAGTTGTGTTTTCACGACGAACAATTTGAATTGTGTGGATGATGGGTTGTTCTGCACCGGCTCGGAAATATGTGATGCTACTTTGGATTGTATCTCAACCGGCAATCCGTGTTTGGCCGGCGAGTTCTGTAACGACGTGACCGATGCGTGCGAAGAGTGTCAATTTAACACCGATTGTACGGACGGTGTGCTATGTACGGACGATACGTGTGTGGGCGGGGTTTGCACTTATACTATTAACAACGGCAACTGCGTTGATGACGGGCTGTTTTGTACGGGGCCGGAAGTTTGTGATCCCGTGTTGGACTGTATCTCTGCTGGGAATCCTTGTACCAACCCTGCCTTTTGCAGCGAATCCGCGAATGCGTGCTTGGAATGTCTCGTCGCCGCTGATTGTGATGATGGCGTTGGGTGTACGGATGAATCATGCAATAGTGGGAATTGTGTGATCAGGACGAATGATCTTAATTGCCCCAGCGATGGTTTATTCTGCAATGGTCCGGAGTTCTGTGACTTACTGCTTGACTGTCAAAGTACGGGCGATCCGTGCCTGGCGAACGAGTTTTGCTCGGAAACAACGGATACCTGTCTCCAGTGTCAAGTTGACTTCGATTGCGATGATGGGCTGCCTTGTTCGGACAATCTTTGTGTCAATGGCATGTGCATATTCCCCGACAACGATGCCAATTGCAATGATGGTATTGGTTGTACGGACGATACCTGCTTAGCCGGTAACTGCGTGTTTACTACGAATGACCTGAACTGTGCCGACGACTTACTGTTTTGTACGGGATTAGAAATATGTGATGCCACGTTAGATTGCATATCCACTGGCGATCCTTGCCTGGTTAATGAGTTCTGCAACGATACGACGGATACATGTGATGAGTGTCAGGTGAATACTGATTGTAATGATACGATTGGATGTACTGACGACACGTGTGTAGCCGGGTCTTGTGTATTTACGGTCAATAACTTGAATTGCCCGGACGATACACTGTTTTGTAATGGTACTGAGTTTTGTAGTGCGACGCTGGATTGTCAATCCACCGGTGATCCATGCCCGGCCGGTACATTCTGTAACGATACGACCGACGTATGTGACGAGTGTGTGGTTAATACTGATTGCAATGACCTCATAGGTTGCACGGACGATACTTGCGTGGCCGGAACGTGTGTGTTCACGGCTAACAATCTCAACTGCCCGGACGACACGCTGTTCTGCAACGGCACGGAATTCTGTGATGCGACGTTGGACTGTCAATCCACCGGCGATCCGTGTCCAGCCGGTACGTTCTGTGCGGATACGACGGATACATGCGACGAATGCGCTCTTGATATTCATTGTGACGACGGGGTTGGTTGTACGGACGATACTTGCGTAGCCGGCGCATGTGTTTACACGGTAAATAATTTGAACTGTGCCAGCGATGGTTTGTTCTGTAATGGTACGGAAGTATGTGACGCGACGTTGGATTGCCTATCGACCGGTGATCCTTGCCCGGTTGGTACATTCTGCAATGATACCACGGATACCTGCGATGAATGTCAAATCGCCGGTCATTGTAATGACGGTGTACCTTGTACGGATAACTTGTGCATTGCTGGAACGTGCGTGTTCACGCCTAACGACGCGCAATGTCCGAGTGATGGCCTGTTCTGTACCGGTCCCGAAATATGCGATAGTGTCCTAGATTGCATTTCTGCCGGTAATCCGTGTGCAGTTGGTCAGTTTTGCAATGACACAACGGATACCTGTGACGAGTGTCAGGTGAACACCGACTGCAACGACGGCGTGGCCTGCACGGACGACACCTGCGTAAGTGGTGTATGTGTATTCACCACCAACAATGCCAATTGTGTAGATGACGGGCTGTTCTGTACCGGCCTTGAAGTGTGTGATGCTACGCTTAACTGTATCTCAACGGGCAACCCGTGCTTGGCTAATGAGTTCTGTAACGATACGACCAATACGTGCGACGAGTGTCAAGTGGCAACGGATTGCAATGATAACATCGGTTGTACGGATGATACGTGTGTAGCCGGTACGTGTGTATTCACCACCAACAATGCTAATTGTGTGGACGATGGATTATTCTGCACCGGCCCGGAAGTGTGTGACGCGGCGTTAGACTGCATTTCAGCCGGTGATCCCTGCTTAGCCAACCAGTTCTGCAACGATACGACTAACACATGTGATGAGTGTCAGACGAATGTTCATTGCGATGATGGCAACCCATGCACGGATGACACGTGTGTATCTGGAACCTGTCAGCGGGTTAATAACACGATCCTCTGCGATGATAACGACCTGTGTACGATTAATGATGTATGCGCCCTGGGGACATGTGCAGGCACTGCGGTTGATTGTAGCGGACTAAACGACGCCTGTAATGTGGGGGTTTGTAACGCAGGTACCGGCGCCTGTCAGCCTCAGCCTATTAACAATGGGGGTGCATGCCCCGACGATGGTAATGAGTGTACCCAAGACGTCTGTGCTTCTGGTACATGCACGCACCCGAACTTATCAAATGGCACGTTATGCACGGATGACGGCAACGAATGTACGTCAGATACCTGCCAATCCGGCACTTGTACCCACCCTAATCTGTCCAATGGTACAGCCTGCACTGACGACGGCATCGGGTGTACGACTGACTTCTGTCAGACAGGCGTTTGCGAGCATACACTTTCTGATGGTCGTTGCAACGATAACAATGAATGTACGGATGATGTCTGTAATCCCACCATCGGTGACCCTGTAACAGGGTGTGTACTAACACCGGACGATACTAACAACTGTAGTGACGGAAATGCCTGTACGACGGATGCCTGCCAGGCAGGTGTCTGTCAATCAACAGCGGTGCCGGGTTGTATTTTGTGTTCGGTCGATGCGACTTGCGATGATGGTAATCAATGTACGGTAGATGATTGTTTCCTTGGCGCCTGTCGCAATACTTCGATACCGGGACTGTGTAATGACGGCAATGCCTGTACTGAATTCGATCAATGCCAATCTGGAACATGTATTGGGCAGACGGTTGTAGGTTGCACGCCGTGTGGGATTGATATTGATTGCGATGACGCTAATTCCTGTACGGCTGATTTATGTGTGGCTGGTCGATGTGAAAACAACGTGCTTGCGGATGGGGTGACGTGTGTTGATGATGGCATAACATGTACGATTGATACTTGCCTTGCTGGTGCATGCCAGCATACCCCCAGCAACGCCAGATGTAATGATTCGCAGAGTTGCACGGATGATGTGTGTGATCCCAGCTTAGGGGACGCTGTGACTGGATGTCTCTTTATGTCGGATGACACGAACAACTGTTCGGATGCAGATCCTTGTACTTTGGACCAGTGCGTAGCGGGGGCCTGTGTTTCAACAGTGGACCCGGCATGCATACCTTGTTCAATTGATAGCCAATGTGATGACGGAAATGTGTGCACGTTCGACGAGTGTTTCTTCGGGGCTTGTCGTAACACACCGGCCCCCGGTCTTTGCAATGACGGCAACCCCTGTTCACAGTTTGACCAGTGTTTCTCCGGGGTTTGTGTGGGGGAAGCAATACCTGGTTGCCTGACATGCCTATTAGACACTGAGTGTGACGACTTAAATCCGTGTACCAATGATACATGTGTGACTGGTGTATGCGAAAATACGCCATCAGCCGATCAGACGCCTTGTCCTGATGAAGGCGCTGCGTGTACGGCTGATGTTTGCATTTCCGGGGTCTGTGAGCATATCCCGGATCATAACCTGTGTCAGGCTGGGTTTACGTGTGTTCCCGTCGATGGGTGTACCAATGTGCCATGCTTTGCGCCAATCGTATCGACTATGGGAGCGCGATATTTCGCCATCGATCCTCAACCCCAAAATTCCGCGACGCCGGTCAAACTGTTTGTGACGTCAGCAGAGTGGCCCTGTTTAGGTAAATATGTTGGTACGCCGATTCCTATCGATTTGGATCAGAATTTTCCTGGTGGAACGATTGACGGCATGCTCGCACCGCTGGTAGATAATCCTATCAACGCTGCCGAATTTGCGCCGGGTGAATGGGGTGGAAAAGCGTGCAACAATATATCACCTGCGTGCGTGGATGATACGGATTGCCCGGTTGGGGTTCCTTGTTTGCCAATCATGCGGTGCAGTGAATCAAAGAGTACCTGTGCCATTGACATCGATTGTCCGATAGGCGAAACGTGTGAGCGTGGCAAGCTTTATGTATCAGGGTTGGATATTACGCCGAGCACTTTTGATGCAGTGACGCAGCAGACTACGCAAGTCATGACGTATTCAGTCAGCACGCATTGTCAGAATGGTCAGCAATCGCCGGTGGCCACAACGACGATGAATGTTATGGGTGATGTGGACGGAAATGGTATCGCGAGTGCCTCCGACATTTCGCTCATCGTAAATGCTTTTCAGGGGTTTTATCACTTACCTAGTGGTGACTCCAAAGGCACATTAAAAGTGACTGTTGACTTGGGTGGTTCGGACATTTGCAATATTACTCAACCCATGACTGTCAATGCGTTGGATATCACCCTGGTTGTCAAATCCTTCCAACTTTTGAGCTATACCCAGATGGCTGTCGATGCTGGTTGTGCTTTACCGTGTCCGTAGCGGCTCTCTTGTGCTGGTTTCACAGTAGTGGTCATTCTCTCTCGAAGAAGGCTTGTGACGTGCTCTCATGAGTGATTACAGCACGCTTATGTAGTCTTCGTATTCTTCCGATAACAACGCAGATATCGAAACCATCGTGCTAGGGGTACGTTGTGTGCGCATTGATGAGTGATACGCCTGATACTAACAAACCATATCCACGGTATGCTTGGCAACTCGTATGGCTGTATGTTCCTATCTTGATTTTATTATCACCATTTACTATGCACCGTAGCAGTAAACCTGTTGTGTTAGGTTACAGTTGGCATTATGCCTTGCTCTTGGTGTTTTTTGCGATAGTTGGGCTTGGGCTGTCAGTGCTGTTGCTACGACTAGTGCGTAACACACGACCCCATCGTCGACTTGCGTTTGCCTATATTTTGCTCAGTGGTCTCGTGATGTTCGTTGTGACAACGGAAATGGTATGGGGATTTGTGGAGGGGGATGCATTTTCAGGCTATCGTAAGTGGGGGCAACAACGATCGCCTTTTGTGGGTTTTGAAAACATCCCTGATTATACCCAGCAAACGCCTCAAGGTCATGTAACATTTGATGAGCATGGTTTTCGCAAACACCTAACGCCGCGCGTGTCCGAGGAGAAGGAGCAATTAGTCGTCGTGATGGGTGGGTCATCTGCGTTTGGGTTTGGTTTGGATGATGCAGATACTTGGCCGGTGGAACTTGAACGACGGTTGCGAAACCAATACGGCGATCACATTACCGTTCTCAATGCGGCCAATCGTGGCCATAACTCGGTTCAACAGCTCATTCGACTTTACATGCGCGTATTGCCTCTAAAGCCATCTGTTGTCATTTATTACGGCGCCTGGAATGATTTAGGCAGTGGTGGGCGCCCTATGCATATGCCGTGGTTATCCTCTACGCTGGCGCAAGCGTCAACATCGCGACATTATCTCAGACTACGCAATAAGGGTAGCGGCCTGTATTGGGAAAACAGTTTCATACTCGAACGCCTTTGTCAAGCAGCCCGTACCATTTGGCCCCACGTGACGGCTTCTAGAGAAGAAGCCGCGCTCGCACCTCACGCGCAAACCTCAAACTCATTTGAGGCAACTTCACAACTATTTATACGCAACGTTGATACCATGAATATGCTTTGCCAAAGAGACGGCGTGCTTTTCATGCCTGTACGGTATGTGGCCGACGATGAAAACTTAAAACCTCGTGATCGTGAAGGACTCGGTATACTTAATGTTGCGTTACGGCGTTATTGTCAAAGAGCGCATGTTGATCTGATTGATTTTGAGGATGTGTTCATCAATGTCGTTGATCGCTCTTTGTTGTTCCAAGCAGATCACTACCATCCTACAGCTCAAGGCGCGAAACTCATCGGTGCGCACGTAGCGGAAGGTGTAGGCGCGGCATTGTTTCCCCAGTCCAAAACACTGGCGAGCGTCCGATAGATTGATCCACTTCCGTTTACGGACCTTGGCGATGACCTTCCGAAAACTACCGTCTGTACAAAAGTTGCACCCACTTTTTCTCGGACACATGGATAAATACAGCACATCCCTTGAAGGAGCGATATATTCGCATGTTTCTCTCTTCTCAAGAAGATGCGATAAAAACAGCAGATGGCGTGCTGCCCGAAGCGATACCACTGGACCCTGCGGAACGTGTAGAGTTTGCTAAAGTATTGGGGGTGGGTGCCGACACGCTGACAGTCCCCAGATTACCGGCACTGCCTCAAAGCCGCACAGGTCAGATAACCAGCTATGAAGCACTCATGGCTGATCCGATTAAGTCTATCGTCGCAGATAGCTTAGATTATTATGCGCGGCTGAAAGTTGAGCATGTATTGGACGTTGTTCGGCGGCGACTGAGTGGGCGATCTAACGACACCGTGCGTATGCTTGATGTGGGATGTGGACCGGGCGAGTTGATGCGCTGCCTATCCGCGTACTTCAACCATGTATTCGGATGTGATCCCGCCGGGAGTATGGTTCGACGAGCCGGCCCTGGGGCCTTGGTGATGCCCAGTCCTACGGAAATCCCCGCAGCAGATAATTCGATCGATGTTGCTATTTGTGCATGCGTTTGTCACCATGTTGAACCGGCTATTCGTGTGCAACATCTTATAGAGGTTCGTCGCGTATTGAGACCTGGTGGGCTTTTGCTGGTTTTTGAGCACAATCCACGCAATCCCCTTACGCAACTCATTGTTCGACGCTGTCCCATTGACGCCAATGCACAGCTCCTATCAGCAGCCCATGCCAGGAATATACTGCACCTAGCCGGGCTAAAAAACGTGGCTACGAATTACTACTTGTTCTTCCCGGAACGTCTGCGTCGCTACTTGAAGTTTATGGAGCCTTATTTGAGTTACACAGGTATGGGTGGGCAATATATGGTGCTCGCACGCAAGCCGGAATTAGCGACATGAACCGCGATTCGGCGATAAGGCCAACCGTGGCGGCACAAGCTTCGTCTCTCTCTAGTGACATCCGATATCGGTGTACAGGTGCGATCTCACTGATCACATGTCTTGTCTTACTTATTATTTATTTATCCTGGTATCACCCGCTTGCGTTGTCTGTAAGCATCAAGTCTGTTCTTGCCCTTTATTTTTTGAATGTCATACCAGGGTATCTCATCTTACGGAAGCTTTTGCGATTTCGCCCGGCAAGTAAATTTGAGATGTTCATCGCTTCGCTCCTGACGGGTACATTGATATCACCGATGCTGTGGTATCTTTTTTCATGGCTGCACATGGGCTTTATCTTTATTCCCTTGTGTTGCCTGCTGGGTGTCATCGTGCCTATCAAGCGGCGGTGGTATCGACGTGTTGGCCGTCGGTTGAGTCTTCTTGTGAAGCCCCGCGATGCGTGGATTCTATGGCTTACGCTTGGTTTTGTGGGTTTATGGAGCTATCAACTAAATATTGTGAGCGTGCGCTCGGATGGTGTCGCGGTTCTTACCTATCGTGACCACAATCTACATGCGACATTCGTTGCGGAACTTCTTCGCGGTGTGCCTATGGCGTCGATGCCATGTTTAGCCGGGGCGAAAAAATGGGCCTATCACCACATGCCGGATGTCTGGGTGGCGATGATGGCGCGTTTTACCGGCGGTTCAGCCAACGACGCTTATATGTACATCGCTTTGGTGATGCGCTACATTTTTGTGAGCCTCGCGATATACCTGGCACTCGTATGTCGCTTTGGGCGTATGGGTGCGGCAGCAGGTCTCGTTTTTGCACTAGGTGTATCCGGCGTGCCCGGCGTACCAATGTTGACGTATCATTTCACCGAATACTTGCATAATAGCTTCCCTACAGCGTTTGGTATTAGTGGCGTGTGTCTGACGTTATACGCTGTCTCCGTGCCTAATGGAAATCGTTATCGCCCAGGCCTATTGTTAGCCGCGGTAATGTCTGTGTTGTTGCTTTGGCATAAGGCGAATTTTGCCTTAGTGGTCGCGCCGGCTGTATCGCTGCTGATTGCAGTGACCTTATTGCGCCAAAAAGAGCGAGACTACACCTGGCTATGGATATGTGCCGCGGCACAGATTTTGTTGACGCTCATACGCTATGTTGATTTGTCGAGTGCGGACGTTCATCTGACCTTCGTGTTCAACGGTGTTAACTACATGTACACGTGGTGGAAGTCGCTCGATCTGCCGCAGGCGCTTGCCGCCATGAAGCAACCGATAGAACAACTACCGATACTACTGCGCTGGCCGATTATCTATGCCAGTTGCGCGACCATCACGTTCCATCTGGGATTGATTTCATGCGTGTTTTTGCTAACCCGCTGGTGGCATAAATCCGGCGCCATGATGCCCCGGCGTGGAGATTGGCTGACGTTGTTGATTCTCCTGGCAGCAGGTATCGGGTTTGTCGTTCTTCCGGTACAAAAAGACGCGGACTATAACGTGTCAGCGCATATTGGCTATTTAGTGGAGGTGTTGCTTCTCTCTTTGCTCGGGCCTGTGTTGCTTGCGCTTGTCTCGCGTGTTCCGGTTTCGACCCGTCGCTTAGCTATACCTATTACACTGTTGATGGTCTTTTTGTTAGTAGGAAACACCGTACGACTGCGAGTCTCCCATCACCCACAGGGTACACCGGCTGACCTTGTTTCAACATCGACCTACGCAGCCTATCAGTTTCTTCAGGCCAATTCTCCGGAAGATGCCGTTGTGCTCGTCAAAGCGCATGAAGCCCAATCCGTTGCGGGGTTACTCACGCAGCGACGCATCGTACTTGAACGCAGCGATACGTGGCGGTTGTTCTATGACACCAAGAAAATTCTAGCGGATGTGAACGAATTCTATCGTCATCCGCTTTCGCCGTCATCGATTAAAATGTTGCGTCATTATGAAGTGGATTATCTAATCGCGACGGATACGCAGTCTCTGTTACGCGATCATCACGAACTATTTGAAGAAGTATTTCGCCAGGGCGATACAGCCGTATACCGCGTCCTTGATGGTGGCTTATCAACCAATATGGTTGCAGCAGGTTAATTCCAACGAACTGCATGCTGTAGCTTGCGTGTTGGGTGGCATGCCCAAGCCCCTAGGCGCGGGCATGTTGGATCGAATATGACGCTGGCGTCGCGATTGAGCACGATACCCACCGACGTTAACAATTCCATGCCTGCGCTTTCAGCTTGGGCATGCCACTCGCCGAGCCTTAACTATGGCACTCAAGCCAACAGTAACAGTCAGTCTTCCCCATCCACTTGGCTTGTTGGTAGTTTATGTGTTACGCGGTCGGAGCTGAACTAACCCGAGCTGTCCTGGCATTACGAACCAACCCTTTGATAATTCGAGCTAATTTTCCGCCGGACCTGGAGCCGAACATGCCACGCACGAATGCGAAGGCTCGTTGGGGGCGCATGAGAAATGACAGACTGAAAAAACTGGCGTAGGTAGCCATGATGGATAGTCGCAGGAAGAAATCGCTGATGCGCGGATTCCAGGACTTTTGTTGCCAGATGGATAGATAGCCGAAGATCGAATCGAGATACGCGTCGTCAACTTTAATAGGCCTCTTAGCGTTGATGATCTCGAACATTTCCGTATTCGGTAACGGTTGTAGTGTGCTCACCGACACTTCGTGAAAACCGACTATCGCACATCGCAGGATCGTCTTGTAAGTCTGAAACATTTGTCGCAGCGTCTCGTCGGGATAGCCATAGATGAATCCTGCTTGCACGCGTATTCCGGCGCCCATAGCGGACTTGGCGGATGCGAATGCCTTGTCGAGCTTAATATGTTTTTTGATGCGTTGCAGCATTTCCGTTGAGCCGGATTCGAGGGCGTAGGTGAACTGTTTACAACCGGAGGTGAACATAGCGCGTGCCGCCTCTTTGTCTATGGCTTCACTGCGCGTACCCGATGGAAGTTGCCAGTTGATTTTTAGTTTGCGGCGCATGATTTCATTGGCGAAGGCCAATACCCAGTCTTTGCGAATCACAGCCGTTAAATCCTCAAACTGAAAATCGTTGGCTCCGTAACGCTCGATGTAGGTTTCCATCTCATCGACGACGTTATTGATATCGCGCGCACGCCATGTCGTCCCCCACATGCCTGGTGATCCGCAAAAAGTGCATTGAAACGGACAACCTCGTGTGGCGAGCATGGGGATTGAACGCCCCTCCGCGCTGCCATGTGGCTGAGCGTATGTGATGTATTGGTCCACATTAAAATAATGCCATGCAGGCCGGGGAATTTTATCAATATCTTGTATGCGCGCTCGATTCGCATTGATCTGCATGTTACCTTCATGACGCCATACTAATCCGGCAACATCCGAAACGTTCGCACGCTGGGAGAGATGGTTGCAAAGCTGCACAAGTGTTTCTTCACCTTCACCGCGAACGATATAATCCACGGGTGATTGATTGAATACTTCTTGGGTCATTGCGGTGGCATGTTCGCCACCGAGTACGATGGGCGTGTTGGGAAATCGGTCGCGGATCATGTGAATGAGCTTGCGCAGCGGAGGCCAAGCACAAGAAAACATGATGCCCATACCGATAAGGTCTACCTTTTCGTCAATGCCATCAATGATTTGTTCAAAGGTAAGCCCACGCAGCGCTCGGCCATCGATGTCAAATACCTGATCCAAACCTTCACCAATAGCGTCAACGACCGCGACATGATGTCCCGCTTGTTCGAGTGAAGCGGCTAAATAGGCCAGGCCCAACGGTGGGATGGTCACGCCGGAGACTAAGTTCGTAGAGGATATGCGCTGCGGCGGATGAACGAGCTGCACACGTAACGACCTTCTTGCCGTCGTAGCAACTGATTGCCCTTGAGCTAGTGTAATTGATCCGGCGAGAGGCGCATCCTTGTGATCGTTCGCTGACAATTCCGATGTGCCGACTTGAATGTACATACATAACTCAGTGGTCGAAATAGCAAGTAATCATTGTTCGCGTGTCGAGCCGTGGCGGTTATGATGTCCCAACTTGTCGGATATTTGTGCGAATTCTCGCGTGCTATCTGCATGGCATGCGCCCGCCTCAACGATACTCCGGTTGCGCATATATCGGTACATTCGCTAAGCGGCTTTCGTTCGGTGAAATCCCAGGGGTAAACCCCAGGTAATAAATGTGGTATGTACACAGCGCGTCAGCACCGGTCAAAACCAGATCATAGTGAATGGAAGGCTATGGGCCGACTATGCCGCCGAATAGCTGTGATAGTATGGCAGATTCAGCAAAGCTCAGCAAAACAGGTAGCAAGCCGGTTGCACAGCCAGTTGCTTGCAAGAGCATGCCGCCAGTCGTACACAAAGCAACCATACGCCCGACACGGCGTATATTGGCAGGCCATTTTCGTCGATTTCGTCTCATACACAACGCCTTTCCAGAGCTTGACTATGGACACAACTCACGCACGGTGCCGAGTGGTTGCCCTTGATCGGGGCACATGCCGGGAACGATACACGCGGGATCAACACATGGGGAGTTGATCGGGGCGCGGTTAGCCTCAAAGCTGCCCGGTGTGCAGTTCGCTAAAAAAGTACCACAGGGATCGAAGAAACGGGTAAATTGGATGAATCGGTCATCGCAAGATTCGAGAAAACCGAATTGAAAAACAGTGCCGATTACCATCGCTGCCAAGTAGGAATAACGACGGTGGTTTGTACGATTCGATTGGATCATAATCTAACGTCCCCAAGTCAATAAAGTCGATCTCTAGTATTCCGCTGCGTTAAGCCACATTAAGAGTGGGCATTACCAAGCTGCCTTGGCCGGACTAATTCCGAGTGCAATCAGTGAATATAGGCGGCGAGTTTTCCGCCTCAATGGTTGAATCTCCACTACCCTGTCCGCTGCATGGATCGATGGTGCCACCAAGTAGACCGTTTTGGCAATCGAAGATAAAGCAGAAATCAGTCGCCTGTAGAGCGGATCTGCCTAAGAAGCTAGTACAACTCGAACCAGGAGAAGCTAGCAGTAGGCCACCGCCGGCGATAATTCCGATAGCCGCTGCCAGCCGAGTCTTACGTGATCTCATGAAATACCCCCATACATTTAACTATTATACCGCGCTACTTTGCCGTCACAGCTCCACACAAACTTTACCTTGCCGATACCGACTATCCACAACATCTACGGAGTATATGGGCCTACCGCGTAGCCTGCAACATACCAGTCTGCTCATAGCCCGCGCCGATCCCACATAATGATTATCGCCCCAAGAGGGTGTCCGGGCAACCGTTTGTTTTCTACCTGAGTACCTGGGAGATTTTGTCGGTGGTGACCGGTTCAATCAGCCCTTTTTCCGTAATTATACCGCGAATAAACCCCACTGGAGTCACATCAAAAGCAGGGCTGTAGCAGGGGATATCGGGGGGGGCGATTAGATGACCAAAGCCTCTCCGGATTTCGTCAGCGTCCCGCTGCTCGATAGGAATGCCGTCACCGCTGGACATATCGAAGTCGAATGTACTGCTCGGCGCGGCTACGTAGAAGGGTATATTGTGGTGTTTGGCTAGAACTGCCACCCCATAGGTGCCTATTTTATTGGCGATGTCCCCGTTAGCAGCGATCCTATCCGACCCGGTGATGACCAGATTTACCTGGCCGCTCTGCATGAGCGCCCCTGCAGCTCCATCGCATAGGAGAGTGGTGTCGATGCCAGCCTGGGATAGTTCCCATACCGTCAAGCGGGCACCCTGCAGGAGCGGGCGGGTCTCGTCGGCGAAAACTTTGAATTTCCGTCCCATCTCAAAGGCGACGTACATAGGAGCCAGCGCTGTGCCGAACTCCGCCGTGGCTAATGAACCAGCGTTGCAATGTGTTAACACGCCGTGACCATCGCCGATTAGAGATTGACCATGTTCGCCAATTCGTCGACACATAGCCGCGTCCTCATCACGGATGGCTATGGCCTCGTTTCTTAATTGTTCTTTTATTTCGTCGACGGAAGTATCTGTTAACCCATCAGCGCATGTTTTCATACGCTGTAGCGCCCAAAACAGATTGACCGCTGTGGGGCGGGAGGTGGCGAGGTAGTCGCAGACTTCGTTGAGTTTTGTTAGAAAAGCGGTGCGTTCGTTTCCTGCATAATCGCGGATGCCCAGCACCACGCCCATCGCAGCGGCTACGCCGATGGCTGGCGCGCCACGGACGCTGAGTCGCTTAATCGCGTGCCAGATGGTTTCTGGGTCGCGACATTCCAGATAGACCAGCTCTGTCGGGAGTTTGGTCTGGTCGATCATGGAAACAAAGCCGTCAAGACCGCCAACCCACTCCAGCGTTTTAGGGACGCGGCAACCGCTCATGAATTTAGCTTGTCCTGAACCCTTTGGTTTCGTTGGGCGACTTTATCCGCTTGGTCTGACTTAAACTTGCGATAGGCGGCACTGAGCTTCTCGTCGTGGCGGGCGATGATCTGAACGGCGAGCAAGGCCGCGTTGGTTGCACCTGCGTCGCCTACGCTGACCGTGGCTACGGGAATGCCCGGCGGCATTTGCACCGTGGATAGCAAGGCGTCCATCCCTTGCATGGACCCGCTAACCAAGGGGATGCCGATTACGGGCAATGTGGTATGGGCTGCGATTGCACCGGCGAGGGCATTGGACATTCCGGCTGCGGCGATAATGACTTCGATGCCGTTTTCCTCTGCGGATGCGGCAAAAATCTGTACTCGGTCAGGATTGCGGTGGGCGCTCATGACTTCGACAAAAGGCTTTTCCCCGAAAGTCTTGAGCTGCGCGACGCATTTTTCCATAGTCGGCCAATCGGAGTCGGAACCGAATACGATAGCTATTCTGGGGTTGGGCATGGGTAAATCGTCCTATTCGCTAATGACAACAAGTTATCGTTAAATGGTAAATATACTAAGCCAAGTAGGTCGGGCACGGCCCGACGTCGTTATTTGCAATCATAGTTCGTCGGGCGATGCCCGATCTACAAAACTTACTCCGCGCGCCAAATGGTCCCGTCGGGCCGGTCTTCTAAGGTTATTTTTTGCTCGGTTAACAGGTCGCGGATTAAGTCTGAGGTTTCGAAGTCTTTCTTTTTTCGCAAGTGCTGGCGGATTTTTATGAGTACCTGCATCGCTTGGTCAGCTACGCCGTCGTCTGAGGCGGACTTTTTCGCTTGCGGTTCGAGGAAAATACCGATCAGGCGAGAGACGGAGATCAGCTTGCCCGTAGCGAGTAGCGCGTCCTGTTTTGAAGCGTCCGAGCCGGTGGTCTCCAGCTTTTCCTCTTCGATGAACCTGTTAACCGTTCCGGCGAAGTCAAACAAGGCGGCAATAGCGCCGGCGGTATTGAAATCGTCGTTCATAGAACGGATGAAAGTCTGCAAGTATTCGTCGCAGGAGTCGGATAGGGCCGTAGATGAAAAAGACGATGATGCGTCCGCCTGCGGTGCGCCGATTTCTGTAGCTTTGTCGTAGGCGCTACTGCCGGTGATTCGTTCTACTCTTTCAAACAGGCGGTAGAAGGTATCCAGGCCCTTGCGCCGTCCGGCGATTTCGGCTTCGGAATATTCAATCGGTCGACGGTACTGCGTGCTCAGAATGAAGTAGCGGATCAACTCGCCGGGGTAAGTATCTAGCAGATTATGCAACGTCATTTTGACGAGCGCCTCCTGCATTTCCGGGCTAGCGTCAGATTTGGCCACCTTTTTCGTATTGAAGCGAGTCAGTCCGTTGTGCATCCAGTATTTGGCGAAGGGCTTATCCGTGCATGATTCCGATTGTGCGATTTCGTTTTCGTGATGCGGGAAGATGAGGTCCAACCCGCCGCCGTGAATGTCGAACGTGTCACCCAGATAACGCATGGCCATCGCGGAACATTCGATATGCCAACCGGGACGACCTTTGCCCCAAGGTGAATCGAATTTGACTTCTTCGGGTTCTTCCGGTTTAGCGGCTTTCCACAGAGCGAAGTCCCCGGGGTTTCGCTTCTCGCCGCTTTGCAATTCCCGCTGACCCTCCTGGTCTTCCAGGCTTCGGTTAGAGAGCTTGCCATAGTCGTCGTCCTTAGTGACGTCGAAGTATACATCGCCTTCGACCGCGTACGCGATGTTCTTGGCTTCCAACCGTTTGATGATGTCGATAATGTCACCAATGTGTTCGGAGGCCTTGGGCATCAGGTCGATGCCTTCGACGTAGAGTGCTTTCATGGCGTCAAGGTAGTCAACCGTCACACGCTCAGCCAGCTCCATCGTCGTTGTGCCCTGGTTAGCCGCCTCAATGATGAGCTTGTCGTCGACATCGGTGATGTTAACCACCCAGGTGACGTCGTAGCCGCTATAAACGAGGTAACGTTTAATGGCGTCGAAAATGATCGGCCCGACTGCATGGCCGACGTGGCTGGGTTTATAGACGGTGGGGCCACAAAGATAGATGCCTACTTTGCCGGGTGTAACCGGCTCAAACGGTTCTTTTTTCCGCGTAATCGTGTTGTAAACGGTCAAACTCATCGAAACTATTCCTCGCTAGTACAGCTAAAACCTTTTCAAGTGGACCATTGTTACAAGCTGTGAAAAAGATGCAAGTTGATAGGGAATATAGCGGTTTGCGAGGTTGACCTGGCTTCTTACCTAGAAATCAGGATGCGTTTTGTGGTATGGGTCTCATTTTGAGACGCCTGATTGTTGCCTACCATTGATGGGGAAACAAATCCTATCGATGATGTGTTGGCGACCAAATGGATTACAGCGCTTTCTCTCATCATCTGTAGCTATCTCGCGATGGATACCGTTACGATATTTCTCAATTCATGCTTCAACCAGATGGGGCTATAGAATCCCACTGAGATGACGAGGTGACTTTGTTGACAATGATTACCAATTGATATAGATTACTATTTGATATGGGTATACATGGTGAAAACATTCAACAGCAAGTGCATCACTTCGAGACTTTATGTCGCGAGCAAGGGTTGCCTCTGACCATACAAAGACGTGTCGTTCTCGAGATCGTGCTTGGTGACGACCATCACCCAACCGCTGACCAGATTTATAAGGAGGCGCAGGCCCGCATATCTGGTATATCCCGGACTACGGTTTACCGAGTACTCGATATGCTTGTAAGCAAAGGAATCATTGCCAAGGTTAGTCACCCTCGGGCGATAGCTCGGTTCGATGGGAATACAGACCATCACCATCATCTAGTTTGTCTCCAATGTGATAAGGTTCTCGACCTTGAGGGCAAGTGGCTCGACATCCTTAAATTGCCAGACACTCGACATCTTAACTTTGAAATTACTGACTACCTCGTTCAGCTTCGAGGAATCTGCGCTGATTGTCGGAAGAAGCCTACGAAATCCCACACGGGGTCCGTTACGCATGAAAAGAAATTGGCTTTGGATGCCAAGAAACGAAAGAGAAAAACAAAGTCACCAAAACAAAGGAGAAAAGTACAATGAAACAGAACCGGAAACGATATTGTTGGCGAAGGCCTGTTAAGGCGATTGTCACAGCCTTGGTCATCATTTCGATGGGGATACTTCCCACGAGGTCTGTAGCCCAAACTACCTCTAGCTATGCCCCCGTCGTTGTTAAGGAAGACTTCCAGAAAATGATGGCACGTATGAAGGCGGCCAAAGCCGATGTTATGAAAAAACAGAGCGTTTTGCTTGCAGAGCGATACAACCTCAGCGACCTTCCCGCAAAGGGCGTGACTATGTCGCGGGGTAAGCCGATTCAAGAGGGCGTACGTGTCAAGCTCCCGTCAGGCATGACCTGGGAAAAGCTTGCCGGCATGACCGCGCAGGAGATTCATGACAACCAAGTTTTTCCCAAAGGGTTCCTTCCACTCCCGCATCCGAACCATACAGAAGGTGGCATGGTTTTTCCGCAGCATCACATCGATGAGATTAAACGGCAGGAAGGCCGTGATTTGACGCGTTTCGACTTGGACTATGACTTGCCCACGCACTTTTTACCCGAATATCCTCCTGCCATTTACCTTACCACAAGGAAGGACTTAGGTGATGTATCTCAGGGTAAAGTCGTCACCATTGACAACTACTACGAACTGTTCAATGGCATCCTAAATCCTAAACAACTAGAGGGGTTTCGTCTGCTGGCCACGCCTTTCCCGCAACAGCAGTTCAACCAGACGGAGGATCGCCGCTCCGTACGGCCACATCGTGGCGTCACCTGTCTTGATTGCCACGTGAATGGCCACACCAACGCGGCTACTCACTTGGTAGGCGATATTAGGCCACAAGAGTTCAGGCACGGTCTGGATACACCTCCGCTTCGTGGGGTAAATATACAACGATTGTTTGGTTCGCAACGAGCGCTGAAGACGGTTGAGGACTTTACCGAATTTGAGCAGCGCGCTGCCTATTTCGATGGTGACCCCGTCATCGCCACGAAGAAGGGCGTCAACATTCTTGACCGGGGTAGCCAGGTACACTTCATGGCTGAGGTGCAGGCGCTATTCGATTTTCCGCCGGCTCCCAAACTCGATATTTTTGGCAAGCTTGACCCAGACAAAGCTACTGAGTCAGAGCTTCGAGGACAGACCGTATTTTTTAATAAGGGACGATGTGCTGAATGCCACGCTGCACCCTATTATACGGATAATTTGATGCATGACTTGCGGACTGAGCGGTTCTTCAAACCGCAGATGACCAACGGTAGAATGTCGGTTGGTGATGGACCTATTAAGACTTTTCCACTACGTGGCATCAAAGATTCTCCCCCGTATCTTCATGACAGAAGGCTGCTAACACTGGAAGATACCGTTGAGTTCTTCAATCTGGTTCTCGGTGTTAAATTATCATCGCAGGAGAAGCAGGATTTGGTCGCATTCCTTCGTTGCTTGTAACACGCATGTTAGATTTGCTTGATAGTGCTGCGGTTTGCCATGTACCGCAGCACTATCGCGAGATGAGGTTGGCAGTCGTATAAGCTATATATGGTTCTTTTTGTGCGAATGATTTGACGTTATCGACTCGGTCTAAGCAGATGATAGCATTGGGTATCTCCCGGATTCGACATCATGATGTCGGAGGTTCGATTGGATTGTATCTATCAAGTTGTCGTTGTTTGAATCATCACCACGGCTGTGCATGCGATAGCCTGGGCTTGGCCTACGGGGCCGACGCCTTCGTTGGTCTTAGCTTTCACGGATACGTGGGTTGTGGGTAGGCCGGTCAACTCGGCAATGGACGCGGCGATGATCTTTTTGTGTGGTGACATTTTGGGTACTTCAGCGTGGATGATGATGTCGAGGTTGGTAGGAGTGTAGTTGGCAGCCGCCAGTTTTTCCATGACTTTGGTAAGCAGAATTCTACTGTCAATGTCCTTATAGGCTGGGTCCGTATCAGGGAATAAATCACCAATATCGCCAAGCCCGGCTGCGCCAAGTAGGGCGTCGGTAACAGCATGGAGGACCACGTAGGCGTCACTATGGCCTAGCAGGCCTTTGTCGTGTTCGATGCGTATGCCGCCGATGATCAGCGGGCGATTTTCGACGAGTCGGTGGATGTCATATCCGATGCCGGTCCGATAGACTTCTGTCATGGCCCATCACCTTTATAACCGCTGTTTCCGGACGCTGCCTATTCGCGTAACCGATCCACGGTAGCGGGAAGATTAGGGGTAATGTTACGGTATCGCAAGGCCACCATACTGCGATTGTTGTCTCGATAACCGTTGGATGTGTGACAGAATCGGCGTGGAGCATTGTCAGAGCGTCTGACGCAAGCCCTAGTGGTCCTGAACATCGGATTCGTAGATGATCAGGTTGTCATAGGGGCCACCGCAGGCTTACGCCGTGCGGCTCTGATTTGGCGTACAGACTCCTCGAAAGTGCAACGGCCCCATAACCGTGGGTAAATGTGAGAGGTTGCCTTCACCCTTGTTCTGGCCATACAGTAAACAGAAGCGGATCCGTCCGCGCACTCGGTGATCCATGCGTGTGTCATGGCTGAGTATGCGCCAAAGACGGCGGGAGAGTTCTATGCAACTGGAATGGGTAAAGAAGCAAATCAGATCAATTGCTGTATTTTGTGCCATGGTTTTATTAGCAGTGGGTAGTGGGTGTCCATCGGTGCCTGTGACTGAACCACCCCCAGCGCAGACGCTGGATGCAGATGGTGATGGTGTATCCGATGCAGATGATGCTTGTGCCAATACCGCTAATGGCGCATCTGTTGACGCAGCGGGCTGCTCGGCAGCTCAGCGTAATGATGGCGATGCGGATCAGGACGGCGTCGCAGATGCTGATGACCAATGCGCGAACACACCGGCGAATACGACGGTTGATGAAACGGGTTGTGCGGTCAGCGGACCGGATGCGGATGGTGATGGCGTTTCGGATGATGATGATAATTGTGACAATACGCCAGCCGGTGAAACCGTTGATTTAGTGGGTTGCGCCGATAGTCAGCGTGATAGCGACCGAGATGGTTTCTTTGATGATGTTGATGAGTGTGCGAATACACCGCCGGACGTGCAGATTGACGATGTTGGATGTCCCGTAAGTGCAGGTGGGCCTGATACGGATGGTGATGGAGTCAACAACGACATTGACCAATGTAAAAATACGCCTGAGGGTGCTTCGGTCGATGCTAACGGGTGTGCAGCGAACGAACGTGATACTGATAAGGATGGCGTGTTTGATGACGTCGATCAGTGCCCAAACACACCCATAAGAACCGATGTTGACGCGACCGGCTGTCCTCAAACACTACCAACCGACCCAGGAGACCCACCCGGGGCAGTGTGTGGTGACGGTAATATTGATGTGGATTTAGGCGAGCAATGCGACCCACCAAATGGCACGACTTGCGACGCGAATTGCCAGACGACGACAGGTGGAACGCTCACAAACGATTCCTGTACGACGCCGATAGCGATTGGCGAGGGCGATCGCTCGTTTTCGACCACCAATGCGACGACTGACGGCCCGGACGAAACGGATGCCCCTGCGGAGTGTAGCTTGGGTGATTATACGCATGTTGATTCCGACATCTGGTATTTGTATACGACAACTTGTTCCAATCTCGTGGTTGTGAGCTTGTGTGGAAGCTTGTACGACACGAAAATGATGATATATGATGGCAGTGGATGCCCGGTAGAAGCTGGTGCGCCATTGGCGTGTAGTGATGACGATTGCGGGCCCGGTGCCAACGCCCGTACGATTTTCACGGCAGTAACTGGTCAGCAGTATATGATACGCATCGGTGGTTTCAACGGAGAACAGGGCAATGGTACGTTAACCATTTATTGTGGCAATGATCCGGATCGGGGTGTTGTCGCATGTGGTGAGGGGGCAGGGGCATGTTTTTCGACAAACAACACGCCCGGTTGCGATGACGTGAATGCTTGTAATCGAACGTGTCAGGTTGATCCGTTTTGTTGTGACACCGCGTGGGATCAGACTTGTGCCAATAAAGCCGATGGTATTATTAATGGATTTGCTGCATGCAGCGCCGGTAGCACGAATGTGTGTGATGTGGAAGCTACTAGTGGCGCGGGCTGTAGTGACAAGGCTTGTTGCCAGTCCGTATGCGAGGAAGATGCCTTCTGTTGCACCACACTCTGGGATAGTGTTTGTGCGGATCGAGCCGTTGTCATTTGCCCGTGACTTCGTGCGCATAATTCATGGTGGTGGTACGCGTCACAGACAAGTAGGTCGGGTTCCATCCGACTTCTTGATTTGATGCGAGGTCATTGCGTTTGCGGATCGTCGTTAGGAAATAGACAAGCACTAAGCAAGATCTCGAGTTCAATATGCAAGAGCGACCTGCGATACTGTTTTTATGCACTGGAAATTCCTGCCGGTCGCAGATGGCGGAGTCTATTTTAAGGCATCTTGGCGGGGATCAGGTTCAATCTTTTAGTGCCGGTTCTCACCCTGCGGGGTTCATTCATGCCCTCGCGATAGAAGCCATGAAGCAGCTTGGTATTTCTATGGCGGGCCAGCATTCAAAAAGCTGGGATGAGTTCAACAACACACCCATTGACATCGTCATTACACTTTGCGACGCAGCCGCGGCAGAATCATGTCCTACCTGGGTAGGTTCGCCGGTATGTGTTCATTGGCCCCTGCCGGATCCGTCATA
The DNA here is from genome assembly GCA_024276605.1 of Planctomycetota bacterium. Taxonomy (GTDB): domain Bacteria; phylum Planctomycetota; class Phycisphaerae; order UBA1845; family UBA1845; genus JAJRPG01. Next base: position 31,931 of record JAJRWX010000047.1, on the reverse strand, counting down.
TTCCCTGGGTAGTGACGCTGAACGTATCAGTGCGGCTATGGACGTCGCTAACGAACTTCGAGATCGGTTGCAGCGGTTGCTAAAGGTGAACCTGACGGGCTGTCGTGATACCGTGACCGAAACCCTTACCGCCATGGCTTGTTCTTAACGCTGGTTCCGAGACTACCCAACACCGAGATGAGACGTGTTCGGAAACGATGAACAATTCATGCAGGCTGCCATTCGTGAGGCACTAGCTGCTCTAGATGAGGGTGAAGTCCCGGTGGGGGCGGTGGTTGTACACCAGGGTCGTATCATCGGGCGTGGGTATAATCAACGAGAATCGTTGCAAGACCCGACCGCACATGCAGAGATGATCGCATTAACCGCAGCCGCGAGCGCGTTGGGTAGTTGGCGTTTGGAAGATTGCAGCATGTATGTCACACTAGAGCCTTGTCCCATGTGTGCGGGGGCGATTGTCCAATCACGTATGCCGAGATTGGTCTTTGGTGCCCGTGACCCCAAAGCCGGGGCGTGTGTTTCACTATTTACGATTACCCAAGATAAGCGACTCAATCACTACGTTGAAGTTGTAGGGGATGTTTTGGCTAGGGATTGCGCAGCGCTACTCAAAGATTTTTTTACCCATCAACGATCGCTCGGCAAAAAGTGATGTCAGTCGAATCAAGCATTTGTTCGTCTCGTATCGGCGTGAGCGCCTCTAGCCGTGATGAAGCGGTTGTTGCTCAAGCTAGGCGAGTGGCAATGGCGACTTCGCTCCCTTTGGTGTCCGACGACGCAGACTTTACGGCTTACGATTTCCTTTTGACTGTCGATCTCGATGGCGTGAGTTTGTGTGATTTGTCAACGCTTGGTGTGCTTCCTGTTCGTGTTGATTTTGCCGGGGGGGCAACTGGCTATCGACGGGTATCCGGTGGTGGCCGACGTCAGTTAATTGGCCGGGCGTTAGGGTTACGCGGCGCAAGTCCGAGGGTTGTTGATGCGACCGCCGGCTTCGGACGCGATGCTTTTCAGATGGCTTGTCTTGGCTGTCACGTTACGATGATCGAGCGAAATTCCATTATGGGGATGCTGCTGGAGGATGGTTTGCTTCGCGGCGCAAATAGTGATGATAGAGATGTGCGAGAGATACTATCGCGCATGTCACTAGAGATAGGTGAGGCGCAAGACAGGTTACAGAATCTAGCTGTATCGGATCGTCCTGAAGTAGTCTATGTCGATCCCATGCACCCACCGCGGCGGAAGTCTGCTGCTATCAAAAAAGAGCTTCGAATATGCAGGGAAATTGTAGGCGATGATATGGATGCCATTGAACTTCTTACCGCCGCGCGTAGCGTTGCGCTGAAACGCGTCGTTGTTAAGCGCGCTAGATATGCAGATCCTATATCCGCCGACGTAAGCACCACGTACATGGGGCGGTCCGTTCGTTATGATGTGTATATGACGAATTTGGATTCGTGAAAGCAAGATTGTTCGGCATAACCAATCAGATCACAACGATGAATGTTCCATGTCCTTTTGTTTGGATATGGGGGGGACTGACTAGCCCCATGCCCATGCCAGCGTCCGTCATTCCATCGCAGCCCGGTAGGGCAGGTCGTTCTTTCGCCAATCCTAAAATTGGCGAAAGGTTGACCTGCCTGAAGTCATAGACGCACGCAACCGCCAAATCAGAGCCGCACGGCGCCAGCCTGCGGACCAGCGGCGTCAACAAGGCCACCTGATTCAGCAAACCCACTCACGCCAACCTGCCATCGTGTCACCAGGCTTGCGCCGTGGTGCTCTGACAAACCCGTCGCACTACCAAGCATCGCGCCCAAAGAAAGATCGCAACCCGGTAGGGCAGGTCGTTCTTTCGCCAATCCTAAAATTGGTGAAAGGTTGACCTGCCTGAAGTCATAGACACGCACAACTATCGTAATAGTCGAATCAGACTGGGTGGCCCAGGTCCTGTTTTTGGACCTGGGGGAGTCGATGATAAATCGGTCGATGATCAAACGTTCAGGTCATCTACTGTTTCGATCATCGTCTACCCCACCTCGAAAACGAGATGGGGCACCCGCACCAGTGCACATGAGCAACCGCCAAATCAGAGCCGCACGGCGCCAGCCTGCGGACCAGCGGCGTCAACAAGGCCACCTGATTCAACAAACCCACTCACGCCAACCTGCCATCGTGTCACCAGGCTTGCGCCGTGGTGCTCTGACCGGGTGGCCCAGGTTCTGTTTTTTGGACCTGGGGGAGTCGATGATAAATCGGTCGATGATCAAACGTTCAGGTCATCTACCGTTTCGATCATTGTCTACCCCACCTCGAAAACGAGATGGGGCACCCGCACCAGTGCACATGAGCAACCGCCAAATCAGAGCCGCACGGCGCCAGCCTGCGGACCAGCGAACGTGAACAAACCCACATGATTCAGCAAACCCACCCGCGCCAACCTGCCATCGTGTCACCAGGCTTGCGCCGTGGTGCTCTGACTCGTTGCGTAACCTAACATCGCAACTCAAAGAAAAGTCGAAGCGTGATGGTAAAAAGGCAGGTCAACCTTTCGCCTTGAAGGGCGAAAGAACGACCTGCCCTACAAGCTATCGCCGTGGTGCTCGATACGGATTCTGTCACGTGTGCCCCTTGTTATCCACTTACTTGCGTGTTGCAGAGGCTCCATTTACGATCTTATTCATGTGTCGCGTGGTCTGTCACTTATTTCATCTAGTTAGGTGAGTGTATTTATGGAATCAGATAGTCATCATATCGGTGCAGCCATCGGGCGTTTGCCAAGCGGTTGCGCCATTCTTACATCTGCCTTTGAAGGTGCATCTACAGGTATGCTTGTTTCCTGGATGCAACAAGCTTCATTTGATCCGCCGGCTATCACGGTTGCTTTGAAAGCAGGGCGGCCTATCCAATCTTTACTGGACGGGTCGCAGCGGTTTGTGCTGAATGTGGTCGGTGATAACCCAACGGCGATGTTCAAGCACTTTGGAAAAGGGTTCGCTCTCGAAGAAGACGCGTTCGTCGGGCTATCGACGCAGTCATCTCCTTATGGGCCGGTGTTGGCTGACGCTATGGCACATTTAGGATGCGTGATTTTGAATAAAATGTCCGTGGGTGACCATCATGTGTATGCAGCGAAAGTTGAAGTTGGCGATGGGGAGACTGAAGCTAAGCCATATATCCACTTACGAAAGGATGGGTTGAAGTACTAGCACTTTATCACGGCTAAGTATTTGGGTGGCATCGAAGCTTACCAGTATAGTTCCGTAGGTCGCCGTGAGAAAAAGCCTTGCTCATGCTACTATGCAGTGTATAATGCGATATAAATCGAATCTATTATGGTAGCCCGTCTTCACAGTGCGACTTTTTTCGGTATCGATGCCATTCCCATTGAGGTAGAAGTGGATGTGTCGCGGCGCGGCTTTGCCGGTGCGACGGTGGTTGGCCTACCGGATGCAGCTGTCAAAGAAAGCATCGAGCGCGTGCGCAGCGCACTACAAAACTCGGGGTATCGATTTCCACGCCACAAGGCAGTCATCAATCTTGCCCCGGCAGATCTTCGCAAGGAAGGGCCTGCATTCGATCTTCCGATCGCCATTGGAATTTTGTGTGCCAATGGCGACATCGTGATGGATCGTGCGGAGTCGTTTTTATTATGTGGTGAGTTAGCGTTGGATGGACGCGTCAGGCCCACGAAAGGTGCCCTATCGACTGCGATGCTCGCCAGGCAGCGAGGACTAACCGGGATTATCGTGCCCGTGGAAAATGCTTCGGAGGCCGGTGTGGTTACCGGTATTGATGTTATTCCCGTTGGTCAACTCACGGAAGCGATTGGTTTTCTCACCGGTCAATTGGAGATTGAACCTGTTGTCGTAGATGTGAACGCCGTTTTCGAAAAGTTAGCTGTCTACGATTGCGATTTTGCAGATGTACGCGGGCAGGAGCACGTCAAACGGGCATTGACTGTAGCTGCGGCGGGTATGCACAATGTATTGATGATCGGTCCACCCGGATCGGGTAAGACCATGTTGGCCAAGCGAATGCCCACGGTGATGCCTCCACTGACCTTGGAAGAATCGCTAGAGGCTACGCGCATTCATTCGATCGCCGGTCAACTCAAAGCTGAGCAGCCGTTGCTAGCTACGCGGCCCGTGCGTATGCCGCACCACTCTGCCAGCACTGCGGCGATGGTTGGTGGTGGAAGTATGCCACAGCCCGGTGAAGTATCCCTAGCTCATTTCGGTATTTTGTTTTTAGATGAGTTTCCAGAGTTTACACGTTCCGTACTCGAAGCATTACGTCAGCCTCTTGAGGACGCAAACGTGACCGTTGCCCGAGCACAAGCTACAGTTACATTTCCAGCCTCGTTCATGCTTGTGGCAGCTATGAATCCCTGTCCGTGTGGCTACTACACGGATGCGCGTCGGACGTGTAAATGCAGCCCGGTTCAAATTGAACGCTATTTAACCCGAATAAGCGGTCCTCTGGTGGACCGGGTGGATATTCATGTTGAAGTACCGGCTGTTCCGTTCAAAGAATTACGCAACAAAAAAAATGGTACATCGTCATCGCATATCCGCGATCAGGTTATGGCTGCGCGTCGCATGCAATTGGAACGATTTGCATCTAATGACACCTCAACTAATGCACGTATGCAAGGCGAAGCGCTGAGAAAATACGCGCAGTTGGATGATGCATGCGAGTCCGTGTTGCAGCAGGCTGTGACCGAACTGGGTTTGTCTGCTCGTGCTCATGATAAGGTTTTGAGAGTGTCTCGAACGATTGCAGACCTCGCCGGTCGAGAGATAATTACGACCGAGGATATACTTGAGGCGATTCATTACCGCCGACTGGATCGCCAGATGTGAGTACTGGCGTACGATCCTATGGCGTACGAGGCTAAGTGCTTCATGCTGTTTCTATCTCGTGACTCAAGTTATTAGCAACCCCCAACTACAGCATCCTTCGTTTTTATATATTTTTTTTTGAAGCAAAATTCCGGGAAATGATGAGTATTGACCGCTATACATTAACATAGCTTGCTCTGGGTTTTGACATTTTCGCTCGACTAATGAGAATACTATTAGTAGCTTGTCAAGGATGGCGACCTCGATCGCACGGGTTGCCTAAGATGAGCATGTGCTTGGCATAGTGCAGTGTGGCCGGACTGCCTGTAGAACAATTTTCCTGATTGATGTCATTGGAAACGTATGAAAGCTATTGAAGTAACGCTACGGAATCCGTATTTGGTTGTGGTACTTGTCCTGGCGACGGCGGTAGTTGGCATTCGTTCCATGAAGGATATCCCGGCTGATCTGCTACCGCAATTCGAAACCCCTGCTGTGCAAATCGTCTGCTTCTATCCGGGTATGCCGCCGGAAGTGATGGAACGCGACATCATGAGTCGTCTCGAACGCTGGACCGGGCAGTCCGTTGGCATAGACCATCAAGAAGCTAAAGCCATGCTCGGTGTTTGCGTGGTCAAGGATTTTTTCCGCGAGGACATCAGTTTCGATACCGCGATGTCTCAAGTGACATCCTATGCCATGTCGGACATGTTCTATCTTCCGCCGGGTACGATTCCACCGATGGTCATGCCGTTTGATCCTACGGCTTCGGTGCCGCTGTGTCTGGTCAGTGTATCCAGCCCGACCATGACGGAAAAAGAATTATATGACGTGGCCTACTACGAACTGCGAAACCGATTGCAGTCCATTCGCGGAGTTATTGCGCCTGCGGTGTATGGTGGTGTGTTGCGCCGCATTCTAGCCTATGTCGATCCGATGCGATTAGCGGCACGCGGATTATCTCCGATGGATGTGGTTAACACTTTGGGGGAACAAAGCGTATTTATCCCTACAGGTAACGCCAAAATCGGAGACATCGATTATCAAATTGTTTCCAACTCCATGACCAAGACGGTGGAGGAGATGAACGATCTACCGCTCAAAACTGATGGAGATGCCGTCGTTTTTCTTCGAGATATTGGCGAGATTAAAGATAGCCATCAAATACAGAGCAATAAAGTTCGTATCAACGGCGCAGCCATGGCTTACATCCCGATCTATCGCCAACCAGGTGCAAATACGTTGGAGATCGTGGATAGCATTAAGAGTAAACTCGATCGTATCAATGTGCGATTGCGCCAGATGGACCCCAAGGCTGCGGATTTGGTGCTTGGTGTGGTGATGGATCAATCAGGGACCGTGCGGGCGTCGGTTCGTTGGTTGCAGGTTTCAGCCGCGCTGGGTGCGTTGCTCGCTGGTATCGTCGTACTTATTTTTCTGCGAAGTTTACGCCTGACGTTCATCGTATTTCTTGCGATTCCACTCTCCATTCTGGCCGCGCTGATTGGATTGTTTTATACCGGAGATACCATCAACAGTATGACCCTGGGCGGGCTGGCATTAGCCATCGGCATTCTGGTAGATCAGTCCATTGTCGTGTTGGATAACATCGTGCGCCATCAGCACATGGGTAAATCTAACATCCAAGCCGCGCTGGATGGTACGAAAGAAGTATCACTGCCCGTGCTTGTTTCGACGATAACTTTTATCATTGTCTTTTTCCCGATCGTGTTCTTGACGGGCATTCCGCGTTTTCTGTTTGAACCGTTAGCGATTACGGTGACATTTGCCATCGTTGCGAGTTATCTCATTGCGATGTTTGTGATTCCTGCGTTCAGTGCCAAGCTCTTGCGCGAGGTGCCTGGCGATGGTGGGGCGGGAGAGGATCCGAGAAGTCAAATTCCTGCATGGTTTTCCGGATTCTTTTCCAACCTCATGAGTATGCGACTTTTAGTCGTTTGCGCGAGCCTGGTGTTACTTGCCGTTGCCGGGATGGTCGCGACGACGATGGGGACGGAATTATTTCCCCCGGTTGATTCACGACAGTTTTCGATCAATATCCGATTACCGTCCGGTACGCGGATCGAGAACACCGAGCGCGTAGTAGCGGCCATTGAGAAAAGTATTATCGACGAAATCGGTCCGCCCGATTCCGATCCGGAAGATGAAAAACATCCCGATTCCAATCTTCGCATTATCATCTCCAATATCGGTGTGCTCATGGATTGGCCGGCGGCGTATACGCCCAACAATGGTCCAATGGATGCGTTTATTTTGGTTCAAACCAAAGGGCAACCTTCAAAGCCGGATACGTTTGCGATTGTTGATTCTCTGCGCGGGCGGTTATTGCGAGAGTTTCCGACGGTTGATTTTGCCTTTGATACCGGCGGTATGATGACGGCTGCGATGAACTTTGGCCTGCCTTCGCCCATTCAAGTGCAGGTTCTTGGTAGTGACTTACACAAGGCACAGAGCATAGCTCAGGAGATTAAGCGCATCGTAGAGAGTGTGCCGGGTACGACGGATGTTCGTATTGCGCAGCGGCTGGATTATCCACAGATTGGTGTGGAGGTGGATCGTGTGAAAGCGGCTCTACTAGGCATTACGCAGCGTGACGTCATTCAGAATATCGTCACGGCGGTGAATTCAAGTATTGGGTTTAATCCTGCGTTCTGGATCGCAGATAATTTCAACCATTATTTCATTGGTGCGCAATACGCTGAGCAGGATATCAATTCGTTGGAAACACTACGCAATATCCCGATTACGGGGGGGAACACGTCTCAGCCGGTGCCGCTTCGTAATGTGGCTACTTTCTATCGAACGACCGGACCTGCTGTTGTAAATCATCACAATATCACGCGTGCGACGGATGTTCTTTCCAATGTTGCGACGGGATATGATGCCGGTAGTGTCGCTACGGAAATCGAAAAGCGTTTGCAGCAATCCAGTGTGATTGCCAGCGTGCGAAAGACTGATGATCGTGGCGTTTTTTATGATCTTATTGACGATTACAAGGGTTACAGTTTTAAGATCAAAGGTGAAACGGAGACCATGCGTAGTGCGTTCGATCAGTTTTTTAACGGCTTGGTAGTGGCTGGGATTTTGATTTATCTGGCGATGGTCGCGCAGTTACGCTCGTTTTTGATTCCGATGATTATTATGGTGAGTGTGCCACTTGGTTTTGTTGGCGTGATTGCCGTACTGAAGCTGACGGGCACGAATTTCAATATACCCGTAGCTATGGGCATCATTATGATGACCGGTATCGTTGTGGAATACAGTATCATTTTATTGGAATTCGCCAATCAGCGGGTGCGTGCGGGAGCGACGGTTCGTGAGGCCATGGAGCAGGCCACATGGATTCGACTACGGCCGATATTAATGACCTCACTCACGACCTGGTTAGCGCTGATCCCCATGGCCATTGGTTTTGCGGGGGGTGAGGCCAATGCGCCGCTTGCGCGAACGATCATCGGCGGTGTTCTTGCAGCGACGGTGTTATCTATTGTTGTGATCCCATGTTTGTATGTCATGGTAAAACGCATACCGACGACGGTGCATGCAACGTGATATGAATGTTGCATGCTTGAATTTGATTGGAAATAAGATGATGGAAATACGTAACTTACTGCATAATCGCGTCACCGCTGGTCTCATCGTGATGGCTCTACTGTTTGGGGTAAATGCGAAAATTGCTAGTGCTCAGCATGGCGACAAATACGGTTCGGCAGCGGTTCGCGTTGAGGTGACCAAGCCCGTACATCGGCCCATGAAACGCGAAGTGCAGATTCCCGCGACGTTGATGGCTGACGAAGTAGTCGATCTTTACGCCAAAGCGAGTGGATATGTATCGATCGTCAATGTCGATATCGGTAGTCGGGTTAAAAAGGGCGACATACTCGTGGAGCTTAGCATTCCGGAGATGGCGGATGAATTGCGACAAGCGCAGGCCATTCACAAGGCCAAGCAGAGTCGTGTTAGCGCGCTCAAAGCTAAGGTGGCTCAGGCGCAGCAGCACGTCAACATGGCCAAGGCTCGCCAGCGACGTTATGAAGCCCAAGGCGAACTTGAAGCCATCAACCTTAAAAGAAAAGAAGAACTATTCGCCGGTAAAGCCATTCCACAACAGGCTATCGATGAGGCACGCAGCGCCAACGCCATCGCTGTGGCACAGGTGCAAATCGCTCGTGCTGATGTATCAGGGGCTGAATCTGAGCTTCAAGCGGTCCGGGCAGACGTCTCGGTGGCGGAATCCGAAGCCCTGGTAGCCCATGCTAATGTAGCCAAAGTCAATACGCTTATGTTATACGCTGGCATTCGTGCGCCATTCGATGGTGTGATTACAGTTCGTAGCGTCGATCAAGGGACGTTTGTACGCTCCGCCCAGGAGGGGACGACTGTTGCGCTGTTGCAGATAGCCAAGACGGATCGAATACGTGTCGTGGTAGAAATATCTGAGATGGATGTACCGTTCGTCCGGATCGGAACCTCGGTTTCAGTAGATGTAAAAGCGTTGGGCCTTGATCCGATCCAGGCGACGGTGACGCGCAGCGCGGCTTCGATCAAACCCAATACGCGTACCATGCGTGCTGAGATTGATCTCGATAATCACGACGGAATTTTTACACCGGGCATGTACGCCACAGCTACGATTGTTTTGGAATCAAAGTCGCAAGCCATGATGATTCCATCGAAAGCTATTCGTATGGATAACAAGCAGATAGTCGTCATGATTGCTGCCGGTGGACAAGCGCGGTCCGTGCCGATTGCTATCGGTTATGACGATGGGGTTTGGGCGGAAGTTCTTTCCGGCTTGCAAGGCGAGGAAGCAGTGATCACCGCGACGAGCGGATCCATAGCAGACGGTGCAGCCGTGCTGGCTGTCAGTTCAGATTCGTAGGGAGACCAACGGTATGCTTGCAGTCACCGCTAAGCTTGGAAGATTTCGCAGGGTGTGCTGCGTATGCACGGTTATAGCTGTTGTGCAGGCCGGGTGTGCATCGCATAAGCCGGTGTTAGAAGAGCCGATGCGCCCCGATTTATCGCCGCAGTCCAGCATATTACCGGAAGAAACGCTTCAACTTGACGCCAGTCAGATCAAACCCATGTACACAGAGATGTTCGCCATCGACCTTTCGACGGTCGCGCATTTAGCGTTGGCGGACAATCTGGAAGTTCAACATGCGCGTCAAAATGTCGTTGCATCGCAAGGTCGCTTGGAAAGCACGGTTGGTGCAGCCTTCCCGGCCATCGTCCCCACGGCGGTGTTTGAAAATGTGGAGGGAACCGTTCGTGCGACGGAAGGTGATCTTGTCGGCGTTGGCTTTAGCACGTTTCAACCATCGATAGCCTTGCAGTGGATCATCAATCCTGGGCAGGTTTATTATGATATTCTTGCCGCAAAAAAGCGTTTGTCCGCATCGCGGTTCCAGGAGCGTAGTGTACAACAGCAGACCTTGCATCGTGCGACCCGGCAGTTCTACGATCTCGTATATTCCCAAGCGCAGATATCAGCTATGCACCAGGGGGTTATGGAAGCTCAGGAGCTTCATCGCATTACCAAACTTAGCACGCAGACCGGTGTGGGTGTGCTCGCTGACGACTTGCACGCTGAGGCGCGGCTAGCGCAGCGTCGTCAGGCTTTTATATCCGCCTTGAAATCATTCTATGACGCATCAGTGGCATTAAACCTCACATTGCACTTGGATGTAACCGTTACCCTGGTGCCAAAACTATCCGAATTGCCGCCGACACGTCTTGTGCGTGATGATGTTGAGATTGAAGTATTATTAGGCTATGCACTGGCATTTCGACCGGATCTCAAACGTGTGCGCGAGCTGATGGAAGCAATCACCGCAGACACCGGTTCGACTTGGTGGGGGGGGTATGGTCCACAATTTGAGGCGGGCTATGAGTATGGTGGAATTACAGCGAACACTAACAATATCGTTGATGCAGATAACAGCCTTGGAGATCGGATTAGTGGTACGGTGCTTGATGGACTAACCGGAGGCAGGCTTCGAAATGGTAGGGACGATCAGACGTACGCCTTTAGTGATCAGCAACGAGCTAATGCGAGCGTAGGTTGGCGATTTACCTTAGCCTCTATCGGTGATCTCAAGACGGCTGGTGCGAAACAAGTACAGGCGTCCATCGATGCGGAGCGTGCGCTCGACCAGGTACGATCGCAGGTTGTCCTTGCCGCCCAAGCAAGTAAAGCGAACAGCGCGTTGGTGACACTTTCTAATCAACAAGTCGTTGCCGCCGCAGAAGCGTTGCGACTATCCGAGGCCAATCTCCGTGCCGGTGCCATGACTACGTTGGATGTATTGCAGACCCAGGATACCGTCACCCAAGCCCGACTTAGCTATGCTGCCGCCGTTGTACGCTTCAACCAATCTCAGGTCGATCTCCTAGCCGCGTTAGGCTTGATCGATATATCACAATTCGTTTCTAGCGATGTCGAGAATTAAAAAGAATAAACTTGCTTACACCCTGTCACACGGATGGTAAAGGTGATTTTCGGACTCTCACCCTCTATCTTGGCTATTATGGCGGTTGCCAAGGTTTTTTGTATAGTCATGAAGACAGGCTTATTTTGCCGGTGTTGCGTGTAATTAGATTGTCTGTGTAACAATTCCATCATTACTTATTTGTTGCGTTGGCTATTTGCTTGTTTAGACGTATGAGCCGACATAGAATGGTGGGCGGTTGCGTTCTCTATACGAAAGACTTTTATGCAGGTTATCGGCAGGTGGAAATCTAGGTTTGTGCTATCGCGCTGTTGCTTAGCCGCTATGCTGACGGTGTGTACGGGGTGCTTCAGCCAGGCAGCGCCCGGTGAAAATTTCACAGAACAACCATCCGAGCCTGCGAAATGTCTGACCACCGAGGAAGCCGACCGATTAGCTGACCAGGCTTTTCAGTTAATCAATTTGGAACGCGCGGCTGAGGGTGTCTCTCCCGTAGCTGCCGATAGCAAATTGGCCAAAATCGCGTCCAACTATGCCTGCCGTATGGTCGAGTTGGGTTTCTTTGGTCATCGTGATCCGATCACGGATGATGGCCCCGCCAACCGTTCAATAGCGGGGAAGTATCGCTTCTATATGGTGGGTGAAAATCTGGCTGAAGGGCAGGAAAGCGCGGCTGACGTTGTTCGTCTGTGGATGGAGAGCACATCTCATCGGGACATTATTCTCGGTCGGCATTGGAAAGAAGCCGGTGTGGCTGTGCGCACCGGTAGCGATGGTTCCATTTACTGGGTGGCGGAATTCGGCGACCCGATTGATTTCTAACCTCATCAAAGTTACCTCATGCAACAAACTCCCGGAGTTGGTCGTTCCTTGTTTGATGGAAAACGACAGCGGCGACATCATGGTGTTCGCGTTGTAGTTACCGGGCAAGTCGGTATTGATAAAAAGCCATTCCTCGACGAGGTTGTTCGTCTGGCAGCAGCTAATGGTCACACGATCCAATTGTTTAATGTTGGCGATCGCATGTACGCCGAAGCGCCGGATATATCCCCCGGTCGCATTCTTGATCTTTCTCGACAACGATTGACTTCATTGCGCCGCAGTGTTTTCAAGGATGTGCTTGCCTCCGCTGAGGCGGGTAACAACATTATCGTTAACACCCATGCCACGTTTCGATGGAAGCACGGTTTGTTTCATGCGTACGATCATGAACAGATGGCTAGACTCGATGCGGATTTGTACATCACGCTGGTCGACAACGTTGATGCCATCCACGAACGTTTGACCAGATCGTACCGTGTGCGACATACGCTCAAAGATATTCTCGTATGGCGGGAAGAAGAAATTGTTGTTACTGAAGCCATGGCGGAGGCGGTATCCGGTTTTGGTAGTGCTTATGTTGTTGCGCGAGAGAATACAAGCGTGGCCGCCCAATCCTTGTATCGATTGATGTTCGAGCAGCATCGCAAGCGTATCTATCCTTCTTTTCCTATGACCCATGTGCTGAAACTTCCGGAAATTATGGCGGAAATCGAACATTTTCGTGCCGCGCTTGCCGAACATTTTATTACGTTTGACCCCGCAGACCTGGATGAAAAGCGACTTCTTTATGACGCCGGAGAAGCCGACAAGCGCGGTGAAAAAACCGTGAATCTCAAGGTGAATGGCCGGACATTTTCGATCAGTGTTCAGGAGATTCTGCAAATCGCCCAGGATATAGATGCTCAGATCTACGCCCGCGATTTCAAGTTGATTGAACAGTCGGATATGATCGTGAGTTACATCCCCGCGCTGCCCGACGGTCGTCCTGCATTGTCGTCGGGAGTCGAGCGTGAACTGCAACACGCGTTCGAAAGTACTAAAGAAGTTTTTGTCATCTGGCGGGCGGATTGTGAGCCTTCACCGTTTGTGACGGAGACTGCGACCCAAGTATTTCGTACGTTACCGGAACTGTTCGCGTACTTTCAACGCTGCAATTATATCGGCGACCACCAGTTGAGATTGGATTGACGGGTATGTCTGTGCAACATGCGTGTCCTTGACATCACGTCATGAATGAGATTATCCGTAAAACACTTTTCGATCAAACCAAAGATCATGCCGATCGATTTAGTACATTAGACTTCGATCGACTACGCCGTGAGATGTTGGCACTATTTGAAGCTGCGGCCCATGCCGTGCAAGTCGCCGGCTATGAGCAGGATGATGCGGTGATTGACCGATTCGTTGTTTGTCGCGTCGGCGATTGTGACATGACCATGCCGGTAAATTATCTATCAACACCTGCGGCGTTCGAGTCGGCTATGCGACAACAATTACAACGGGGAAAAGTTGAAGACGTCGAAAGTGATGATGTAACGATTGTCGCTTTGCGTGTCACCGCGACATTGGAACGCTGGGCTGAATAGAGCAAGCTCTTTTATTGTGTAGCGGTCAATACTCATCATTTCACGGGAGATGGCTAAAAAGCGATACGTAAAAACGAAGGATATTGTAAAGTATGCGGCTCGTTTAACACGCTGATCGTTTAATCGGATTTTTTTAAGAATCCTACACTGGATTGAAAGAAACGATCGGGATCGGGTGAGGCTGGGTCATCCTGTTCGGTTTCAAGATCATGAAGATTGGCCAGGCACATCGGGCAGGCGACAACGTCCAGGTGAAACTGAGTATAAGCGTTCCAGGGCTGCTCCAGAACCCCGAGCAGATGGGAACCTAGCGTGCTTCGTTTCAGGCAGGTCAAGCGCTGCTCACGCCATACGTTGCATACGGTAATTTCAGCTTGGGCTTCGTCCAGGCAGGCCATGACGGATGGATCGCGTTCTGCGAGATATTTTTGTAGTTTTGCAATGGCGCGAAATTTAATACCTGCTACAGCTTTTTGGTCAATATCCAAAAGTTCGGCAACATCGAGGTTGCGTTTACCACCAAAAAAGATTAATTCGATTACTTGCAAATCTTCAAATGCGCTACGATCACGAAAGTCGTGAATTAATGCCCGCAGCAATTCACCCAACAGTTGCGACTGCTGTTGTGCCGCTTCTGCTTGGGCAGCTACGGCACTCGGTGTTTCCGTATTTCCTCCTGTGATGCGGTCCCACCAATCGGAGGCATCTTCCGGCTCGGATAGCACATTGGGCTTGCGTTTTCGCAATAGGTCGTAAAGCTTATACCGCAATATCGTAAACAGATAAGTTTCGAGCGACCGGGCTGTGTCATAATGTCCGAGTGAGTTGAGAAACCCCACGAAGGTATCTTGCACTAGGTCTTCTGCGTCGCTTAAGCTCGACGTGCGAGCGCGGGCGAAAGCCAGTAGTCGACCTGAATATCTGGATATGAGATCGCGCCAGGCGGATTGGCTGCCTTTTTGAATCTCCTCGACCAAATACACATCCGCGTTGTTCGTAGTCATAGGCCCGGCCAATAGTTGCATGATCCTCAAGTTAATGTGGCGGGTCCAACGCGAAAAAATTGAACCCCCAATGGCGGGCTTAGTGCCCGGTCATGAATCAACATAGGGTGCTGCGCGCCGTTACCGCATTAATTTTCGAGGAACAGAAATCATCCGGTAGCTAAGAAAACCACTTCCTCACGGGCGCGGCTCGGTTTGGCGCAACCTATCACTTCATTCGTGACTAGGCGATAGTCTATGTCGATCGGTAGTGAAAAGCTACCAGCAAGTTGATATTCCCTATGTTCGCGGGTTTGCCTGTTCAGGATTCATTTGGGTCTGGGGCGTCGCTGCATCATTGTAGTTTTCTGTATACGGTGATGAATCGTGTGACATAGCCACGTCTGGCTGCACGAATGCAGGCTGTGGTCGGGGCTTTCGACCGGTAAACAGCAGGAGTCCGAGCCAAACGAGTGAGACAACCACTAGGCCAAACACAAGACCGATACGTGCTTCATCATTCATGGATGGAAGATCCCAATTCCTGGCAATCCCGGTAATTAAGGCTCCGATACCAAAAGTTAGGATTGTCAACATGCCGGGTCTAAGTGTTTCGCGCCAGAAGCCTTCTTTGCGAAGGGGTGTGGTTTTTCGTGCAGCGAACAGCGTAAACATAGCGCACGCGATTAGTCCGATGATCATGCCCGTTACGTCGTCATAATATGTATGTGTTAACCTGTGCGGATCGTAGTCTGGGTTCAATCCCATCACCAGGGAAATGGCCAATACGCCACACGCAGAGCAAAATGCCAACAGTCCCCACATGGCGCGCGTGATACCCCAGCGCCTAAGATAAGCATAAGGATCGGCGGTTTCATGGTTCGACTGGTGTAAAGGGCTAGATGTCGTAGCGCCTGAGCCTCCACCAATCATCATACCTGCGATCAATATGCCGCTGTCCTCTGCCTTGGTATGTGACTTGTTCGAAGCTGGTGCATCCTGATTGCTCCCAGCAGCGAACGCGGGGCGCTGACTTCCGGTCCACCAGGAGTTCATCTGAATAATGAGTGACACTGACGCAGCAATAACTGCGGATGTCATCATAACGATTTCTTTGCCGTCAAATATGCCACAAGAGAACATCCCAGCAATCAGGCCCCCCAAACCTGTGTAGAATGCAGTACCTATACTCAACTCGCCGGCGTGGCCGCGCTCAAAAGGTTTATTCCAGTTTCCGAGTATCACTACCATTAGCATGGCGGTGATGATGGCCAATCCTTCGTATGTCCATTTGTCAGCTAACATGGGAATGGCTGCTACAAACAGTAATGGTGTGCACGATCCGATGCGAATCGCAGCGCTCGTCCAGCGGGGACCATCTTCTGCGGCAAACCACCGAACGGCTTTTCTACTCAGGCCTATGCCACCGGACATGGCTACGATTAACATCCCCGTAGCAATTCCATAAGGAGCCTCTACTTCATTTCCAAACACAAATCCTGCACCTATGGCAATAGCCGCCGAAGCTAACAGGCATAGCACTATGCGTTTACGGCGTGCTCGTCTGGCAACGAATTCTCCGGGTGCTTCGCCGGCTCGACGTGACGCGGCGGCATAGGCTTGCGTCTGGTGTTTAGGTAGTCTGCCACCCGAAAGCTTGGCTAGCTTTTTGTCGATCTTTCTTGCGATTCGATCTTGCTGTCTGGCGACGCGTTCAGACATCACCCCGGCCGTTGATCGACGAAATCGACGTTGCTTTTTGGGACGCGGTTTAGCCGGTGGTGGTGGGGGACCATACGCCTGCCCGCCGCGCGGTGGAGGGTTCGGTGATGGAATCGGTGACGATGCCCCGTGCGCTGCCCCATGTTGAATCGCGCCCTGCAGGCTCTTTGTGCTGAAACCGGCTAGGCTTTGTCGCACTTCTTCTACGTTCAACAAGGCTTCGATCATTTCGTTGGCTGATTGATATCGATCCTTCGGATCTTTCTGCAATGCCTTGCGAATCACTTCGCCAAAGGGGTGCGGCAATTCATCCAACTCCGGTTGGGCGGTCAGGTGCTTCATGAGAATTTCGCCCATCGAAGAACCCTCGAAAGGCACGCGCCCCAAAAGCATCTCATAGAGCATCACGCCCAAGGCGTAGATGTCGACACCGGCTGAGTAATTCCCACTGCCAATTTCCGGCGCCATGTAGTGCACCGTGCCAACGCTGGCTGTTTGAGCGCTGTGCCGTGAGACGGAAATAAATTTACTGAGTCCGTAGTCACCGATCTTGACGTAGCCATCATCGTAGAAAATGTTTCCGGGTTTCATATCCCGATGAACGATGCCGCGATCGTGCAAGTAGGCCAATCCTTTGGCAATTTCGCGTACAAAGAAAGCTGACTTTTGTGGGCCGAATCCTTCAGGTTCTGCTACCATCAGATCACGCAACGAAGGCCCGGAGCAATACTCCATGATAATGAAGTATTCACCGTCCGCATTTTGCTTGACATCAAAGATCGATACCAGATGAGGGCTTTTGAGATTAATGCAATGACTGACGCCGCGCAGTTCAATGGCCGGGTTTGACTTGAGGTACTTCAGCGCGACTTCTCGTCCGCCGTCACTAATCGCGTAGTATACTTCGCCGAAACCACCGCAACCGACTGCGCGCTGAATAGTGTAGTCGTCGAGTGGTCGGTCGTTATGTTTGAATACGTATGCCATGATCGTGAGCCTATTTGCTAGTCCTTTGGGCTGATCGATGTCTTTTGATCAAAGCCTCGGCTGCTCTCAGCCGTGACACCATGTCTTATGTTTGTCGGTCACCCGGTAATCGCACAGTCCACGGACTGAGCACCAAGCTGACGCCAGCGATTTCGATCGACTCACCCAATGGCAGGCGCTTGGCCTGGGTGTCGACATGTCCATCATTTTTCGCGCGAATCCAAATATCGCCTCCCCGCTCGAACAAGATCAACGGTATGCCCGCATGTCGACAGCGAATGTGAGCGCTGGGAGACGAGCTTAAGATAGCGAGTTTGTCGAATAGTACGACCCGCCGCACATCATTAGGCATTTTGGTCGTATCACTTAAATCGAGAACGGCTGAGGCACTTCGTCGGCTCGGTGTTCTAAAAGTGAATTTCGCCTTGCGACCCATCACGACACGATCTCCATCGCGTAATAATGTGTACGTGGTAGGTTGACCGGCTACGTCGACTGCTTTCGTGGATGAGAGGAAATAGTCATCTTCGACGCGCCTAAGCGTGGCATGTCGTTCGGCGATGTCGCTCAGAAACGGCATATCTGCCGGATGTTTCGTCGTAGCTCGTCCAATCGAGGTATCATTACCGCGAAGCAGAAGATAACTTCCGCCACCATCTACTAAAAGCAAAAGTTGATTGGCAGAGGACGTAGCCACGACGGCGGGCGCTATGCGATTCGGTATGGCGATGGTTTCGTCGCTAACCGGATTATTTGCCAACTTACGCGCGTTAGCCAATCCAGCGTCCGATGGACCCTCCGTGGCTTCCCCTAGCGGTCCAGCTAGCAATGTCATAGCCCTTTGCTCCATTTCCGTGAGTAGCGTGATGGCTTGCGAGACCCATTTAATTTTCGGCATCACACGATCCAACGACATCAAATGGCGACGTGCATCCACGTAGGCATAAGTGCGTAGGGCTTGGGATGCCTTTCGAGATAGTCTGACCGCTTCAAGCAGGTCACGCTTTTGGGGATCGCTATCGCCAATTTTTCCCAGGCTATCAAGTTCAATTTCTGCCCGTTTGATACGTCCTTGCTGTAGTGAATCGTGGGCTGCTTTGAGTGCTTGGCTACAAAGCTCATTCTCGACTTTTATCACTTCTTCGGTGTGGGCATTCACACGCTTAGCCCGTAGAAGACGTGTTGCGGCCTGGGCAAACTGCCCCTGAGCGATGAGCGGCTTCGCCGTCCGAATTAATTCTAAAGCATCCTCGTTACGTTGGTCTATGTCCCCGCGCAGCGCCTGCGCTGCCGCGTCATGGCCACTGGCACGTTCGAGTATCTTACGACCGGCTACGAGTGAGCCATCCTCAATGCGACGGCGGGCGTTGTTAATACGATCGTAGCGAGATTGTTGGTTGCGAAGTTGTTCATGGGCCACCGTATGGACATGGCCTCGTAGTTCGCTGATTTCCTCTAACATGACGTTGCCGGCTTGTGCCCGATCCAGATCGGATAATGCCTCGGCAAAACGATCCGCGCGGTAGTGTTCCCTGGCCCGTTCCAATAGTTTCGGGGTGAGAGATTTCAAGATAGCTTGAGCACGCTGATGTGTTCGTAAATCCTGGGCGCATGCGAGACGGAAGGCTTCATCGAGACGACCGTCCTTAGCCGCTTTTTCAGCTACCCGTAGTCGCATGAATGTTAGATTGCTGAGCATGAGCTATTCCCGCCGGTCGATCCAGACCACTTAGGATAATAAACAGCCTACCAGGGTCGTCAAAATACACGTTGACCGTCCGATACGACTTTAGGTTATACCGGTTAATGTTGCTGTCACAGATGAATTCGGGCTAAAAGGCAAATTATTTGCTCTCAAATGAATGCGCGCTGCCAGTTGAGTCTAACCGCTTGCTTTGAGCCAGTTTTTGAGGTTCTGGGCCAGTATTTCCGGATCGCGGGTTTGCAGGATGTGATCAATCAATTTCTTGGGGATTTTCAACTTCTGCATGGCTTTATCCGCCCGGTCCCACATACGCTTCTTTTGCGCCGCTGTATCTGCTAGGAAAATTTCCGTGGTTATTTCACTTAATCGCGTCAAAGCAATCTGGTCCAGATTGGCGTAATATCGATCAATGATCTTCTTTTGATGTCGTGAGTATTCTGGCATAGGGTTATTGTTGTCAATAACACGTCCTGTCGTCAAGCACCTAATGGAGGGTGCAAGACAGATGAGGCTGGCTTGAGTAAGGTGGCATGGACAAGCGTCGCATTGAAGGGATCGCGGATGAAAAGAGACGTATGGGGCGACGCTTGCCCGTGCTTTTCCACGGTTGCGCCTGCACGGGCTAACGCCGCGAGCAGCATCCATTGTATATTCGATAGCCCGATTCTGCGGCGTTTGCCCATGCCACCCACCCGCCGATTTTGTTACAGGCCCGTTGAAGACATTATCGGTATAGCAACACTCGATTAGCGTCAATGAACATGCTATGATTCTATTTGTCGCATGCACAAGGTGAACGATTGGATGAAATTGGAAAACATATCTATAACCCCGCATCGTGGTGAGTTGACTACTGAGCAGCGTCATCCAGGATCAGAGCATTTGGGGATGCTTTCCATCGGGCAAGCCTTTGATTTGATCAATGGTGAGGATGCAACCATTGCCAGGGCGATCCAAGCTGTACGTCTGGATATTTGTCGCGCTATTGAGTTGATTGCCCAGCGCATGCGCATGGGTGGGCGATTGATCTACGTTGGGGCCGGCACGAGCGGTCGATTGGGCGTACTGGATGCAGCCGAATGCCCACCCACGTTTTTAACCAATCCCGATCTTGTTCAAGGTGTGATCGCAGGGGGTGCAGATGCACTGATTCGCAGTATCGAAGGCGCAGAGGATGATTCTGCGGAAGGGGCTGCGGAAATAGAGCGGCGTGAGGTTGGTGCGAGCGATGTAGTCTTTGGTATTACAACCGGCGGTACGACGCCGTATGTGCATGGTGCGTTGCATCGTGCCAAGGAACGTGGCGCAGGTGTCATTTTGTTGGCATGTGTTCCTCAAAACCAAGTGCCGGACGACGCGGATGTTTCGATTCGCGTCATCACCGGCCCGGAAGTATTGACCGGTAGCACGCGGATGAAAGCCGGTACTGCGACAAAGATGGTACTTAACATGATCTCAACGATCACCATGGTACAACTGGGTAAGACATATAAAAATTTGATGGTCGATATGAATACTCAGGCCAATGCCAAACTGATTGATCGTGGTATGCGGATCATTCAACGGGAGACGGGCCTTTCACGCGATGAAGCGAAAACGCTGCTCCAGCAGGCAAAAGGTCGGGTGAAAACAGCGATTGTGATGAACCATCAATCGGTTGATCTAACAACGGCTGAGTCCATGCTAAACCATGTCGATGGACACTTGGACCAACTATTGCCGTAGCCCCGCGCGAGCTGAAGCATGCGGCTCGCCTAAGTCAAAAATGACTTAGCTGTCTGAGGGTTTACCTACGCATCCTCTGATGATTCGTCCTTGTCATCCTTATCGAGCGGATAGTTGATCTCATAGTTCGGTGGGTCGCCGCCTTCGCCTTTGAGATAATGCTCGAACCAGCGCAACATACGCACGTTATAATCGTAGCGTGCAGCTGCTTTGCGGTTACCGTGGCCTTCACCAGGATAGAACACCAATCGCACGGGTGCTTGATCCAATATCTTCAGATGTCGGTACAGTTCCATCGATTGGCTGGGATGAACGCGGGGATCATTTTTACCGTGCATGATCAGTAGTGGCGTTTTTGCTTTTTCCACGTGAAAGAGTGGGCTGCGCTCTTTGAAGAAATCCCACGAGTCCTGCAACTTACGTCTGGCATGTACCAGAAACATTTCATTAGGTATATCCGTTGTGCCGGATTTTGAAATATGATTGCTGATGCCGACAAACATCACACCGGCGGCGAATCGGTGTGAATAATAGGTTGAACACCACGCCGTTGCGAATCCGCCGTATGACCCACCGGTGACACCGACTTTGTCGCGGTCGACGAGTCCCATTTCAATGAGATGATCCACACCATCGATTAAATCGCTGAATTCCGCGCCCGCATAATCCGCTTGTCCCATTTTAGAAAACGCCACACCGCGCCCCGTGCTGCCGCGATAGTTGGGATAAAATACGGCAAAACCTCGAGCGGCTGCGACTTGTCCAGGACCGGAGTAACGCGTGAGCCAACTATGGCGATAATGAGATTCAGGTCCGCCGTGAACGGTGAGGATGAGCGGATATTTCTTACCGTGTATTTCATCCAAAGGGCGAATCAATAGGCCGTCTATTTCCAGCCCGTCTTTAGCTTTATAGGTAATGACTTCCTGCTTGGCTAAACGAATATGCTCAAGCCAAGGGTTGGAGTTGGTCAATCGACGAGGTGTTGTGTTACCGTGGGAGATGGTGAACACTTCGCTTGGGTGCGTGGGGCTGGAACTGAGCATGGCCATTGACAGCCCGTCTTTTGATAGTGACATGCGGGATAGGGCATACGATCCTTCATCGATCAACACTTTTTCCTGGCCGGTATCACGATTGATGTTTCCAAGCGTAGTCCATACGCGCTGGTCTCCCAGGTACATGACCGTGTTGTTATTTAGCCATGCTACCGAACTAATTTGACCTTCGTAGTTTGGTTTGATGTCTTTCAGAGTTCCATCACCTAGTGATGCAATCACAAGTCGTCCGGCAGAGGGATCGTTGATGTCAGCAGCAGCGATAACTGCTAAGTGTCGGCCATCCGGACTCCAGGTGACAGCTCCGAGTTTACCGACATTTGGAAAGCTGGAGACAATTTCTCCAGTATCCGCGTGGTAAGCGAATAGTTTACGCTTCATGTAGTGGTCGTCGATAAGCGGGGTTGGCGCCAGCGCCACCGCGATCACATCACCTACAGGCCCCCAATGAAGCCCCGAGGGAAACCCCGGCAATGACAACTTACGAGGTTTATCGTCTTTATTATATGGCGTGGCGATCCACACGCGTTTAGGGTGGAAATCTTCCTCATAGATTTCCTGCTTGAAGCCTTTATCTTTTAGTGCTTTACGTTTTTTAAGTGCCTTTTCCTTGGCAATAAATGCTACGCGTTGTCCGTCTGCGCTCCAAGAATAACTTGAGATGTCGGTACTGTGAGTGAGAATGTTTTTCGCTTCCCCTCCGTCGATGGGTATGACATATAGCGATTTATGTTCGTCATCACCCCGTTTGGCCAAGAAGGAAAGACCCCGGCCATCGGGTGTCCAATCCACGGATGCAACCTTCACATGACCGGTAACAAATGGCCGAGCATTGCCTTGTAGATCGACAACATGAAGCTCTGTCCAGGCACCCCCATCATCATCTTCAAAAGGCATACGCGGTACACTCAAGGTATAGGCAATATGTTGTCCATCGGGAGACATCTTAGCCGTAGTCACCATACGCAACTTGGCGATGTGCTCGGATGTCAATACTTCGACACTTTCTGCGTGGATTGGTGGAGCGATGATGAGCGTTATCATCACTGAGATGGAAAAAATGATGGTATGTTTGACAAGCGTCATGAGTACGATATACCTCCTTCGCGGCAGTAGCATTGGTAGACTACAGTATTTTATTCCCCATTAGGCTGGCGAGAACAATGCCAATACGGGTTGTTTTCAACCGACCTTTAGGCTTTAAGCATCGCAGCAGCGCATGTCTACGTCAAGGTATTGAAGATGCAAGAAGTTGTCGCGTCAATGAAAACGCGGTGTATCAGGCCAAGTCAATCAGGCAGGATAAAACTCAAGTGGTGCGCGCTATGAATGCAATGGATGCGATCCCATGTGTTTCGAGACATTTTTCCAAACAGCGGATGTGGTTGGAGTCGCCCTTGATACTTTTGGTAGCGAGCAATGGCGGATGTTATCGCTTGGATGCCGTCGGCGAGAGGGATTTCTCTGCGGGGCGATAGGTTGGGATCCACGGTGTAATTGGGCGGGATACCTTTTGTTAAGGCATATTGCAACATCTTCTTGTGCAAGAAAAATCTTTTGATGCGATGATGGCGTAAATCAAACCCGTCGATGGATCCATGAAAACTATCGGCCAGGTGTTGGCATGTTTGCCCCAACGACCATTTGCCCAGCACGTGATAGCCGGCTTTGAGTCGTTGAACTTCCGGTGGTATGTCCACAATATTATCAAAAGATAGCGATCTTCGCGGCTGTGCGTTGTTCATACCGAAACGAATTTCTCGAAACGATTCAGTCCTTCGTCAATGTTTTCCATGCTTGTAGCGAAAGAAAAGCGCACATGCTCGTCCATGCCAAAGGCTATGCCCGGTACGACAGCCACGCCCGCTTGATCGAGGAGCTTGCTGGAAAATTCGATTGATCCGCTTACATCCAGCTTACTATAAGTGCCGCTGACATCTGGAAAACAATAAAATGCGCCTGTGGGTCTAGCGCATTGTACGCCGGTGTAGGATGACAATCGATCGAACATGTGTTGCCCACGTTGCTCGAAGGCGCGTCTCATGGTGTCCACTGCAGATTGATCTTCGTTCAGCGCCGTAGCCAGGGCGACTTGATTGAAAGTGGCGGCGCCGCTGGTGGATTGGGTCTGCAATTTTTTCATCGCCTTGATAATTTCAGCAGGTCCACCGGCATAGCCGAGCCGCCAACCGGTCATGGAATAGGTTTTGGAAGCTGCATTAAGGGTAACCGTTTGGGCATACGTTTTTTCGTTGATCGCAGCGTAACTTATTGTTTCCTGACCATGGTAAAGAAGCTGGTCGTAGATTTCATCTGAAATGACCACAAGGTCGCGATCCTGTAACACCGTCGCGAGTGCCTTTAACTCGTCAGGATGATATGTCACACCGCTAGGATTAGAAGGGGAGTTCAAGATGACCATGCGCGTTCGATCGGTGATACTATCAGCCAATATATCCGGCGAGAGTTTGTAATCATTGTCAGTTGGGCCAACCGGGAACACCGGGACACCGCCGGCCAATTTGACAATCTCCGGATAGCTAACCCAATAAGGTTTGGGTATCACGACTTCATCGCCGGGGTCCAGTACGGCGTGGGTGAGTAAATAGATGGCCATTTTCCCCCCGGAAGTCACCATCACCTCATCCGTTTTGTAGGACAGTGCATTTTGTCGTAAAAATTTGGCACAAATGGCCTTGCGCGTAGCCGGTAATCCTGAGGCGGGCTTAGGATATTTTGTCTGGCCTTCCTGAATGGCGGATATGGCGGCTTGTTTGATGTGGTCCGGCGTGTCGAAGTCCGGTTCGCCTGCGCCGAAGCCAATGACATCGACGCCTTCCGCTCGTAGTTTGGCCGCTTGAGAAGAGACTGCTAGGGTTGCCGACTCAGCCAGGTTGATGACACGTTGGGCTAATTTCATGTTAGTTCCTCCTTGATTACCGGGTACATATTCGCGCGTATGATCCTCAGACCTTGTGCGGGATGCAAGGGCCAAGGGCGGAAAATTATGTCAAGTCATTATGGTAAGTGCTGTGAATATGTAATCCAGCAGGGCGAAATTATCTCGTTGGGTCCACAGCGGCCTTAGTCGTCGTTGATTTATGGCTGGAAGTTGCGGCTATGGAGCATGTGCCGGATGCGGCGGCTCGTTTGCACAACCATCCTTCAATGGCAAAATATCGCGATCTAGACAAAGCGGTAATCACCGCGAGCGTAAACAATCCAAAATTCTTGCACAGTTTGAACCAGATCACTTCTGCCCCGGTTCCGCAGCCACAATCGAATTCCACAGCGAAGAAATTGATACCCTGCTCCTGCATGACCGCTAAGCTTCTCAAGAAAATGGCCGGCGTGAAGACACACAGCATCATGGCCATGATTGTAGCTGCGCCGCGTACATACCAGCCGATCAGTAACGCGATGCCGCAAACTATTTCGAGCCAGGGAAGAATAATGGCTGTGCCGTTAAGAAAAAAGGACGGATTTTCCGGCAGCAAATTGTAAAGATGGATAGCTTTAAGAAAGCCCACCGGATCGATGATCTTGTTGATACCCGCGTATATGAAGTATCCACCCAAGTAGATTCGCATCACCGAAGCTAGAGAAAGTCGTTTTTGATCGAACCAAGAGATCATATCATCTATACCTATGGTGTCATTAACGACCGGTTTCAATAGGTGCACTGCTGGCTTCCCATGCTTTCCAGCCACCTTCGTATAGAAAAAGTACGCTCGGGTCGATGCCGAGTTCGAGCAAATCCTGACACATGAAAATGCTATCTTCACATTCGCCGCCATTACAATAGACAACGATTTTGTCGGCTGCCGGGGCAAACTGCATTAAGTCATCAACATACATCTCCAACTGATAATGGTCCGCCTGAATCGCACCTGGTATATGCCCCTTTTCAAAAGCATCATCATTGCGGGCGTCCACGAATATATTCAAATAAGCCTGCGTATTGGGATCGTCTAGCAACGCTACGACATCTTTGTGTGCGATAACCTGGAACCCATGCTCAGGATGTGCCGGTTGGATTGGTGGTTGACTCTTGAGAGAGTTCGATGGGGTCTTTAGTGACTTCTCGACAGATGTTTGCATATTGATTTGCATGTCATTATTTTTGTTACTTGGGTTTAGAGTAATTTTTTTGAAATAGTTTCGTCCCCACGATAGATGGCCTTTGATTGCGGGATTGGCTCGGACTGCGTTAGCCAGTACAGCAAGGGTCGTACCCACGATGACCAGCAGTACGATTTCTTTAAGCATGCGAATCATGTTGTACATTCCATAACCACGGCATCGTAAATAGCGCTTTGATACACATCATCATCTCTGCATATCAATCATTATCTCCCGACGAATGTAGGTCAACGAGGCAGCATATGTCGTTGCGCGTTCGTGACACTGATCTTGGAAAACGGACCTGTTCAATAGGCGAACCCTTGACTTGTATAATCATCATGCCATGTACGCCATGTTTGGACCCTATTGAGTTTATAACAAAATTCTACATCAGAAGTTACGCTTGTTCCGAATAATACATCTCACCCACATCAAGGTTGACACGCTTGAATTGATCCCAAACGCTGATATTTTAGGGCTTAAGATTCGTGATTCACCATAGTTGTTTATCGCGTTGAATTAACACGGTAACTGTTGCCCCGTCGTTAGAACATTCGTGTATCAGGCATATCGATGTTTCAAGATAATCTAGCGGATAAGAAGTTGGATGCTGACGTCATATAATAATCAAAGCTAAGCTCTTGTGCTGGTTTAGTCAGTTTATTTGTCCATTCATGGATAGCTAAACTGTTTATATCATTGATGTAAAGCCTTTATTAGGATGGGGTTACGAATACTTGGTCTTATAAAGGTGGGCTGATTATCCTTGTATTCGGCGAAGTATGCTGATAGACTAATGACGTGTCTGTCTTGGATGTTTGAAGGCACGATGTTGACAGAAGATTTAGGCGGCAGGAAAGAAGCTACGCTTACCTCGTCCAACTATTAGGCCTAATAAACCCTGTGGGTTATTGAGGCTGATGGGCGATCGACGTGTGGTATGTATGCGATGAAGTGATAACGCGATTACCCAGGTCGATTTTTTCTCAAGTTTACCGATGGTGCGGGCGACTATGGCTATGTTGTGCACTGAGTGTTTTGATCGGTTTATGGTCTTCCCCCCGCGCAATAGCTGATGAAGGTGTAGAGGTTGCTGCGAATCAGTCAATAAACCCAGATAATGTTTTATCGATGGGAATAGATGGTGGCACGGTTGAGATTGAATTAAATACTCAACTCTTATCACGGTTCGGTATACTTACCGTAGCTCATCATCAAGCTCAGACAGATAACATAGAATCTGAGAAACTAACGTTTCCCATTTCTGACGTGGCCACCTTCGTGGCACGTTTTCAATACAATCATCCGAATATAGAGTGGCGAGGTACAATCACTAGCCGTGGGGCTGTAGCATTTGCGTCCCATGGTGTGCGATACACTTTGGGTAATTTTGGTGTGGGCGCTAATGAATCCGGGCATTGGAGTGTCACCAGTATGCTTGAGCCGGCCGCAGTGCGGCGCGCTTTTGTATTGGGCGACACACGCGTTGATTTTTCTCGTGAAAGTGCCTCCTTTGAGCTTGATGCGCAACTCTACTTTTCTCAGGAGATGTTAGACCAATTACAGTTGCCTGCATTTGCTGGACAATCAATTGGGCGTATTCATGTGCATGCTACGCTATCCGAGTTGCGCCAAGAAGGGGAGCTTCAGCCGCAGACCGGCGAAAACAAAACTGCAAGCAGCGGAGCTTTTGCTGCTCAGAGCGCTGTGATAGGTGCTGACGTTATCGTTGGAGATTTGTACGAACTTAGCAGTTTTGGAAGTTCGGGGAGCATTTCTGCTTTTGCAGTGGGTACGCGCGCCTGTAATATTGGCGATCAACCGGTA
This sequence comes from Planctomycetota bacterium, assembly GCA_024276605.1. Taxonomy (GTDB): domain Bacteria; phylum Planctomycetota; class Phycisphaerae; order UBA1845; family UBA1845; genus JAJRPG01. The sequence continues at coordinate 4,071 of JAJRWX010000047.1, read as the reverse complement.
AGCTGGGAGGCAAACACCAACCAACATCCTGTGATTGCTCAGAATATGTACCGTTTGCGAAATGGAACCTTTGAACAGATTGGGATGAGTTGGCTTAAGCATGGCTTTTTTGCTCAATCTAACGAATATTGCAGCAGTCCCGGCAGTTGTGTTGGCGATCCCTCAGGCAGTTCTCTTGGTGTGGGATGCTCTGACCCTTACTCTGCAGACTTAAACGGCAATACAGCTAATCTTGGTCCTCGTGGTGACGTGAACGGATTCACGGCTTTGTTTCCGTTTCCTTTTCAGGCACCCCCAGCCGCTCCTGTCATAGGGCGGCGGTTACAGGTACAAAATGATGATCTGGATCTCGGGCTAAATGCCGGTGCAAAGTATTTCGTCGAGGCTTATTACGTAGCTCCCGACGATACCGCGGCTGGCAATCAGTTGAACAATGCTTCTCATCGTCAAATCATTGTTGATTTTGTCGATGGGATGTACGTCATATCTACGTCGCCCGACTTTACCACTTTCGTGACCGAGCCTGCGATTCTGTCCTGGCAAAAAGAGGATCCCAGCGTGGGGCTTGTCGAGGCGCAGCTTCCTAATGGGGAACGCTTTATCGTTGCGGTCAACGTGACTGCTTTAGGTGGTTCCGTATGGCGATATGACTACGCCGTCTATAATCTGAATTCGGATCGATCGGTGGGCAGCTTTAGTGTGCCTATATTTCTCAATGCAAACATAACCAATACGGTGTTCCACGATGTTGATTATCACAGTGGAGAAATATTCGACGGCACTGATTGGCCAGTGACGATTACCAATAATCAGATTACCTGGTCTACAGAAACTTTTAACGTCAATGAGAATGCCAACGCGTTGCGCTGGGGGACGATGTACAACTTCAGTTTCGAGATTAACGCTGCCCCGGTCACGACAAGTTTGACTTTAGGTATGTTCAAACCCGGTGTACCGGATACGTTGTCCGTACCTATCCTCGGACCACCTAGCGATCCTCCCGACTGTAATCTAAATAACATACTTGATGCGTGTGATATCGATTGTGGTCAGATCGGGGGAAAATGCAATATAGTAGGTTGCGGCCTGAGTTTGGATTGTGCTGATAACGGTATCCCTGATGAATGCGAGGCTGATTCGGACTTAGATGGCGTAGTCGATTCCTGCGATGTGTGTGATGGTGGTAACGATTTGATCGATACTGACTTCGACACCGTTCCCGATTTTTGCGACACATGCCCCGGTTTTGATGACCTACTAGATGTCGATGCTGATACCGTGCCTGATGACTGCGATAATTGCCCCAGTGACTTCAACCCCAATCAGCTTGATGATGATAGTGATGGTATTGGTAATCGATGCGATCCGGATTTTTGTTCACCAGTGATTCTGGACGAACACTTTCTCATCAATCCCTTTTGGCCTACCAGTGTGTCTGCGGCTACTGGTGGTTTTTGGGACTGGGGACTACCGGCAGGGGACGGGACGCGACGCGATCCTACCGACGATTTTGATGGTGGTAATGGCTGTTATCTAACGGAAAATAATATCGACAACGGCGATCACGATGTTGACAACGGTACGGTTATTTTAACAAGCCCTATGTTTGAACTTGCCCAGGGTAATGTCACGCTATCGTATGCTTATTGGATTGGGACCAGCGATGTACTCAGTGCTGACTCACTTACCGTGCAACTCTCTGAGGATCAGGGAAACACTTGGGTTACAGTGGCGATTTATAATAACGACGTGGGTGTGTGGCAAACAGATACGATAGACATTAGCGGGCTGTTTCCTAACGCCTTATCGCTTTCAGTGCGGTTTTTAGCTACAGATGCCGGATCACCCTCTGTGATGGAAGCCGGTGTTGATGCTGTTCGTATTACTATTGAGTGTCTTCTTGATTGCTTAATTGATAGTGAATGTGACGACGGTAATCCATGCACTGACGATATATGTATCAATAATATCTGTACGTTTACCAATAACACGGTTTTTTGTGATGACAATGATGCCTGCACCGTAACCGATGTATGCATAGGCGGACTTTGTATCGGCGGTGATCCTCCACCTTGTTTAGGAGCAGATTGTACTGATTGCAATGGCAATGGATTCCGTGACAATTGTGAAGGTCTGCCGGATTGTAATCTGGATGGCATTCCTGACCAATGCCAATTTACGGATTGCAACAATAACGGAACCAACGACGTTTGCGACATTTTTATTGGTTCCAGTCTTGATTGTGACGGTGGCCCTGTAGGTAATCCGTTGGATGGTGAAGGGATATGGGGAGGATCGTGTATCAATTGTCACGGTGTCGATGGCTCTGGTGGATTTGGTCCGGACATTCGGGATCATTCGCGCGATATGCTCTGGTTGCAATTGCTAGCACCCACAATGCATACCGGTGGCGCACACCCTGAGTACATTGACCAAGATTTTGCCGATCTTCAAGCGTTCTTATCTACGACAGGTGGTGGTGGACGGGCTGACCGTTTGCCGGATGAGTGTCAGATATTAAGCGATTGTGATAGTAACGGCACGACTGACGGATGTGCTCTGGCTAACCAATCCCAACAGGATGCGGATTTCGACGGCCTACCCGATGAGTGTAGTCAGGTTGGCACGCCCATGGCTGTTGGGGTAGTGAAGAATCGTTACTTATCGTTTGTAGCCGGCGGCCCTAGTATTTTTGACCCTACCAATGTGATTCAAGCGCTGCGACTGATTTCTCCAGATAAGCCGGGTATCGTGAAGTGGGTAGATGTGCCTGATCAATTCTCGAACGCTCGTTTGTCTTGCGTTCCCGTTTACGCAGACTGGGGATCACAGCCCATTCATATTGGTGACGCCGATGTAGAACCGAATAGCACCTATTTTCTACAAGGCATAGCCAGTGGTCAGAATCCCAACAACGAGTTTCAATATTCCCCTCCAGCTACACTTGTTACAACCAATGTGTGGGGAGATGTTGTAGGCCAACAGGATGCATTTGGTTGGTCACCGCCGAACAACATTTTGAATGCTGTGGATATTACAGCCGTCGTATTGGCGTTACGTCTGCAACCGAATGCGCCAGAGCTTACTTGGGTGGATCTACATGGTGTGTCGCCCAATGGATTGATCAATGCCGCGGATATACTTCTTGTTGTTAACGCGTTTCAACTGGCCGTTTATCCCTACACAGACGCAGCTATCCTTTGCGATGATCTGTGTCCTGGTGACATGGCTAAAATTGACCCGGGGCAGTGCGGATGTGGTAATCCGGATACTGACCGCGACGACGACGGCACGGCTGATTGTATTGATCTGTGTCCCGACGACCCGTTCAAAATCACTCCTGGGGACTGCGGCTGTGGGATACCCGACCTGGACCTCAACGGCAATAAAATCTCCGATTGCCTTGAGTAGCTTTTCAAGTGATCAAGTGGGCGCGATAGCCAAGATGTGATTAGAATCACCATAGTGGTGTTCTTTGAGCGTCGATGTCTGTATAACCCATACAGTTTGCCCATATCTCCAGGTGTAGCTTTTCTCTCATGATCGTATCTCTGACGTGGTTATTATCGCTCCTTGTAGTGTGTCTAACGTGTAGGAGTGATTGGCGTGATCCTTGCTCCATATCTCATTATGGTGCTTGGTGTATCTGGAGGAGGGAATTGATATGTGGCAATTACAACTTTACATGTTCTTTCGTCGGAAGTTACGCGTTGTGTTTCTAACCGTCGTAACATATGCGGCGATGTGCTAGATCGGTTAGTGGTCATTTGTATCGCGTCGTGTCTTTGATGTTTGTCCGTCATTTCGATGCGCGTGAGTGGTGCAGTGATAAGACACGCTGCACTTGAATGATGCCTCATCCAGATAAAGTAAAGTTATCTTTTGAGTTGCGAACTGCTGATGTATTGGTTTCAGAGTTTTGTGTGACTTCTGTCACCGGGCAGGTTAAAACCAGCCACTGATGGGCGGGTTAAAACCGGCCAGTGGTTGTTTCCTTCTTATACCTCATAGCTTCTTTTCCTCAAGTTTTTTCTTGGCGGATGTCTTTGGGGCTATATCCTGGCCAGACCT
>JAJRWX010000001.1 GCA_024276605.1 Planctomycetota bacterium | reverse complement strand
GGTACTTCAGCATTCTGGACATCTGTCTCAGGTAATAAAGGTATCAATAGGCTATCAAGGCTACTGCAGCCGCATAGGCAAGCCATCATTCCCATCAAGATGTATAAAACTATGCCTTTACCCCAAACACGCATCTCGCCACAAATGCCACCATAGACCAGTATAAGCCTCATAATTCACCTTTAATGCAAATTTTACATTGACAATTTCTTTTTAACGGGTCGTTTCAGAGTTTGTGGTGTTCATCATAATCCATGTCGTCTTTACGTATTTGGTGTCTCGATGATCCACACAACTTTCCTAATATAACGATCGGACCAATGGTATCATCTGCACGAGTCGCAGCGTAGGTCGTAGGGAATATGGCTAGTAACATGTTAAATTGACACTTTCGGGTGTGTCCTTATAATCCTGCTGTGAAATCGGTACGTTAGGTCGTCCTGATGGGACAGGCGGACCGATAAACTAACAGGTTAGTCTGACAGCTTCTGTCTGGAGCTTGGACAGCGAGTAACAGGGATTAACCTAAGAGGCTGCGGTTACATTGGTCTACCGTTGGGCATGGATATGGCGAACATGATACAGCACGAAACAGGAGCACTTGGCCGTGCGATTTAAGCGGGGCCAATGCGCGTGTAGCTCGAGTCGCAAGACTGAGTTTTTCCGGGAGTGTGCCGTCATGGTTTAGGGTCAAGGGAACATCTTGACTGTCGCGCATAGCGCTCGACGTGGGTCTGCCGGTGGCACCCACGTTTTTTTTATGGGTAGTATTGACCAAAGATTGGCAGCACAAATGTGCTTGTGTGACGAACATCGAAACGATTTGTTGAGAACCTGATGAATACGGATTTGCTCAGATTCGTCGACTCTATTAGTCGCGATAAGAATATTGAGAAAGAGAGCGTCTTCCTCGACTTAGAGGCAGCGATGATATCTGCAGCGCGCAAAGCGTATAACGATCCTGAGGATGTCGTTATCCAGATAGATCGAAGTAGCGGTGCTATCGAGGCTACGGTTGATCATCAACCCATCGACATGAAGACATTGGGTCGCATAGCTGCACAGACCGCCAAGCAGGTGATGATTCAGCGCATTCGTGAAGATGAGCGTAGCGCTATTTTTGAAGAGTACTCTCAACTTGTGGGTACGGTCGCCACGGGCACGGTAATACGCATCGCAGGATCGACGGTCATCGTCAACTTAGGTCGCGGTGAGGCTATCTTGCCTCGTAGCGAGCAGATCCCCGGCGATCAACATCATCCCGGCGAACGAGTGCGGGGTATGATTCTTAATGTTCGGGAAGAGCAGAATCAGGTTACGATTGTGTTGACGCAGACTCACCCAGACTACATCCGCAAGCTATTTGAGTTGGAAGTACCGGAAGTTGGCGAACGGATTATTGAAATTCGCGCTCTCGCACGTGAGGCCGGCTACCGTACCAAGGTGGCTGTTTCTTCAATCGACACCAAAGTGGATGCAGTCGGCGCCTGCGTGGGTGTACGTGGTAGTCGTATTCGCAATATCGTCGATGAATTGGGCGGCGAAAAGATTGATATTGTCCGCTGGAATGAATCATCGCAGGTATTGATCGCCAACGCGCTCAAACCGGCTGAGGTAAAGGAAACATTTTTGTGTTTCGAGCTTGGTCGAGCAACTGTGATTGTAGAGGAAGATCAACTTTCACTAGCGATTGGCAAACGTGGCCAAAATGTACGATTGGCGGCTCAACTGGTGGGGTGGGACATCGATATTCTCACGCCGGCGGAGTACAACAAGAGCATAGATGCCATGGAAAAGTCACTGAAAAGCATTGACGGTGTCGAGGATGTGCTTCTCGAAAAGCTTCTAGCCATGGGTATCATTTCGCTTGGTGATATGGCGGAAATCGGCGCTGAGCCTATATCCAATGCTATGGAACTGACACCGGAATTCGCCTCCTTGTTAATTGAAACCGCCACTGTCGAAGCCAAACGCATTGCGGCGGAAAATGAGGCAGCCAAGAAAGCGGCGGAAGAAGCCAAAAAAGCTGAGGCTGCCCAGGCCGCTGAAGACGAGTCAACGGAAACAATCGACGAGGTGGATGCCGCTGATGTCACTACAGAAGAGCAAGCCGGACAGGTTTTAAGCGACGACGATGCGTCGGACCAAACAAAAAATGATGGCGAGGTAACGGGCGATGCGTGCATACAAGCCGGTGCTACCGTTATAGAAGAAAACAGTTCGACATCGGCTTGTGATTCGGAAAGCAGCGAGACGTCAACGGAGACGAAAGAAGAGTTATAACTTCGACTGACGACAAAACGCGGACAGGGTCGCGGTCGTTGCAGTTACCAGAGCGGAGAATCGGTTTTGTCGGAAAAGATACGGGTCCACAACTTGGCTAAACAGCTGGAGGTTACCAGCAAGGTCATTATTGAGAAATGCCGCGCGGAAGGCATAGACGTGGTGAAGAACCACATGTCTACGTTGAGCGCGGGACTGCAAGAGACTATTAAAGAGTGGTTCTCCGAAGGTGCGGATAAGGTCTCTGTTGAGACTACGCAACGCGTGGACCTGAAAAAAGTTCGCGTTTCCACGCGGCGAAAAAAGAAAGCGACTAAGGCGCCGGAGACCATCGCAACTGATGAATCAACCGCTGATGTCGGTGTGGCGGTAGTTGAGGGCGCCCCAGGCGATCCAATGGAAACGGCAACCGCCATCAGCACCCCTGAATCAACCGTCACCGTCAGTGCAACCGCAATTGAAACACCTATAGCTAAGACAAGCGATGGCGAGGTGGATGCGACGATGACCGATCCTACCGCAACCGAGGATCCCCAAACGGCATCGACCACACCACCGATCAAGGATGATTCTACAAAGGCCGAACCTCCATCGAAGGCGGCATCGGACGAAAAAGATAGCACAAAAGCGCCGCCCATACCTACCGGACCCGTAGAACCTGCCGGTCCTCAACACGTACCTACACCGGCTAAACTTCAAGGGCCTCGCGTTGTTCGCTATGAAGCGCCGGAGCAAGATACTTATCGCAGGAAACCACCGAGTTCTTCCCCTACAGCGCCCGGGTCCGGTCCCTCACCCGGTGTCATACCACCTACGTCGGACACTCCGGGTAAAGGCGCTGCCGCTCCCGGTCGACGTCGTTCCCGTGTGAATCCGCGCCGCGCTGCTGCCCGACTCAATGAGGCCGGAGAACGATTAGCGGAATACGGTAATCAGGATTTACAGGAGCGCAAACAGCGATTGGCTGGGGCAACCGGTCGGCGCATGATTCATCGACGGCGTGCACAGGCTGATAGTTCACCTCAATCATTCCAAGCCACCCCTAAAACGCAAGCCGTACTCTATGAGCCCGTCCGTTTGAAGGACTTCTGCGCGGAGACGGGATTAAACTTTTTACAGCTTTTTAAGACGTTGCGTGATGATTATGATCTAGCGCCCAACATCAACATGATACTCCCGTCGGAACCGGCTGAGCTGATCGCTTTATCTTACGGTATTGAATTGAAGATAATTGCGGCTAAGACGCAGCTGGATCGGTTGAGTGAGGAATTCGATCAGCGACCCCGCAAGCATGAAGTTTCTCGACCACCGGTTGTGACCATGCTTGGCCATGTTGACCACGGGAAAACCAGTTTGCTGGATAGCATTCGCCGCGCCACGGTAGCCGCGGGTGAGGATGGCGGCATCACCCAGCATATAAGCTCTTATCACATAGAATCCTCGCACGGGTCGGTCACTTTTGTGGACACCCCAGGGCACAAAGCGTTCACGGAAATGCGGGCACGCGGCGCTCAAGTGACCGATGTTGTGGTCTTGGTCGTTGCAGCGGACGATGGCATCATGCCGCAGACAGTTGAAGCCATTCAGCACGCTAAGGCGGCTGAGGTACCCATCGTTGTCGCGCTCAACAAAATTGATCTTGGCGACGACAATAAAGTAAAAATATTCGGTCAATTATCCGAGCATGGGTTAACACCTTCGGGTGATTGGGGTGGCGATATCGATGTGATTCCTACGTCGGCTACCACCGGCACGGGGGTGACGGAACTTGTGGAGCATCTGGCTGACTTGAGTTCCGTACTGGATTTGAAGGCTGATTCAACCATTCCTGCCAGGGGTACGGTGCTGGAAGCAGAAACCAAAACGGGCGTTGGATCCGTTGCGAATGTGCTCATCCGAGACGGTACCCTGCATGTGGGCGATCTTGTCGTATGTGGCAATGCCTATGGTAAGGTTCGTGCGCTAATCAACGACCGGGGCGAGCGGATGAAAGAGGCTGGTCCTTCGATACCGGTTGAAGTATGGGGACTTGATGAAGTGCCTTGTTCCGGTGATATGCTGTTTTGCATTGAATCCATGCAACGTGGCAAAGAAATCGCCCTGGAAACGCGCCAATTACGCACCAATCAGGCCCGCCTGAAATCCACAAAAGTGCGCACATTACAGGATGTGCTTTTTCGTCGCAACTCTGCGGATATTCCGATACTTAATCTTATCATCAAAGCAGACGTGGATGGCAGTATCGTTGCGTTGCGACAGGCGTTAGGTGACTTCCCGGATGATGAAGTTAAGCTTGTCATACGACACGCTGCCGTGGGCGCCGTCAACGATAGTGATGTGTTATTGGCAGCCACAAGCCATGGCATCGTCGTCGCTTACCGTGTGGATATGGTGATGGGGGTCAAACGATTAGCGGATATGCACGGCGTGGATGTACGTCCTTATCGCGTGATTTACAATGTTGTTGACGATGTGAAGAAGGCTTTGGAAGGATTGCTGGCACCTAAAGAGAGCGTAGAGACCCGTGGTCGAATAGAGGTCCGTGACTTGTTCCGTTTTGGTAAAAAGGGTAGCGCGATTGCCGGTTCATACGTTACCGACGGCGTGATCGATCGCAAGCATTTGATCAAAGTTGTTCGTGACGGCGTGGTGGTGCGTGATGGTTCTGCGATTGCCTCGCTCCGTCGCTTTAAGGATGACGTGAAGGAAGTAAAAAACGGTTTTGAATGTGGTATTCGACTCGAAGGCTTTGACGATATTCACGTAGGTGATATCCTCGAAGCGTACGAAATCATCAAGACGGCGCGCACACTCGAATAGTCGCCGCGGTCTTACGGCATTCGTTTTTGTGCATGTGTATAGACGATAAGTTGACATGACTCTACGTGTTGTGACGGACGGGCAGGGTATCTGCAAGGATGCTTACCCAAACGCAGTGGCTGACGGTTGTCATGTGGTTGTCAAACATGTTGACCTAATTCCAGCGATGACCTGCGCATGATCGAATTCAAAGCTGAATGTGGTCATACGGTTCGAGCCAAAGACGAAGACGCCGGTGGCGTCGTTCGTTGTTCGTATTGTGGTAAGTCGGCCAACGTGCCTGACCCGCAAGGGGACGAACTGGATTTTCTATTTTCCGACGTACAGCGACAGGAAAATGAGCAGCCTCGCCGACGACGCAAACAAAAAAAGAAGGCAGCGACGAAACGTAAACCTGGGGATCTCAATCCTTTTGCGATTGTACTTCGCATGTGTTACGCGGCGCTGCTATTGATTATCGTGCTCGTGGTAGGTAGGAAATTTGTCATGCCGCTATTTGAAGAGGGTGGTATCCAGACGGTTATCAAACGAACGACACCCAGCAGCCAGGTCGATCAGCCGAAAACGAGGGGGCGTCAGCCTCGCAGAACACCAAAACCCGCAGCGCGCCCCGGGTTGATTAGTAGAAATAAGTACCCCAATTTGTATACCACCTCGACGCCTAGCGGTGCAGCGATTTACTGTATCCAAGCAGATCGCGCCCCTGCAGAAGGGCGCATCTACGAAATAAGCGGGTGTCTACGGCTTGATGGTGTGGGAAAGCAGAGAGATTTGTCGGATGGAAACTATATCGTGGAAGTGGTGTTTCCTTGGGGCGACCGTAATTTGACCAGATACCCTGGATATAACGATTTTCGTCGCTCGCTACAGGATGCCGATGATGCCAAGCGGAATGATTTGTTACAACGGTTTTTCATTCCGGATGAAGCCACGGACTTTTTCATCCATGAATCAGATGGACAGTTTTCTTTGGTCCGTCAGTATCGCGGTGTCACGATTCGCAATCGGCGTTCTCGCGGCGTACGTGCTTTATTTTTACCTCGAATGCACGTAGGTGAAGATAAGGGTTGTTCGATCGAAGCGCTGGTGAACAATTATATTTCAACCGATGTAAATTATTCTTTTGATCAGGATCACGTACGTTCGGAACTTGGTTTTTATAATGTCAGCGAATCCGATCAACCGTTTGTCCTTAAAACGCTAGTGCGCATTGGTATTATTCCATACTTAACCTCCGACGGTAAATTGCGACTGTTTAAGATTGACATTGACGATGGACGGTTTGCCGCGAAGCTACTGCATGATTAATCATTATGGTTGTTGGTATTTTGACGCTGGAATTAGCTACACTGGAAGCGCGTAGCCTTAAAGATAAACGTAGTGTCATTCACGGGCTTAAGCAGCGATTGGGGAATCGATTTAATGTATCGATAGCTGAGGTTGCTTTTCATGATTTACCTAAACGTTGTCGCCTGGCTGTGGCCATGGTCTCCCGTGAAGCACGACCTTTGCACGCGCAGTTCGACAAGTTGGTTGATACTGTCAGGGCAACGCCAAGACTGACACTGATCGATTACGATCGTAGCTTTGTATAAGATATGAGTGGTGAGGGTTAGGAAGATGAGTTCTTTTCGGAAATTAAAAATTGAAAGCCTCATACGTCGCGTCGTTAGCGAAACGATTGCTTATCGACTGGAGGATCCCCGCGTTGAACCGCTGGCTACGACGATTACACGGGTGGAAATCTCTCGCGACAAACAACAAGCCAAAGTCTATATTCACGTGCGCGGCAACGACGCAGCCCAACGCCGAACATTATCAGCTTTGCGTCATGCGGGGGGGATGCTACAGCGCACAGTCGCCCAAGAGCTAAACATGCGCCACTGCCCAAGACTTTGCTTTGATGGGGACGTTGCAGCGCAGCGGGCACAGGCGACGAACGAGTTGCTTGCAAGGAATCGTCAAAAATATCCGCACCTTTTTGAGGAAAATGGGGAAAGAGCAGATGAGGGGCACAACATGCCGCCTGAGTCTGCTGATACGGGAGAGAATTCGGAGGAACCAAAAATATGAAGCAGGGAACCATGTACGCGGGGCGTGTAAAAAAAGCGTTCACTAAAATTCGTGCTGCTGCGGAATCAATCGAAGCGCCTCCCTTGGACGATCCGTTGAATCGACTGTGTATTGCCATATTTGGTGTAGCTGTTGGTGACGAACGCGGTGAGAAGTATACCTCTCGTCTGCTAACCAACATGGTCGACTGGAATGAAGTCCGCGTATCGACGGTCGACGAGGTCGAAGTTGCGATCGGTTCGGCACCGCAGTCGGCGAAGGCGCGGTGTCGCCAGTTGTTGGATGCCCTGCATTCCGTATATGAGCATGAAAACGTGTTGTCACTCGACCGGCTTCACGGCATGGGCAGGCGTGATGCACGGGCTTATTTGGAAGCGCTCAATGGTGTCGATGATTACGCCGTGGCTGCGGTTACGTTGTGGAGTTTGGGCGGTCATGGTATTCCGGTGGACGACCGTTTGCTCGAAGCTTTACGCCAGGCAGACCTCGTTCATCCACAGGCCTCGCGCGGCGAAGTGCAGGCTTTTCTCGAACGACACATCAGCGCCGCGGATGCCAAAGAGTTTTATTATGTAATGAGTTCTTTTTCGCCTACAAAAAAACCCGGCTCATCCGCAAAAAAGAAGAAACCCGCGACCACAAGCAAACGGAAAACAACCAGGGCAAAAGCGTGATCTCATTGCCAAGGATGACATCTAAGCCGGCTGTTGGGGCAAGTGGATTGGCCTGGGGTTGTGAATGCGATACATCCAGGCCTATGCCAAAGAGGATCGGCATGATCATCTTCTCCTTTTTTCTAATCGGCTTGTTGTCCATGCCCGCCTGTTCGACGAACCGGGTAGCATTGGGTATAACCGATGCTGCGAATGCTCCAGATCAAGCTGAGGCACTGAACCCCGCACGGGCTTACCTTCACCTGGACGAACTTACACCAGCCATTGAAACGATCGAGGCTGCCCAACCGCTTCCTCCGCTATCCGAGCGAGCAGCCAAGCGCGTGGCGCGGGCGCGTAGCTTGATGAGTGAACAGCGTTTCACGCAGGCTTCGCGTGAGCTTGATCGGGCGCTGCGATTTGATCCCCAGCATGCCATGATCCACCGCGAGATGGCACAATTGCACTGGGAGGCTGGAAACACCAGGCGTGCACGCTCACACGCAGAAAGTGCCATTGCACAGTCGCCGGATGACGCCGGTGCCTACCTTGTACTTGGCCAATGTGCGATGGCGGACGGCGAAGAAGAAGAAGAAGCTATTGTAGCTTTTCGCACGGCACTGGCGTGTCCTAGTATCCAACAAGACCCCTCCATTGCGCTGCGCAGTCAATACTATGTAGCTGAGGCGTTGTCACGACAAGGATATGTGCAGGCTTCTCTGGATGCCTATAACGCCTTTGAGCGCACTGCGGCTACGTCCGGCCCGGATATTAAGCAAAATCAAGCCGTCACGCTTCTGCGGGCGACCGGGGGGCTGGCATCCGTAGAAAAATCAGAGTTATTGGCTAAGCTTGGTCGTTTTCATCAAGCTGCGATAGCCCTTGCGCCGGCGGCCACAGCTAAGGACGCCGAGGTCGCAACCATCGTCCGCTATGCAAAACTTCTCGATCAAGCGGGTCGTACGCAGCAAGCGATAGACACCATTTGTAAAATTAGTCAAGTCGATGAGCCTACGGTCTCCTTAGTGACGAATATGTTTTTGAAACTTGGGCGTCGTGATGCGCTCATTGATCAACTGGGAACGTTTTATCAGCAAGAGCCTGACAAAGCACATTTGGTCTTATCCTTAGCCGGTGCGCTGCATGATGCCGGTCGTGTGCAGGCATCTAAGCAGACGCTGCAAGATTATCTCCAGCGATACCCGCAACAAGTTGCCGTCCGAGAGCGCTTAGTACAACTTTATTTATCCCAAAAGGATTGGGTTGGTGCCTTACGGCAAAGCGCAGCTGGACTAGCCACACACCCGGATGGTGATGCACTGTTAGCGGAGACGGCTAATCAACTTTCACAATATCCCGATGCGATACGCGCCTTGTTGGATCCACCCATGACATGCGAGAGCGCGTGGGAATCTTTACTGCTAGCAAGGGTATCACTAACCGACAAACGATATGAACTGGCTAGATCGTTGCTCGATCAATCTCTCAAAGCCAATGCTTCCTTTGCACCGGCACGCCGCCTGCTCGCTTCCATGTTAATGGATGATTATCAGTACGACCAAGCGTTGCGCGTGGTGGCTCGCAAGCAAGATGACCAGCCCGAATCTGCCGGGTTAGAAATGTTGTTGGGTACAATATACGAACGCCTCGATGACCATGATGCCGCAGAGCAACATTTCAAAGCGGCTATTCAATTGGACCGCACCAACACGGATGCCATGCTGGCGCTTTCGCAGGTGTACGTGAACAAAGGGAAGAGGCTGCAAGCACAGCGGCAATTGCGCGTTCTGTTGGATCAACAACCCAGCCAAGATCGGGCACGTGAATTGTTGGGACGCTTATATATTAGCGATGGCAAGCCGGAATTTGCACTAACGGCGTTTCGATATCTTGCCACCCATGCATCGGATGAAGTGCAACGCGCACGATGTCAGGTGCTGGTAGATCAATTACCGCAGATTGATCCGATTACCTATCGCGCGCAACTGATGAAACTGACGGAACAATATCCCGACAACGTCGACTTATGGTTGGCTGTGGCTGAGACGTACATCCCCGAGGAGGATCCCGAGCCGGTGCTGCAAATCTACCGCCATGCGATGGAAGCCGATCCGGATAACGAGGATGCGACATTCGGTGTGGTCGTGACAAGTCAGCAAATGCTGGATTTTGAAACCGCCATTGATTTACTCAAGGAACTGTTACGTCGCCGACCCAATCGTCACACGTGGCGCCTGGCGTTGGCTGATCTCTACTGGACGCTACGGGACTACGACGCTGCGCTGGCCATGGCTCGACCCTACCAAGATAGTACGACCATCCGTAAGCGATATCTTTTGCAGTATCGGCAACTCATCGTAGAGATACTGCAAGAAACGAAACGGATTGATGAGCAAATCGAACTGCTACGCCGATGGTCGGAGGCACCGGACGGTGAGGTGTGGTTATCGCTACTGGCTCGATCTTACTCGATCAATGATCGTAGCGCGCAGGCTGTCGCCATTCGTGAAGCGGCTTTTGATAAAGAACCGGCAGATCGCGATAAGCTGACCGACTTGGTCGCAGCCCTTATGGTCGATAAGCAATTTACACGAGCACAGCAGTATGCCTTGGATTGGATGTCGGAGGATCCGGATAGCGACGGCGCCTTAGCGCTACTTATCGAAGTGCTAACTGAAACAGAGGCCTATGACGATGTGCGACAATTGTCACGTGAGGTGCTGCTGCATACGTTCAACCGCCAGTATTTTCAAGATAGATTAATCATAGCATTGCGCCGGGCTGAGCGATTCGATGAAGCGGCTGACTATATCGATGCACTAACGGATGAAACGATCAAACTGATACACGCACGTACGCACCGTCCTCAACCCCAGGACAATGCCAAGCGTGCGTCGCGTCCGTTGCCCTTTCAGCCGGATGAGCCTTTTTCGTTGGAAAAATTAGAACGTCGAATCATCCAGCTACATTCGTTGGAAGCTTTGCTCTATATGGACAGCAAGGACTACGAAAAAGCGAGCGACTTACTTGAAGATTGGTTAGTGGAAACACAATATCCACAAGCTCGGTTTCAATACCTCGTGGCGTTGGGACAGTGTTTTCAACTTTGGGGGCAAGATCGAAAAGCGACGGAAACTTTGGAAAAAGCGTTGCAAATCAGGCCGAGAGACGTTGGATTTAACAATGACGTGGCCTACGGATGGATCGATCAGGGTATTCGTCTGGAAGAAGCTGAGCGCATGATTCGCTATGCGGTGAGTCAATCACCTAGAAATCGGGCTTATCTCGATACCTACGGGTGGCTGATGTATAAGAAGGGTCAGTTCGAGGCTGCCAAGAAATGGCTTGATCGTGCGCTGGGGCGAGTCGATGAGGCTGACCCGGTGGTACTTGATCACCTGGGGGATGTATACTGGCGACTGGAACTTACCGATGAGGCCATTGGCTATTGGACTGCCTCACGGGATGCCTTAGCCAAAAGAGACGAAGACCTGCCAAGCACCTCCGAGCTTAAACGGATTGCCCAACTGACTAACCAAAAAATCTCATCTGCCCGTGCAGGTGGTCAACCCCCCGTCGCGATGACGGCGTTAGAGGCTGCTGGTCAGGCCGATAGCGTAAAGTAGCTGTCATCTGTATAATTGAATCGACGAATGTAACGAGTTTATCAACGAAGCATGAGGAGTCTCACCGTGTCCGGTCACTCGAAATGGTCTACCATCAAGCATAAAAAAGCCGCGCTGGATGCCAAACGTGGGAAAAGCTGGAGCAAACTCGCCCGTGCCGTCACCATGGCTGCGAAAACGGGTGGCGGCAACATAGCGGATAATCCCACACTGCGCTTGGCTGTGGACAAAGCCAAGGCGGACAACATGCCCAAAGACACCATCGAGAAAGCTATTAAAAAAGGCACTGGTGAGTTGGAGGGTGAAAGCTACGAAGATGTGCTCTACGAAGGTTATGGTCATGGCGGCGTAGCGGTCATGTGCAAAGCGGTCACTGACAACCGCAACCGTACCAGTGGTGAAATTAAGAAAATTTTTGATCGTGCAGGAGGCAATCTCGGGCCTAGCAATTGCGTCGCTTTTCAATTTAAGCAAAAAGGCGTCATTGTCATTGAGCGCGACAAAGCCGATGAAGATCAGATCATGGAGATAGGCATCGAAGCCGGTGCAGATGACGTTTCCTCATCCGCTCACATCCACGAAGTATTATGCGCACCGGATATTTTTGAAAGCGTGCGCGATGCCATTTTAGCCGCTAACATAGAAATTCAATCGGCGGATATCTCAATGGTGGCAGATAATCTCATTTCGTTGGACGCCAAAGCTGCCAGAAAAGTCATGAAATTAATCGACGCACTGGAAGAAAACGACGACGTGGACGCGGTTTATTCCAACTCAGACATTTCAGACGATGTGGTAGCTGAGTTATCAAAAGATGCTTAAACGGCAAGGCGGGTTTAGGATTCGCTGTTAGCATCTATTTCACCATACCATTTTCACGTAGTGCCTTTACGAACTTACTAGCAATGATTTGATTTCCTTCATCCGTCCAGTGGATACTGTCGGGGTGCCAGACATGCTGGACGGTTAAAGATTTTTCCCATTGACTGGTATTGACGAAAACCGCCCCGGTTTCATCTTCGTCTTGACATTGTTGCGACAATAGCTCCTTGAGTATGGGGACCGCATCGTGGACCAGACCACGCGCATGCCAGGGTGGTATCGCTACCATCGTGCGACAGCCAAATGTCGCTGAAATGTGAATCATCCTACAAATATCATTGGCTACACCTTCAATATGTGGTGTTAACTCTTCCATCGAAGTGATAGGCTCTTGCTTTGTAAAGGTCGAAAGTTCCTCCTGAACCATCGTTCTCGCCAGATCAGGCTGGAATTCGTGCATGGTCTGCATGCTGGCTATCGCAGCCAGGAAATGGTTAGGGTACTCCAAATATTGCTTGAGTTTTTGGTCTTGAGATTCTCGAATGGCAAAAGCATAGGGGTATCCTAATCGGCGATCTTCGTGGACGGCATAGAAAAGTGTTTCCGGACCGTGAAACACGATGATTACATCAGGCTCATAATCAAGGATTTTTGTGACTAACAACACCAGTGATTGTCTAGTGGCCAACGACAAACTAGCTGCGTTGATCACGCGAACGCGTGGCGCCGAAGCTGTGTTTGCGTCTGCCAACATCGCTTCCATAAAACCTGGGATCGTCGTGTCGTTGGTTTTTCCGATAAAACCCAAACTACTACTTAGCATGAAAATGCGTATTTCTCCCTCCGGTTTTCGTTTGGGTAACTCACTATAGCGGAACCCAGCATCGTTGGTGGATATACCATCACCGTGGTACATGGCCTCGGAGTAGAATTCCACATAGGGTGTGGGATACCTGGGGATGAATCGACGAGGCTTAGGGTAAGTCTTGGCCTGCCATACCAACACACCTTCGAGCACTGTGAATATAACAACCAACCCACTCAGGAAAATGACAAAACGCTTAGCCAATAAAGCCATCGCCCACCATCCCGTTGGCTGTGCCATACCGACCGTCGTCCCGGTTCGGTTATGCCACGGTTCATCGAGACATGCTTTAGATTCACTCGGCCCCGGTACCCCTTGGGGTGTAGTCGGCGTCAAGAGCTCAGGCCATGCGGAATGTGTCATGATGGTGGTCCGTGTTACTTACGCAACATTACATCATTGCGCGTTATTGAGTATCTCTTTTTATGGCAGCCTTGCGGGAATCATGTTGTTTTGACCACGACATAAAAATAAAGCTTGCTCTAAAACTGAAAATAGATGAACTGGTTCAATCCCGTTAGTTGACCAAACAGCAATATACTCACCGTGACCGTCCAATAGCCTCCCCACCGCACCGTGGTTGGCATGTGATCCCAGAGCGAAGCCGTCGTTGTTGTTTCACATTTTTCCTCCCAGCATTCGTAACCTACGAGGATGACGACAAGTAGCAAACACTTCAGCAGATAGTCACGATACAAATTGCAACTGATGCCTTGGCGCGTGACGTCGATCAACAGATGCGTCACGATATACCATGCGTCTGAAAGCGAGTTCGCTCGAAAGAAGATCCACGCCAACGTCACGCAGGTCAGCGTCACAACCATCCCCAGCAAGCGCGTACCCATAGGTAATGATGTATCGTGGACCCGGCTTGGTCGATGGATCATACGCTCGATCAACACGAACATACCGTGGACACCACCCCAAACGATGAAGGTCCAATTGGCCCCATGCCATAACCCGCTGATCAGAAAAGTGACCAGTAAGTTGAAGGTGGTACGCGATGCATGGCACTTAGATCCACCCAACGGTATATACACATAATCTCTAAACCAACTGGACAGTGAAATGTGCCAGCGCCGCCAAAACTCAGTAAAAGACCAGGCGAGATAAGGGCGACGAAAGTTTTTCATCAAATCAAATCCTAACGTACGCCCGCAACCAATCGCGATGTCGGTATACCCGGAGAAATCACAATAAATCTGCATCGCAAAGAACACCGTTGCCAACATCAGTTGAGCACCGTTGTGACCTTGTGGCGCGTCGTACACGATGTCAACGTAAATCGAAAGTGTGTCAGCAATGACTACCTTTTTGAACATGCCCCAGAGCATCAAGCGCAGACCGGATACAATTTCGCTGATATTAGCCGAGCGGGCAGCCTTGATCTGTGGCAACAGTCGCGCGGGTCGTTCAATAGGACCAGCGACGAGTTGCGGGAAAAACGACACATATAATGCGAAGTGAACAATGTTCCTCTCAGCGGTGATGCGGCCACGATAGACATCTATGGTGTAGCCAATCGTTTGAAAGGTGTAGAACGAGATGCCGAGCGGAAGTAATAAATCAAGCGTGGGTAGTTCTAAGCCGGGGCGAACAACTGCGGCGATGGACGAACTGATAGATGCGAGAAAAGTCCAATACTTAAATACAATCAGGATGGAAAGATTGGCTAGCAGACTTACAAGCAAAAGCGTTAACCGTCGCCTTCGCCCATGCTTTTCCATCAACCGACCGCAAGTATAATCCGTCAGCGTCGAAGCCAGTAGAAGAAGCGTATAGTCCACACGCCACCACGCATAGAACACATAGCTTGCAGCTAAGAGAAAACATATCCGCGCCTGGGACTTGCGCAGCGTATGGTACATAGCCCATACGAGGGGAAGAAATACCAAAAATGCTATCGAGTTAAATTGCATATTCACCAACAACTAGGTTTGCGCATGAGAACTTTGCCGTTGAATCGATCATTCAAAGACTTCGTTATCCATTCAATATGACAGCGCTCGTCACTCGGTTCTTCGGTCGAATCCGATAATGGATGAAATGAACCAGCCACATGGAAGACGCCCGATAAAGCCGATTGATAACGACTGTTCATGTACTACGTCCGTATGCGTTTCTACATGCGAGTGGGAGGAGGTGGGTGGCATGCCCAAGCTTAAAAGCGCGGGCATGGAATAGGCGTTGGCGAGTATAGGGCAAAAGTGCGCCAGCTTCATTTACAATCCAACATGCCCGCGCCTAGGGTCTTGGGCATACCACCTGCCGCAAACTGGCAGGTGGCATCTATCATAAAGAACGGTAAGATCTATGTGGTCCGTATGCATATCTGAGCGACGGAAATGGCAGGTGGGCGTCCGATTGATGCTGATGGTACGGTTATAATGGACCGCGCAGGTAATGTCGTAGAAACACACTGGATATGGACTAGTAATTGAGGAGCGCCTGACAGTTCAAAACCGAGGGTTTGGAGTGGGCTGGGTAAAGAGACAACAACGTAAGCTTACTGGCCGCGAGCAGGATTTGCTTGACCGTCTCGTGCGTGAAGCCAAGAATGAGCAATATGCTGTCGCTCGTGGTTCGGCCACAGCACTTGAATTTGACATCGGAATAGATCGGATCGTTAAGTATCCCTACGAGGGTTTGTCGGAACATGCTCAGCTATATGTCTTAGAAATCAAACCGAAAGTCTTAATAGGATTCGAATGTTGCTTTATGAACTTCGCAATGGTCGAAGGAAGGTTTCCTTCGGATCGAGTGCGCATTGCATTTGCTGTTCATTCAAGAGCCAACGGGCTCTGCGAAGACTTTGCTCCAGCGTGTTGGCCGATCTCATTCCATTGGTACGGGGGGCCAATCGACGTGATAGAATGCTCGGAGCGGCCCCCGATTGATGAGGTCTTGGAAGTCTATCGCTTCAAAGCCCTGAATGAAGCCTTCGAGCGGTACACCACTACGTATGGACGGCTGCGGGGAGAATTCGGGGATTCGGGATAGTTCGACGGGTGACGTGTGGCATGCCCAAGCTTAAAAGCGCGGGCATGGAATAGGCGCCAGTGAATATTATGTCAAAGCGCGCGCCAGCTTCATGTTCAATCCAACATGCCCGCGCCTAGGGGCTTGGGGCTTGGGGCTTGGGCATACCACACGTTGCAGGCGCAGTATTTGTGGGTACGATTGTTGCAGTGCATTTGGTCTTTAGAAAACGATTTCCGAGCGTCTTTACAAGATTAATTATGGCAGATACGCAATGCCCGGACTGCCATGGGCTAAAAACAGTTAGTTGCTTCTGGTTTTGGTGCTGCTCCATAATGTTTGGTATAGCACTAGTTGTGTTGGGTATATACGGTATTAGTCGCATGGCGTTAGAGATACATCAGGACATAACTTCACGGTATATGGGTATGTTTGCGCTAGGTGGTTGGCTCATTTACTACCAAATACGCAAAGGATATATCGAAACCTGCGTAAAATGTCACGGGGCTGGCGTCATCGAATCGTCCCAAGGGCATAACGATATTAACTAAACCATCATGAAGAGACATGAATCGAATAACGACGCACATACTATTGTCGATTCATACTTAGATGAAACAATATTGCCCCGGCCAAAATGTCATCGATGCGACGGCGAGTGGCATGCCCAAGCTTAAAAGCGCGGGCATGGAATAGGCGTTGGAGAATATGATGCCAAAGCGCGCGCCAGCTTCATGTTCAATCCAAACATGCCCGCGCCTAGGGGCTTGGGCATGCCACACGTCTCGCGTCGTTAAGTTCGCACTTCGGTCGTTGATGTCTGATGACGTTGCGCGGGTGCCGGAAAAGTGCTTGTTAGCAAATCTCTTTCAGGCGGGTGACCCATGTCCTTCTGTTTGGACATGGGGGAGTCGATGATGCCAACATATAGGCACTTCCACAGTTCGTCAGGCAGGTCGTTCTGCCAAACAAATCCGAGCGACGATCGCCAGCGTCCCGTGTCTTTGAAATGCCATACATGCTGCGAACACGTAGAACATCTACGGCGTGGATGACTATCCGAAGACACCGGGCGCTCGCGCTACAGGCTCGGATCACGCGCTTACTTGGATACGAACCAAACATCGCAACCCAAAAATGTCGAGGCGCGAATAATGAAAAAAGATCAACGACCAACGCTACAATCCATGGATGCAGAATGCCCTTCCGCCCATTTTCCTCCACCCACTCATTTATCACTCGTATCCGTTAATTACGCATTCCAATCTACTCGACTTTCTTCCATTCCCCATCCTTTGTCAGTAGACAAAGGATGGGGTACCAGCGCGTGGTCATGGGAAGGGAATTCGCTTACAATACCGGGTGTTCGCAGCGGTTACGACGATGGTGAAGACCGCTGTCTCTAAATGCCGATGGAAGCCAAGAGAATGCCAAACAAACCAAAGACACAAAATGCACGACTCGAAACCGTGGAACCGCTCGGCGAACGGGTGTTGATTCGCAAGGATGAGGATAAAAAGGTCACCAAGGGCGGCATCGAGTTACCTGATTCGATCGAAATTCCTAACATCACCGGTCGCATCGTGGCTGTCTCCGCCCAGATTGAGAAAGACGACAATTTCCCCGTCCGTCAATACGACCGTGTGTTGTTTAATCCAAAACATGCCATTCCGGTTGAATTCGAGAAAGATAATTGCCTGTTCGTCGTGCCCATCGAAGATGTCGTAGCCGTCTTTCGATCGTCAAGCGATTGAATCTTTGCCGGCGCACCCCGCTATAAGAACGACGTAGGCAAGGCAGCATATTATTTTCTGGGTAGGAGCAGCGTGATAATTACATGATCGATCTACCTTCCATATCGCTCATTGGCGTCGTCCATCTTCCCGCATTACCGGGTTCACCGAACCACACCTGCATGGACGCGGTATTAGAGCGGGCTATCAACGACGCGAGCATACTCGTGCAAGCTGGGTTCAACGCGCTCATCATCGAAAACTTCGGCGATCATCCATTCACCGCTACCGACGTAGGCCCTGCAACCATCGCAGGAATAACCCGGGTGATTGATCGTATCGCACAAGAGACCCGCGTCCCACTTGGTGTAAATGTATTACGTAATGACGCCAATGCGGCGCTTGGTATCGCAGCCGCAACGTCGGCTTCGTTTATGCGTGTCAACGTGCATACCGGAGTGATGGCTACTGACCAGGGCATGATTGAAGGCCGGGCCGATCAGACGCTGCGCTATCGTAAACTACTCGGTAAACGGGTTTGCATTTTAGCGGATGTACATGTGAAACACGCCGTGCCTCTTGGCCAACAAGACCTGGCTGAGGCTGCGCGAGAGACGGCTTATCGCGGGCTAGCCGATGGTCTGATCGTCTCCGGTCCAGCTACAGGTGCCCCGACTGACCCACGTGACATTGATACCATTCAACAAGCGGTGCCGGATAGACGTCTGTTTGTGGGTAGCGGTGTTACACATGAAACCGTGGCTGAATTACTAGGAAAAACCGGCGGGGTCATTGTCGGGACATCCCTTAAAAAAGACGGTATCACCGTGAACCCCGTTGACCCCGATCGCGCGAAAGCCTTCGCTGAAGCTGCGGGGTTGGGTTAATCCGGTGGATAAGCCTAAGTTGCATCTCATCGCCCCGGCTGGTTCGTGCGCTTCATTCTTTAAGCGCCTCAATCTAACGTCGGAAGACGCCTTTGTGACCTTTGTACAACGTGTGGTCGGCGATTCTCTGGAAGTAACGGCTGACACTGAACTACTAGCACCGCAGGAATCGGATGAGCAAGGTGGCCGCTCGGATGACCAGCGACGCGCAGCTGACATTCAAAACGCCTTGGCGGACCCTAACGTGCGCGCCATCGTCACCATTCGCGGGGGGGCGTGGTTTACGCGCATACTGCCACATATCGATTTTGATGTATTGTCTGATCGACGCACACCCATAGCGGTGTTGGGATTTAGTGAACTGACGCCACTGGTCAATATCGTAGGTGCCTATCGAATGGGCATCGGCGTATACGATATGGGTGTCGCATTTTTAGTTTATGGATTGTTGCGCTATGCCTCGCAACATCCCGATGCCCCCCCAGCCGCGCGCGATCATCCACCGGCTTGGACAAGAAAGCAACTCATACCGGAGTGCGAAAACTTTTTCCGCGACATCGTTCATATGTTGAAAGGAAAACCGTCATCGCGCACCATCCATGCAGACCTGTTGATGGGCGATATGTCCGACGTGACTGAGGTGTGCATGGTGGGGGGCAATCTGACCGTATTGTCGACGGTGGTCGGTTCGCGTTATGATGCATCCGTTCGCCCCAAAGGGCATTGGCTGATGCTTGAAGATTTCAACGATAAAATCGAACGATTCGATCGCTTCCTATCCCACTTGACGCTGGCGAACTACTGGGACGACTGCGAGGGCATCTTACTGGGTGATTTTCATATGGGTGAAATCGATCAACGCGCATCCATGCTTGCGCTATTGAAGTATCACCTCCCCGCCTTCTGGCATAACCCGGTTCTGGCGACGACTGATGTGGGGCATACCTGGCCATTGTCACCGTTGCCGTTACATACCCCGCTAACCTGGCGACGCGAGGAAGATGGTCGGTTTGCCCTGGAATGGGATCCAAGCGTATTGGCTGTCCTTGGTTAAATTCGAAATCTCACCCAACCAGTTCATCCAAAGCTTGGCTGATTCTAGACAGACCTTCAGACAGGTCTGCCGGCTCCAGAGCTGTACTGATGCGAATATGATCGGCTATCCCAAAAAATTGCCCGGGGACAACCTGCGTTTCATATTTTTCAACCAACAGCGCCTCAAGTTGCGCCGAGGTGACACTGGGTGGCAACTGAAAAGATTCGAAAAGAGCACCAAAGTTGGGGTATGATCGGATCCTTTTTTCGTCGGCTACCCAGCGGCGATAGGTCGGTTGGCCGGCTTCGTAAAACGCTAGATATCGCTTTTCAAGCAACGGCATCTGGTTCAGCGCCCGTAAGGCTAATTCGCTAGTGGGCGTGGGCAGGTCGACGTGGAGCAAATTCACAATTACACGTGCTTGGGACAGGATGGCTGACGGCCCGACGATCCACCCACAACGCAACCCGCTAAGTCCGTACACCTTGGTCAGCGAGTTCGTAATCACGATATTGTCACCCAACGACACGGCAGACCACCGTGGAGCCCCGGAAGTGATATGGACGGCATCGAGGTAAACTTCGTCCACCCATAAGGTTGCGTCCATTGCACGGCATTGGTGTGCGATTTGCTTCAGCGTTTCAGCTTCTAGGTAATGCCCGGACGGGTTGTGTAAATTGGTTACCACTACAAGTTTGGCCCCCTGGGCCAGGGCTTGGGCCAGACTTTCTTCATCTAGGCTAAAACCATTCTCAGGAGGTCGAGAAAGCGGTATTCTGGGTATATTGAGAAACTGACCGCATAGTGCTATGGGTTCGTAGACAGGCATTTCCATGGCTACGGCATGCCCACTCCTGCCGGTGGCTGCGAGAGCGACAAAGTTAGCCATGCTGGTTCCCGGCACCGGGAGCACCTGATTGGTCCCTACGCCATATCGATTTGCCAAGATTTCCAGCAGGGCCGGATCGCCATAAGGCCCTTTACTGGTCAACCCGATGGCTGGTAGGGTGGTATCGAAGGATTTCGGCCCTGCCGTGGGTACCCCGCTACCCGCCAAGTTATACCGAGCGGTGGGGCGTGTTTTGGACCAATGCAGGTAGGGCATGAGGAAAGCTCCCAGGGCGGTCAGCCAGCCGAGTGAGTGCCCCACTCGCGGCACGGTTGACGATAAATTTTTTAGTGCCAGCTATTGTCAGTATAACGTAACTCGACTATGGTATCTATGGGGCGTTAAATAAGATACACCGCCGCCGTGGGTTGTCGTTATAGGCATCCTGCGGGATAGGCTGAGGTTAGGCCTAGGGCACTATGTTAAGGAGTAATGATTATGGCTGGGCAGTTAAGTTCTCGATCCGATTTCACGGAAACCTTTGCGATTCACGTAGCGCTTAAATCAGCTCGTAAATCGCGACATTATGACAAAAATCCTGCCGTCAAAAAAGCGGCGGAAGTGTTGTGTAAAGAGCTGGAAAGCGAGCGATCCATCTATGGCCGACAGCTTAAGATGATTAACTTGATGGAAAAGGGCGTATCCATCGCTGAGTTGGGTCGTAAGTTGAAATCGTCACGCCGCACAGTATTTAGATACCTCAACAATCTCGAAGACGCCGGTGTGAGTATCGACCTCAAGAACGGCCGCTATTTCGTAGATAAAAACGTTTCGCGGCTCTTGAAGGCGTAGTGGTTTATTCTGTAACTCACCCGGTGCGGCTGCCATGCCGTACCGGGTGAGTCACTTTATGTCCGTTTGGATAAAGCTACTGCGGACGGCGCGATGTAGCCTTGCGCACCAGGCGCACGAGCACGCGCTCCAGATTCGTTTTTTTATTCAACACACCGTTTCTAGCTACACATACGACATCCAATCCTTGCGGCAAGTCGTATTTCACGCGACGGAACGCTTCACGAATGCGCCTGCGTGCATAGTTTCGATGTACGGCGTTTCCCAGGCGGCGACTTATGCTCATGCCTAGCCTAGACCACGACAACCCGTTCTCAGCCACATACACAATCAGGGCGTCATCACTTGCCGTGCGCTTTTTCGAAAACGCCCGTGTATAGTCGCACCGTAGATGAAGCCGTTGACGCGATCGAAATGTCTGATCCTTTGTCTCCATACAACCGGTCACCGTCTCCGCCACTACTTGCCCATGCCAACCACAATCTAACTACGCATGCAGCGATATAAGCCAATGATCTTCACTTACGCTTCTGCGCGATTTCGTCGCTCCAACAGAAGCAAAGTTGCCGGTATAAGCAGCGGACGAATCACAAACGTATCGATCAGGATACCCAGTGCCAGTGCAATGGCAAACTCTTTCATAAGTACCAGCGATCCACTCGCCATGGACCCAAACGCCGCAGCCATAATCAATCCACAACTACTAACGACTTGACCTGTTTTGATAATCGCCATCCGAATAGCCTCTTGCGGATGGGCACGGTCGAGTTCTTCGCGCACACGTGTCACGACGTAGATATTATAGTCCTGCCCAAGACTGAGTACGACGATAAATAGCAGAAAATCAATCTGATAACTAAGGCTTGATACGCCCAGAAAGTTGACCGCCAGCCACCACGTTACGCCGTATGCTGCCAAATAGGTGATGAGCGTGGCTGCGACCAAAATGACCGTCTGCGCGATTGAATGCACCAACCAATATAAAATCAATGCAACCACGAGTACCGCTACAACGGCTACCACTTTGAAATCACGATCTCGAATCATGCGATTGTCGACATAATCTGCGCTGCTGCCGGCGATATGAACTTCGACGGGTAGCGGTCCATTCGGGCGCGGCAGCGCATGACTTAGAACATCCCGCACACCTTGGCGCAGAGGTTCGATTCGGTCCAGGGTCTCATTGGATCGAGGCTCACCCCATAGGCCAATGTCCAGGCGCAACACCCGATCTGAGGCGCCCACGAAGTAAGGCCGCATCAACGATTTCGGTATGGATAACCAGGACGGTAGTGTCGCAGTTTTGACATTTTCAGAAGTCCGGCGCCCAAGCGGATGATAAATATCACGCATATAAGCCAGCGGAAAATGCTCTGTCAGATACACGGCCAGGGAATCCATGGTCGATGAGAGACGACCTGTACGATCAATGGTGTCTACGGATTCCGGCAACGTGACAAGTAACGTTTGCTCAGCAACGGGACGACCATGATACCAATGTGCTTCAATACGGCGTGCGCCGCGAACGAACGATGAATCCGCCGGATATTCTTCATAGGCATCAAACAACGGCTCAACACGCATACCAACCATGCACCAAGGCGCGATCATCATCAGCGTACACAACACGACAAGTCCGGGGCGCTGCGTGACGATCCGTGCGACGCTCGACCACAGACGACTATCATGGGTGGTCGGTTCGATGCGCATCGGCCAGACCAGATAACGCCCTACCAGACACATCATCGCAGGTGTAAGTGTCAATACCGTGACTGTGACAATCACAATAGCAAACGCAATGGTTGGTCCGGATGTTGACAAATCACGATTCGATGCCAGAGCCAGGGTACACATGGCTGCGGCGTTAGTTCCCGCACTGGCGAGAATAGCCGGGGCGATGCGCTGTAAGCAGGCCTGGACAGCGCAGCGCGCATCATCACCTTCAGCCATGTGTTCTCGAAAACGTGCGAATAGAAAAAGGCAATAGTCCACGCCCGATCCGGCGAGGATGACGACGATAAACATCTCAACCAGGCCGTTAATCGGCAAACCCCAGGCTGCCGCCCGTCCGATCAAACCCAGCGAAACCAGGAGGGCCATGGCCACGGTCACCACCGGTAGTAACATCGCCACCGGAGAGCGATATACGAAAAGAAGTATGCAAGCCACAGCGATAAATGCCCACAAGGTCGTGCGATCAACATCATGCTTGGCTTTTTCATCGAGCAGTTCACCGAGTGCGGCGTCGCCGGTGAACTCGACGGCCAGCGACGTATCTTTGATCAACGGCTGAACGATCTCACGCACGTATCGTGCTCTTTTTACGCTATGATGCGTGAGTGGGCCGGCGGGCAATTCCACAACGATGAGCGCGACTTGGCCATCGGCACTTTCCAACAGCGGCGCGAGAAACGGCCATAAGCTTGCCGAGCGCACGCGCCAATCCATAGCCTCGCTTTTTTCTTCAAGTGCTGATGATGCGCGTTTGATAACCTTGCGATCAATATCCGCTAAACCGTGCTCGTGACTAAACACGACCACCAATCGGCTTGCGTAGGCAGCGTCCGGAAACTCTTGTTTGAGTAGTGCTGCCGCCTCTTGTGATGGCATATTTTTAGGAAGAAAATGAGTCCGATCATCTTCCAGCAATGTGGGAATGCGCGGCGCTCCCCAATAGCATACGGTTGCGATCAGAAGCCAAAGACATACGACCAAGCGTGGTCTTGCAGTGACAGTCGATGTCAGTCCGTTCATGGTAAATGTTTTTCACTCATCACTGGTGAGATATTTATCGGAGGTCGTTACGACTTCGCCAAAGACAAGCCTAGCGCTTACCTCGTCGCGTGTAAATAGTCTATCATGTAGGCGCCTATAAAAACCGTCCCAACGGAAAAGTAGAAAGTGCATACGCAGGTCCGAAAAGACATACCGGTCGGCGCTACCATTTGAAGATGCACAAAGCAAAATCCGACGTACTTGTGGGTACCTCATGCGCTGTTTACGGAACATCGTGATAGGTTGTTGACATAGAGGGATCGTTGCACCGAAAGCGCCCAGGCGCATGGATTGCGAAATAGATGATGGACTTTTTCCCTCGACATTATTCCATTCCTCGCGATGGCTGCGTGACATCTATCGTGGTGCACAATCCACACGATCTTCTATGTCTGCGGACAGAGTTAGAAATTTTGCGGCGCGCGCAACGGCATGTGGTGTTTCGGTGTACGCCTATCGGGCAGGCGCCTACCGGTCGCTATAACCAAGCCGATCGCAAGGAACTAAAAAAGATTTTGCACGATGCCCAGCATCCGCTTGTTGAAGAAATGATTGACCATATTGATCGCGCTTTTCCAAGCGTGCGAAAGGAAATCATCATGTCTGTCGTAAATGATGAAGCTCACAACATCGTACAGGAAGCCGTCGAAGTAGGCGTTATCGAGGAAAGTGAAGAATCCTCGACTTCCCTAAACAAATCTACGGCAGAGGTAGCGATAGACATGCTCGCCGAAGCGGAAGAGAAACTGGCTACCCTCGTAGACGATAGTTCTCCCGTCCAACAAGGTGAGCCACTCAATCCCGACACTGCGGTCGATCAGGTCGGCGACAACCAAGAGAACACCGAAGAACCTCCTATACAAAATGTTGAACCGGAACTGCCTGAAGATACCATAACCGGCGAGGTAGCGCGGGAAGAAATGGCTCCGCAAGATGTGGATGATAATCTCCCGATGCCGTGCGAGGATGCCACTAAGGACGCTGAAGTTCTTAGCGACATAGAAGACGCAGTAGCCGCGCTAACCGAACCATCAACCCCTTCGGATGAGTCCCAGTCGTCTGATACGGCGGGTATGGATGCTCATCCCGTAGAAGATCAACCCCAGGTTGAAGATACCACCGACAGCACCCAAGAAGTCTCAACCAGTCCGGCACAGCAGCAGATTGACCGCCAGGACGACCAATCAACTGACGATATTTGGCCACGAGTGAGATTGTTGAGCCTACGCCGGTAACTCCGGATGAATTCGAGGCCAACGTCCTATCTGATGATATCATAAACCCTACGCCTGATGTAACGGCGTCAAATACCGAGGCAAACACGCCGGCTACACCAACACCACAGGTACCGGAAAACACTTACGCACCGGAAGGTACCCAACAGGCCGTCGATGAAATCGAAGCAGGCATTCGGAAATTAGCCGAAGTGATCAACGCTCAGGTTAAAACGCAGTGGACACAGGCTAGCGAAGCGTTGGGTGACATTGTCGAAAAGCGATCTCAACTCGAACAAAAGCTGACCGAAACCAAAAACCTGCTCGAAACGCTTGAACGATCACACAAAGAAGCCGCCATCTCACGAGATGCTGCTGATGTCGCCCGCAGAGAAGCAGAGCTTTTTCGTGACGATTTACGCAAGCTGCGCGATGATGCGTCGAACAACCAGTAAAGCCGCCATCATGTCCTACCAACCAGCGGGCGGCATAAGATCACGGATGGGTGTTCGAGCACTGGTGTACAACGCATACCTACGCAAACATGGGTCGTGTGATGTCCAGCAACCTGTTGTGATCTCTGGGATTACCCGCAACAAAAGGAATATCAGCTTGTAAGTTCGCCGTTAAATCAAAGGGAACAAGCGGCTCACCGGTAAGCGACGTCACCACACCACCGGCTTCTTCGACGATCAGCAAACCGGCTGCGATATCCCAGAGTTTGCATCGGTGTGCAAACGCACCCGCACAACAACCGTCTGCCACCATAGCCAGGTGAATAGCGGAGCTGCCCACATTACGATAGATCAACCCTTGCATCGTGATGATCTTTTGCAGAATTGTCGTCGTCGGTCGATTTTTACTTGATGGTCCAGCCAACAGTAAATCCGTGCCCGGCGGCGGGGTAACAACGGAAATCGGCTGACCATCTCGCTTCGCTCCACCACCCTTCACCGCGGTATAGCTGCGATTCAGCAAGTGCTCATGTATAACCCCTACGACCGGTTTGAAATATTCCAACACGCCGATCGACGTAGCGTAACTGGGAAAGCCGGCTACATAATTTCGTGTTCCATCGATGGGGTCTACCACCCAGGTGTACTGAGTGGTACGCGGATCGACTTGGCCGGGGGAGGAAGCCATCGACTCTTCGCCGATGAAAGCGTGATCGGGAAACCGTTTAGCCACTTGTTCGATGATATACGTCTGAATCGCATGGTCCGCTTCGGTAACCACGCTGCAGTCCGCCTTGAAACTTGTAGCCGCTTTACCCAGGTAGGAAGCAGCAATGCCCACCGCCTCACGGGCCAGATCACGAGCTAGCGAGAGTATGTCATGATGAATAGCCTGTTTCACAATAACCGATAATAGGTAACGCCACTCGTTTGGCCAGAGCAGTACTCGCATTTCCACCCCGGGCTACCGTCACCGGGTACTATGTTTAGGTGCCCCGTTCAATTTCAGACTGCACGGAGGGAATTCCTATGGTATGCTATAAGGTGGAGCGTTCTGCTAGGTCGATAATCCGCCGCTTATCGCTTATTTGAAGCGAAATTGGCAAGCTGCGGATGCGGGGCTGGTTCCCGCAGGAGAAATGCCGATGCCAACCGTCTTAGACCCTCGACATTTTGAAGCCGGTGCAAACCACCGATTCTGGCTCATCACAGCGGCAACCATCACCTTTTTCATGGCCGCCCTATGGCCTCAATCAGTGGGGTGATTGACATAATCATCACGCCGACGCTGCGCCGTGTCGTCTCCACAAGCCGTTGACGCTTCTGGTTCTACGCTGGAAGATCGCGTGCATGGCTGACCCCGCATTACACATTGTTGTAGCTGAGCGTTTCTCACCGGAAGCGTTGGATCGTTTACGCGCGGTGGGGCGGGTGACAACTTTGGATTCGTGTGACGAAGCCGACTTGCGCGAAGCCGTGGTGGATTGCGATGCTCTATTGGTACGCACTTATGCTCATGTAACGCGCGATGTCATTGCGTGCGCCACCAAGCTCAAGGTTATTGGTCGAGGCGGCGTGGGTCTGGACAACATCGATGTTGTCGCCGCTAGCGAGCATGGCGTCACGGTAGTCCATACGCCCGCAGCGGCCACCGGCGCGGTAGCAGAACTTACCATCGCCTTGATGCTGGGGCTGCTGCGAGATATTCCTGCCCACGATGCCGCTATTCGAAGTGGCGATTATAAACAAGCCCGCGCAAATGCGATGGCTCATGAGCTTTCTGAGATGACGCTGGGCATTATTGGTATGGGTCGTATTGGTCAGGCAGTAGCGCGGCGCTGTCATATCGGCCTGGGCATGTCCGTCATCTACAACGACATTGTCAGTCCGCCGTCGCTCGACTTCACAGCTACACCCGTCGAGAAAGAGGCCTTATACCGCCGTGCTGACGTCGTGAGTCTGCATGTTCCACTTACCGACCTGACGCGATGCCTGATTGATTCAGAAGCGCTGGCGCAGTTTAAGGCGGACGCTTTGCTCATTAACACGTCCCGCGGGCAGGTGGTTGATAGTTCAGCGTTAGCCAATCGATTGCATCATGGTGCCATGGGTGGCGCAGCCTTGGATGTACTCGACGAGGAGCCACCTAGTGCCGATCATCCACTATTAACAGCACCCCACGTTATTTTCACACCCCACATTGGTGCCAAAACGCCCGCCAGTCAGGCCAGAATGAATAACGTGGTGGATGATGTGATCCGCGTACTGCAAGGTGCAAAACCTATGTCAGCCGCCAATGTCAATCGATAATTCGGCAGGATGGATCACCCAACCCACGAAACATTGCCTCAAAAGAGCACTTGCCAAATCGTCATGTGTTCGGTAAACACCGCTACCATGCTGACGCAAGCGGTCATGGTCAGGTAAAACGAATCGGGTCGAATTCAAGAAATTTCGAGGGCATAGTCTCTATGTGCTGAAATCATGATGATGTCGTTTTTTTCAGAGTTTGTACATTTCATTAACGATCACATAGGCGCCTGTGTGATTATCGTCGCTGTGTCGCTGCTCATATGTTATCCAATCACCGTCTTGCGAAAGTACGCCCGAGCGGCGATACGCCTACTGGATGGAGCCGCACCAACATCTGAAACAGGTAACGGGATCATCAACCACTATCCCGGTGAAGAAGTTAGCTTTCAGTCTGCGGATGGGTTTGGCTTACGGGGCCTTATTATTTCCGGGGCTGTGGATAGGCCGACGTTGGGTATGATCGTATTCGCGCACGAATTCGCCAGCGAACGATCCAGCGCCTTTCGATATACCTCATCACTGCTGGATGCAGGAT
This sequence comes from Planctomycetota bacterium, assembly GCA_024276605.1. GTDB lineage: Bacteria > Planctomycetota > Phycisphaerae > UBA1845 > UBA1845 > JAJRPG01. The sequence continues at coordinate 39,667 of JAJRWX010000001.1, read as the reverse complement.
ACGACGTATTCACCTTTGATTTTCGAGGCCACGGCCAATCTCAGGGCGAACCGGATTATCGACCCAGGCAATGGCCCAGCCGGCGTGAGCGGTCGGACATGCTAGCAGCCATCGATTTCATAGGGGATTACTTGGAGCGTAAGGGTCGAGGGCGAGATGTGGGATTGTTCGGCATATCGCGCGGTGGTGGTGCTGCCATCCTAGCTGCTGCTGAGCGAGAAAACGTACGTGCGATTGTAACCGACGGGGCTTTTAGTAGTGATACGGCCCTGGAATTTCTGTTCAAACGATTTGCGCTGACCTTCGCTCGGCTTCGCTTCATCGTAAAATACCACCCACCGTTAATCTGGCAATTACATCGCTGGTTCGTGTTTAGAGAATTTTCCCGTACGTTTCAGTGCCGTTTCCCGTCGGTGAGGAAGGGGGTCAAACGGCTGAGTCGTCGATCCATTTTGTTCATCCACGGTGAAAAAGATAGTTACATCCCCATCCAACAGTCGCAGGTATTGTACGAAAAGGCGAGAGGACCAAAGGAGATTTGGATCGTACCCCATGCCAAGCACAACCAATCCGTGACCATCGCACCGGAGGCCTACGGGCAGAGAATCACCCAATTTTTCAAAAAACACCTGTATTGTCCCGCCCCGGCTCTGGCCCAGCCATCGACACCGGCGGAAGAATCAGTCGTCCCGCAACTGGTAAGCTCCACAGCGTAGCCTGCGGACACGCACTCTGGTAAGATATACCAACATGATGAATGCCCCCAAGGATCCCACAAATAACACGACGCCGGCTGACCTGAAGGTAAGCATCGCCGCGCAAACACTGCGCATCCAATGGCAGGACGGATCGAGCAGTGAGTTTTCCCTCCCTCAGTTGCGGCAAGTCTGCCCATGTGCGACCTGCCGAACCGAACGGGAGAATAAGCAGGAAAACCCGCTCCAAATACTCAAATCCGACCCGACCAGTTGGCGTGTCACAAATGCCCAACTCGTGGGCCATTACGCCATCCAATTTACCTGGTCGGATGGCCATAATGCCGGAATTTACGATTTTCGCCTGCTACGGAAACTAACAGACGAGGCGACCGGAGCCACCTGAGCCAATCGCGAAACAGGGTAGTTGTCAGTTGTTGGTTTCGTTCGTACAATTGACGACCCTTATGGATAACGGGGTCTCAAGTTCAACCGTCTAGCTGGCGGTGCAGTTGGGTTGTTTACCCGTGGCGGATACGACGCAAAGTCAAGATACTCGGAAGGCAGGTAATGACGGCCACACTCCAATCGATCTCACAACAGATTAAGAGCGATCAACTAGACGAAGCAAAAGCAGCGCTGGCGACAAGCCAAGAAAATGACGAAAACCGGGCAGGTCTTCGATTCCTGAAGGGATATCTTCTGGAGGCCGGCGGTGATCGCTTAGCTGCTGTGGATTGTTATCTTGAGGCATTGGACCTTGACCCGCATCATCAGGACGCTGCCTTTCGCTTGGCTAACATTAGCGACCAATATGGTGACGACAATGCGGCATTTAGTTACTACCAGGAATGTATTACCGGTGAGAAAGTCTCTATTCAGGTACTCCTGAATATCGCCCTTTTGTTTGAAGAACGTGGGCGACTGGCTGAAGCTGAGCAATGTTTGCGCACCGTACTTGAAGCCGACCCGAACAACTGGCGTGCCCGACACTTTCTCAAATCCGTCGAAAGTTCATACTCCATGGTCTTCGACGAGCGCCGGGCCATGGAACGCGAAAAACGATTCGCCACGCTTGAGCAGCCCATCAGCGATTTTGAACTTAGCGTGCGAAGTAGAAATTGTCTGCGACAGATGGGGGTCCATACGCTTAATGATTTACTGAAAACAACGGAGGCGGAGCTTCTCGCGTACAAAAACTTCGGTGAAACATCGCTTACTGAAATCAAAAACCTGCTAGACAATCAACATCTTCGAATAGGTCAAGCTATACAGTCGGAACAGCCTGCCGCTGCTTCCGCCGCCCTACCCGAACAACCCCCGGTTCTCAGTGCTGCCGAAAACTATCACAGGCCGGTGTCGGACATGGAACTGTCCGTCCGTTCACGTAAATGCCTGCAATGGATGGGTATTGCGACGATGGGTGAACTCGCTGAGAAAACGGAAAAAGAACTTATCTCTATCCAAAATTTCGGACAAACATCACTTAACGAAATCAAGAATCAGTTGGAACGATTTGGTTTGTCTTTCCGCGCATCATAAATCCCGCGCTGCGCTAGAATCCGCTGATACATTGGACGTGGAGGGCTTTTTCACGCCCTCTTGCGGCTATCATATGCTCGTTTATTGCATAGCGTGGTATTTAGGACAATCGCCGGTACAATCCTAGTGCCTTGACACAGCTAAGAATTCGGGTGGCATGGGTAAGTCCCGATGTATCCCGAAGCTAGCTCGGGATACATCGGGACTTACCCGTGTTGTTCCGGTGACCGCCACGGGCAAAAAAAATCTTTGCCCATGCCACCCACGATGAACCCGAAACATAAGCTGTAACACAGCACTAGCTAACCGCACACGATGTCGGATCAGCCCTTATGTCAACAACGCCCAGGGATATGGCCAACACCTACGTTTCGCTAATACCGGTCTGGTTACGCTATGCGGCACTGCTTGTCATCATCCATTCATCCGCAGAGGCGAAAATAATCACTACCACCAAGACAGAAACACCCTTGCGCAGCGTTCGCGTGTTGATCGGCTCAAACGTAAAGCTATTCAAAGTTCGCTCCACAGACTCACTCACTTTCGAAAATACAGCGGGTGATATACTCCATCAAGCTGCGCCTCATCAGTGGATGTCTATCCGCGCCCGGCAAGGAGTGATCGAAATAGACGACGTTGTGTACGACGCACAGGAAGTCATCGTGCAATCGTCACAGATTGCGCCGATAGAATTATCAAAGTATAAAAATAGAAAGTGGCAAGATGTCATTTCGTACCCCGGTTCAATGCGGTGCTCTCTCTCTGACACCGGCCATATTAACATCGTCAACCATGTAGACGTGGAAAGTTATGTTGCCGGTGTCGTCGCCCGAGAAGTTTGGCCTACCTTTGCCAAGCAGGCCTACCGCGCCCAGGCCATCATAGCCCGCAGCTTTGTACTCAGGCAGATGCAACGAAGACAATCGAAGTCATGGGATGTAACCGATGGACAAGGCTCGCAAGTGTATGCTGGATTGCGTGAGGACCGCACAGGCCGGCGCGCTATACAAGCTACCAAGTATACGGAAGGCATCGTCTGTATCTATGACGATGGCAAGCAATCACAGATCATACGTACCTATTACAGCGCAGCTTGTGGAGGTATGACCCAGTCAGCGGCTATCTTCGGAGCGGAAGACGACATAGCGCCCCTGGCCGGTGGTGTCGCTTGCGATTATTGCCGAATCGCACCGGGAAATACCTACCGCTGGGAGCCGGTACGCCTGACAAAACACGAGATTTTCCGTCGCATAGTAGCCCGCTATGATTCATTGCGCTCTCTGGGCACGCTGCGCGATTTATCCATCGTCCAGCGCTCGGCACAGGGGCGACCAGTCACCATTCGCCTCCGAGGCAAAGACGATCAACATCACGACATGCTGGTCGAACAGTTCCGACTCGCTATCGGCGGCAATCAGCTTCGCAGTTCTGATTTTCGCATGCGTGTATCCGGAGAAACGGTTATCTTTGACAACGGTCGAGGCTTTGGCCATGGACTTGGCCTTTGCCAATGGGGCATGGAGGGGCAGGCACGGGAGGGGAAAAGTGCTGCAGAAATCCTGCGATACTATTTCCCCGGTAGCCGCCTGCAGCGCGCCTACTGATGTAGTCGCGCTTCATCAAACACTACATCAAAGCCGCAGTTTGTTCGATCTGCCTGACACGCTCATTGAGATGTGGTTTGATTTGCTTGAACTCCTCAGCCAATCCGTGCTCAGGCATAAGCTCGACGATGCGATGACCCACCGCTAGCGCACCAGCATAATCCTCATTATGAATGTGGCCGACGAATGATTGACGTAAATGGGCAGCCGCTTGATCGATGAGTTGTTCAAGTTGAACGGTCATCACCTCGACCGCTGCCGGCTCAGCCGTGTCCATATACGTAGACAACATCGCCCGACAAGCCACGATATCCCCTTCGCGATGCGCGGTCTGCCACGTGCGCGGCAGTTTTATGAGTGTACGCTTGCTCACGGGTGTTTTGACCTCAACGTCATGTCGTCGACCATTGGTTGACGTTGTTTCTTTCGACGAGACACCATCTGCAGAAGATTGACCGGATGGTTCGCTATCCATGATTTTAGCCAAACGAGGAAAGCGGCTTCTGTCCAACGTAGCGGCTACGAGCACCTCATCAACTTGTTGGTCTTGCTTCCCCGGTTTCGTCAACGATTTTTGTGGTGCCTCGCCTACCACCGCAGAGTTAAACTGCCGTTGTATGTGTTGAACTTTGATCAGTTGGTTATGTAACTGCTGCAGTTGATCGCCAATGTTTGATAAATGCACGCCAAAACGTAGCAACACCACCAGCACCGCGCCACAAGCCAACGCGCCGGTGATAATAAGAAAACCTAAGAACGCACTCAAACGATCACCGGCTAATGCGGCTGTAACCGCCAGCAATAATCCGACCACGATGTACATGCAGGCCACGATATAAATCGTTTTCTTGGCCCGCCGAAGTTTTTCTACTGTAAATAAGGGCATTTCTGCTACGTTCTTTCCCACCAGGCTTATGGTTGAATTGGGTCAGCGCCTCTGCTAAGAGCAACTAACCGCCTTGCTTGTCACCTGTCAGCCGAGATTGTTCGGGTGTTTTTATTTGTACTAATGTTTCGTGCGCTTGGTGTGCATCGCCTGGACTTTCCCTCTCCGGCCTTTCAAAGGCACTCAACGGGCTAGCGATAGGCAGTGATGCCTCCAACCACATCGAAGATATTTCACTCTCAACCCTTGCCCCTTTTATCCCGGCAGGAATTAAAATGGTTTGGCCCGCCACAAAGGTAAACGGCTGAGTGAATCCTTCACAACGGATCCTCACTTCGCCATCCAACAACATCCAAACCACGAAACCATCCGTCGGAATAGTCTGGTCAACACCCCCGGCCATGCGCACGCGGTCCAGCGCGAACGATTCGCATCGGATCAACTGAGTTTGCGAGGTCCAGACACTGGCTATGTGATGTACATCTTCTCCTGCGATGGGGGTAGTATCAAACGAAATGCACTGCATCGCCTCATCTACGTGTAGCGTTCTAGGCTTGCCTGTCGCTTCTTCGACGCGGTTCCAATCGAACACGCGATAGGTAATGTCCGATGGCGTTTGCACCTCAGCGACCACAACCCCAGCGCCTAGGGCATGGATCGTCCCGCTGGGTAGGTAGTAGGCGTGCCCCTGGCTAACGGGTATTTTGTTGAGCAAATCTTCTACACCATGATCGTCGATAGCCGCACGCAATGCCTGCGCATCGACGCCTTCACGCACACCACGATAGATATGGCCATCCGGTTCGGCAGCTACGACGTACCACGTTTCGTTTTTAATACGCACCCGTCCACCCAGCCGATTAGCCATAGCCATGTCCGGATGGACCTGAACACTAAGCGTCTCGCTGGCATCCAAGAATTTTATCAACAAAGGGAAGCGCCCTTCGAACGGCTCAGCCGCCCCAAGTAAATCAGTTCCCCAAAGGTCCATCATCTCACGGAGCGTCTTACCCTTGGCAGGTCCAAAAGCTACGATCGATTGATCGTCTTCCAGATCGGCAATTTCCCAGGATTCACCAATGGGCACATCCGGCGGCAGTTTTTTACCCAACAGCGTTTGCAGCTTTCGCCCGCCCCAAATTTTAGGTTTGAATATAGGATCAAATGTCAGTGGATAAAGTTTCATTATGTCATGCCAATAGCTAAAAGATCACGGCTTAGAGCAGCATCACTTATTGTGTAACGAGCCACCGGCTTTAGCCCGCGCGGATGTGCCGGACGAAAACGTCTTTCTTTGTACCGGTTACCGCTACACAACAAAAACCTTGCTCTAATAGAAAGCACATTCGCCATTGAGTCTCCACTGAATTGTAGAGACGTAGCTTATGTCCGCAAGCAATGGTTGCGATTCTTTAGCCACACATCAGTCTGGCTAAATGACAGAATCAGCGGGTGGGGCTTACAGGCTGAAAGTCTGCTCGATAGTAGCCGGTGGCAAGTCCGCCTCAGGCGGACGTCGCCACCGGATAGCGTCGCCGACGAGTCGTCCGACCCTGAAAGGGTCGTATATTCGATGGCGTGCGTATTGCGAGGCTACGCTTATACGACCCCTTTCAGGGTTCACTTATACGGGCGCTGCAGTTACCGTGGGCGGCGTCCCGCAACAAGCGGGACTTGCCCACGGCTACTGTCGGTCAGCCTTTCAGGCTGCACTTGAGCACGACATTAAAGCCGCCGATACTGTCACACACCCGCATCAGTCTTTCCACTGTTTTGCTCGGTTGCGAACGATTTGCTGACCAAGTACACTCGTGATGGTAAGATAATGATAGCAGACATCTACGACTTGGAATCCCGAACAACACGAGGAGCGCATGGCCGATCAACCAACACCAACCAATGATGATACCATTACTTTTGACGATTTCGTAAAGGTCAAACTACGCGTTGGCCGGGTTGTCGAAGCCAAAGACCACCCCAATGCGGATAAATTGATCGTACTTCAGGTAGACCTCGGCGATGAGCAGCGTCAGATTTGTGCCGGCTTGCGCGGCTATTACACCCCGGAATCACTTGTGGGTAAGCATCTCATCATCGTCGCCAACCTCGCGCCGCGCATGATGCGCGGGTTGGAAAGCCAGGGTATGCTGCTGGCTGCTAGCGATGCCGGCCACGAACGGGTGATTGTCGTCACCACGGATAGCGATATAGAAGCCGGCGCCTCGGTTAGCTAGTGCTGTGTTAAAGCTTAATGTTTGGATCATCGAGGGTGGCATGGGCAAGGCTTTTTTTGCCCGTGATGGCCTCCGGAACTACACGGGCAAGTCCCGATGTACCCCGACGTAGGGTCGGGATACATCGGGACTTGCCCATGCCACCCGAATTCTTAGCTGTGACAAAGCACTAACCCCTTTTGTCACCGATCACGGCGTTGGACAGGGGCCGGCAAACTCGTCGATCCGCACACCAAAGGCATCCGCCCCGGCTAATAGGTCGAGCGTAGTTAGTAAGTCAAGCGTATTAGCTGAGCCGCTTCGGTCGATGTCCTCGGCGGAGCCTACGGACAAATTTGCCTTCATCGTACCCACATCCGAGGCGTCACTCATACCATTTCGGTCGATGTCACCCGGTAGCTGACCACTGCATACTTTGGCACCGGCGCTATGCGTTATACATGTCCAAACACCGGCAGGTAAGGGTCCGGTTAGTTCCACCATAGCCACGTTATCAATCACCAGTACATCAAATATATCCGGTGCACCTGCGGGTATCATAGGTTCGAAGCTAATCGTGAAATTGGCCAAGTTTACGTTGGACGTATCGCAATCCGTATCCCCGCCGTTGGTCATCGTCAGCGTCACGGTTGAAGGCGCAAAGGCCGGTGAGCTACTCCCGCGATCATGGGGGATGGCTATGTCCATCGAACAATTGGTGGGATCAGCTACATCAATATCCACACACGCGCCGCAAGGTGCGCCGCAAATCGCCGCCGCACCACAGCCACTGTTACCCGCCCCAAATCCTGCACAAGCAGCATCCCAGATGCCTAAGCAACCGGGAATCGTGGGATCCGCCTCACAGCAGCAAGGATCACACTGACACACACGCTCACAACAGGATAAGTCATCACAGCCCGGCGTGATGCCCACAGTATCGCACGCTCCCGTCGCACTCACGCACAAAGGTTCCGGGGGTGGGGATTGCAATAAATTCGTACAAAAGGCATAGTTGCGCGTTTGGAGATCGGTTTGCTCGTAACCAAACGGGTTGATGTCGCGTACTGAAATCTCATCGCCAAACTGTGCAAACCCCCAAAACCAGTCCCCAAACAAGCCTGTCGGATTGGTAATTTCCACCCAATACTGCTGATTGGACAACATAGGTAACGGGGCATGATTTGCCGTGTATCCATAGATGGTAAAACGATTACCAGCGTCTATACCATCGGCGACAAGTAGAGGCGCCGTCACGCTCAGCGAGGTTCCTTGGACGAATGTCGCAAGTAAATTCCCAGGCACGCCACCATTATCGTCGTAATAACGAATGGTAAAAGCATCCAATCGCGGATTGAGGGTGTCGTATTCACCCCACCAGCAAATGCTCGATAAGTCACCACTGCAGTTGGGCGTGAAGTTTTCTGCGATGCGAATCGTATCACCGGTACTGGCCGTCGCGCCGGTAAAATCTAAAGCTTGGCAGTTTTCTATAGGTTCGCTGCACGCCAGCGTATCGCAAACCATATCCAGGTTAAAGCTACCCAGACCGGGAGGTTCGCCGGGGTAAGTGCCCAATCGAATGAGATACTGCGCACCTTGCGTCGCTTGAAACCACACACGCGATTGCAACAAGCAATCAATGTCATCATCACTGCAATCCAACAGAGTGCTATCGTCGATCGGACAAAGGTTGCCCGAGTAGACCGCTAATTTAGTATCAATCGTCGTTGTGCCACAGGTGTCCAGCTTGACAAAACCCGTACAAGGAGCCGTCCAAAGCGCCCACACATCCGAGCCGATACCAGCTTCCCCAATGTCTAAACAAGCTTGATGGTCCGGTCCGATGGATGTCGCCGCAAGATTGTTGAAATCAAATAAGCCTAGACCGCTAATCACATCAGGGTTTGCACAATCATCAGCTGTGACCACTTGGCCATGTGCGTTAGCGGCGTAGCAGAGCATAGTCACTAAAGCCAATATAATATGCGACGAATTACTTACCATGTTACATCATCCCCAATTGAAGATTCAGTGAGAGCATTCTCAAGCCACAAGCGAGTGCCATCATTGCCAAAAGCCCCGGAGTAAATCCACTCCTCAGCGACGACAAACATACCAGCCGGAATACTCAAGCATCTCAGGCGTTGCCGTACACTGAACAGGCCAATGACCCACGTTATGGAATTGAAAGAGTACTTTTTCCCCCTGTGATTGACTTCTCTCCCCTGTCTATTAGCGGGCACACAATTAAGCAACAGACCCTGTTGCGATTCGTTTTTCTATGCACCGCCGGCTCACTCACTGCGGGCGTTCAAACACCAAAACCGCACAATGAGAACCGCACCTCAGTATATTCCCGTTTTAAGCATCTATCAATGAAACCCGTCCACTAACGTATTTCTTTCCAATAACTTTCATATTCCGATAAAGTGATGCGGAATTATATCGTATCGATGCTACACTGCGGAGTTTCCAGTGCCACTGAGCAAACAATCTAAAGACCGATACCGACTCATCATAGGACAACCCGCCCGACGGCGTTGCCTATACGATCACGATGGAGCGTTTAGTCTTGGCGATGAAGCGGAAGAAGCCAATGGATAGTACCACGGTAACTTGCACCCCAAGGAGGCACGGATCATCAGCCGTATGCGTTGTCGCTATCCTTATTTCGTTTGTGTACAGCCTGGCGCTATTAGATTTCTTTCCATCAGACTGGCCGGCACCCATGCGGGCGGTGCAACGGTTGTTTTACGGGCCAATTGTCCGTGGGATTTCTTCAGCTGTGGGATCCATATATGTAGGCCCCGCTACTTTTGAATTACGCAATGGTGCCTACATGGTGCTGTGCCTCGGGATCATGCCCTACCTGATGATGCTCATCATCGGACGAGGCAAGCCCGCTGACTTGGGGCTTCGCCTGCCGAACAAAATCGGCATCAGACTTATTTTCGTCAGCGTCCTGTTGTCACTTCCTTTCGTCGTGTGGATGACACAAAGTGAGCATTTTACCCCTTATTATAAGCCTCATATCGAACGAGCCGGTCATGCTGTGTTTATTAGTTACAACATCTTGAATATGTTTACCGAGCATTTTTTGTTTCACGGCGTGGTGTTGGCACTGGCTCGGCAAGGATTACGTTGGCCGAGTGTCGCTGAGGTACACATCTCAACGACCAGCGGCAGAAAGAGAAACCTGCAATGGTTCGGATTGGCACAACCGACAAAAGGGGCTAAAGGCCTACTGGCCGCTACGCGATGGTTGGGGATGCCGGATGGTTGCTTGATCGCAGTTTTCGTGTCGGCACTACATTTTAGCTTGGTTCACCTGAGTAAAGATCCACGAGAATTGATCCTTTCATTCCCTGGTGGAGTTATATTGGCATTCATAGCCTATCGGACCAACAGCTTTTTGGTTCCGCTCATTATTCACCTGGCCACTGCCGGGCTGGCCTACGCCTTGATGATCGCAGGGCCATAACCAGGGTCAGGCTTTTCAAAACAAGGCCGAAAGGTGAGCGCTGGTAAAACTATCCCATGAAACATTTGATCGCTTCGTTGTATTGATCTTAACTCGCGCGTTTTCTACTCAAAGATGTTACAGATGAGGCGTGCTTGCCATGTCCATGCATGTCGTCGATACACCATTATCTATGGTAGGTAATCTGTAGTCACTTCGGCAGTTTAGAAACCCATGCTTCTCGCTAGTCGAACTGGTCATCGTGATTGTCATTACTTGGTATCATCGAAGCTCTCGCCGTTCCGCGTATTAGCCGCGGCGCTATAGCGGTTAATGAAACTGCGGTACGTGCTAACTTAAAGACGTTTCGAACAGCTATTGACCTGTACCATGCTGAACATAGCGGTCAATGGCTAGGCGCCGACAGCTTGGAGACGACGTTCATCGATCAATTGACTTTTGAAGACCGACGCAGCCGGCAACATCGGAAACACCGTCGGCATAAACATCTATAGACCGTACCTACACAACATTCCTCCACTGACCGTCGGCCCGTATGTCGGGGCTATCGGAATTGAATTGCAAACCAACGATCCACCATCGGTTAACAAGAATGCGGGGCTTTGGGCTGGATTTACAACTACGAAACTGGAGACATCATCGCAAACACTGAGGATCTGGATTCTCGAGGCGTTGGTTACCATACATACTGAGCTGCTCACTGTCATTACACGGTTCTCAAAAATGATAAACCTACTTAATTACCTGTAGTAGGTCTTTGGCAGTGAGACGATTGATTCAAACAGGATTATATCGGACTCACCACTTCTGGCTGCATTTATCATCCACATAGCCATAGCCTGGTTAGCTTTCGCCATAATGTTTCGGTATGACAATCGCCCTACTCGCTTGTTTTCGGAACATGGATACAGGCACGCAACCTGTGTCCCGGACCATTGAATACTCGGTTATGAAGTGCTATAGTTTTAGTATGCGGTGTGTATTTATAGGTAGCGATACATGCCAACGGTTTGCATGCATCTTGTAAGTGTGCGTATAGTTGGCTTGTCCGAAATCGCGAGTCTGGGGGGGGAAGCATGAAGTTGTTAAGTTGCACTGCGCTGGGCATAGTTATTTTAGTAGGCCTGGGGTCTATGGGATCGGGGCTGCACATATCCAGTGAGCGGGTAGAAGCTACGTTACCGGCTACCGGGCCTGATATTATTGTTTCTGATGTTGCCTTTCTCAATAGCGGCCAAACTAGCTGGGGACGCGATGGAGACACTTCGGCCTTTGGTATCGCGACGACTTCCTGCAATGTTGGTGATGCACCGGCTAATTGGGATTCCTCAACGGCACAGCACCCCATCATTACACAAAATGTTTACCGCTTAAAATCCGGGCGCTTTGAACAAATCGGGCTTGCCTGGGTTAAGCATGGTTTTGCCACTGAAACAAAAGATTGTTTGTTGTGTGACGCGAACTGCGATTTTTGTTGTAATACAAGTTGTATAGTACCACCTCTCGCGAACACTCTAGGTGTCAATTGCCGCGACACCTATAACAGCACATTAAACGGTGATCGAAGCACCCTCGGTCCGCATTCCGAGGTAAACGCGTTTACCGGCGAATTTCCGCCAACCCCGCGCCGACCGGATAAGTTTTGTGTCGGCGGAATCGATGACGGCGCGCCCTGCACCCTCGACCAGGATTGCGATAGCATGGCCTGTAATTACCCGGTCCTCGGCGGTCGTATGCAGGTGCTCGATGCTGATCTCGATCCGGCGTCAAACCCCGGGGCCTCATATTATTTGGAAGTGCAGTACTTAGCCCAGGACGATGCTGCTTCGGGTAATGCGTTAAACAACGCCGCCTATCGCCCGACGGATATTGGCTTACAAAACGGATTGTTTCGATTCAATGCTCAGGACGTTACCGTTCCCGGGAAACCTGCTATTTTTGCATGGGGCAAAAATGATCCGCAAGGTTTGTGTGACGTAGCTCTGACGCCTTGCGTGATTGATACAGATTGCCCGGGTGTGGGCGAAGTATGTCTACCGAACCGATATTGTCAGGCATCTGCGATGCCGTGCATCACCACGGCGGATTGTCCTGATGCGGGCGACACGTGTGTGGGGGTGACTGAAACCACCATTCAGATTCCAGGTGAAGGGCAATTCATTCTGGCAGCAAAGGCTAGCCCACTACGCACGGCGGAGTGGCGTTACGATTACGCTATTTTCAACTTGAATTCGGACCGATCAGGGGCGTTTTTTCGCGTGCCCGTACCCACCAATCAAAGCAACCGCAACTTCTTTTTTCATGACGTAAACTATCATAGTGGCGAAGTCTATGACCTGACCGATTGGGTCGCTTCAGAGGCAGGCGACGCGATTACCTGGTCTGCTCATGCTTGCGTGGGGGGTGACTTACCCGGCGCACCATGCGTAGATGACGTCGGTTGCCCTAACGGCGGGTTATGCCGACCTTATCAACTGGATACTTGTGTCGGCGGTGACTTAGCGGGAGCACGGTGTATCGATCATACTGATTGCGACGGAGCCACATCCGGGCTATGTACTGGCGCGCAGGCTAAGCGCTGCATCGCGGGAGACAATATAGGTGCATCATGTTTTAATGATAGCGAATGCCTTAACGGTGGCATTGGCAGTTGTGCTGTACTGTTTCCAAGTTACAACGCCAATGTCAACGGAAACGCCCTTCGATTTAGTACGATGTACAGTTACGGTTTCATTTCACCGGCGCCGCCGGCGGCGACGACGGTGACACTTGGTCTATTCAAACCGGGAACCAATGACCGGGCCACAGTTTCTTCAGTAGGGCCTGCAGTCGGACCGGCAGACTGCAACGGCAATAGTATCCCGGACGAATGCGATATCGATTGCAATGCCCCAGGATGTACGGCTATACCGTTGTGTGGGTTGAGTGCGGATTGTCAACCGCTGGGTGTCGCGGGCCATGGCATTCCCGATGAGTGTGAAATAGCTTTTTCTGACTGCAATGGCAATGCCATACCGGACAACTGTGACACCGATCCGAGTGATCCGGATGGCAATGGTCAGGTGAGCGGCGATTGCAATAACAATGATTTTCCCGACGAGTGTGAACAGGATTGTGATGGAGATGGCTTGCCGACCGCCTGCGATCGCATATGCAACGGCATTGTGGATTTCGGTCAGCCATGCTTCAATGATTCAGAGTGTGCTGCGGAATCGCTGTGCATCGACAATGAGGATACGGATAACGACGGCTTGTCAGACTGCGACGACCTTTGCCCCATGACTAATCCCGGCGGCTCGTGCGTTTGTCCTGATCCCGATCTTTGTTGCCTTTATGGCGACCCGAACAGTGCCTGCATTGGTATTCAAAGCATCAGTGAATGTCTCAGCCTTCCTCCTTTTGAGCCGGTTTGCCAGCTTAGCGGCGATTGTCGCGATGGGTGTCTACTAGGCGACATTGACGACAATGGTCGGATCGAGTTGATTGACATTGCCGGGTTTATGAGATGTTTCACGGCACAGAGCAGTGTCACTGGATTTTTACCACCACAGGCAGAATGTGCCCGTATTTATGACATGGACAATGACGGGACGATCGAGCAGGCGGATTATGCCTCTTTCCTACAGGAGCTTGTAGGCCCATGACCAGAGGATTGATATGTATCATATTTCGATATGTGATTATGGTCCGAAAAAATTGATTGTTGACTTTGATCACTATGCCGCAGTAACCTAAGTATAGAGCATGGGGGGAGTACTTCGGTTTCGCCAAATCCATTGGAGGGGACGCGGTGATTCAGGTTAACTAATCGGGTGAGGTGTGTATTGCAACTATGGTCCAACAGGACATCAGCCAAGCGTTGTAGGCTGACCATACAAGCATGTATGGTCGCGTGGTCGGTTGCTATCTACTCTCCTGTTGCTGCAGGCGAGAATACCGGACTTGCCAATCGAGGTGTTAGTTGCACTGTGAATTCACAATGCGATGATGCCAATGCCTGCACCGTGAACCTATGTTTGAATAACACCTGTGAATTCGCCCCTATTGCTGGTTGCGTCCCTTGCACTTTCAATCCATCCTGTCCCCCGCTTGATGTCGTGTTCATCATGGACACCTCCGGATCGATGGCCGATGAAGCTGCGGCTTTGTGCGCACAAATGACCGACATTGTCGCTGACTTAGCCTTGGAAGGCATTCAAGTCAATCCGGTATTCCTAGGCATCACAGAGACACCGGGACGTCACTTTTCCTGTTTGACCAATGATGTGGTCACTTTGCTCGGTCCGGACGTTCCGGGCGATAACGGTTCGTGTCAATTTCCCAACACCTTCTCATCACGCGAGTCGTGGGGGCCGGCGACGGCTATTGTGGCTACGAAATTTCCCTGGACGACAGGTTCTCGTCGCATCATCATTCCCATCAGCGATGAAGGTGCTTGCGACGGCAATTTTCCATATGGCTGTAGCGATCCCGGTGCGGATAGAGACGCCGTCATCAACGCGATGCTTCTGGCCAAAGCGAACGGTGTCATCGTCGCGCCTATCGTCGGAACCGGCGCGGATAGGTGTGTGTTGCAATTAGCTTCTGATTTAGCCGCAGGCACTGGCGGTGTAGCCCACCAAACACAAGACCCGGGTACCGATTTAGCGGGTACCATTGTTAACATCATGCAGGAATTTTGTGTTGATCCCTGTGACGACCTTGAAGATTGTACAGTCAATGATAATTGCAATCAGGTCGGTATATGCGTGGGTACCTCCATTGATGCGATGACCTGTACGAACGACGATGATTGTTTGTTTTCAGTGTGCGATCAGATTGCTGGAGTGTGTTCCTGCGTATTGGAACCGGACCTTTGTATTGAGCGTGCCGATCCATCGGTAACTTGTTATAACCAAGGTGCCATCTTCGATATTCACGTCAATCTTGGCGTCAGTTCAGCGGCTATCTTTGGTGGACAATTCAACATTCAATATGATCCGAGTCAGCTTCAGTTTTTATCCGTGTCGCCGGGTAGCTTGGCAGACAGCAATTCACCGTTTAGTTCGCAAGTATTCAGGGATATTGATGAAGGTGCGGGTAGTATTTTCTATGCCGTAGGGACGCCGCTTACGCACTCCGGTTCTAATGGGGAAGTCACGATGGCGGTGTTGACGTTTCAGGCGCTTACCGCCTGTGATACCACCGACTTATGTTTTATCAGTGAAAGCCCTAAAGATACGCTATTAACGGACACAAAGGGATCGTCGGTAACCTATAAGCCCTGCTGTTTGGATCAATTACGTACTACCGGCGCTCCCCCGGAAATGGTTTGTCCAGGCAGTGTCGTGACAAACTTAGATGCCGGGGTAACCACGGCGACGGTCGCCTGGGAATCTCCTTCTGCTACCGGTGGATGTGATGGTCCACTCAGTGTTGAATGTTCAGCCACGGGTGGCGGCGGCATTATCGACCCGAACGCATTGATCGTGGGCGGGGGTATCTTTCTGCCCGGTCATTACGAGTTTCAATGCACGACGCAAGACAGTTGCAACAAATCTATTGACTGTCAATGGACAGTGGATGTTGGGAATATGCACACCATGGAAGTTGATGTTGAGCTTTCACCAACCATTTTGGCGGATCGAGTGGATCGTTGCCTGGAGCTAACCATTTATTCCGATTGTGCCCAAGACCCTCTAATTCTTCAGCGGGATGTCACCTTTGTCAGGCAGCGCACCACCGCCTCGGCCCAGGTTGTGTTGGAGCTTCCTCGTGGTCTTTATTCGTGCGTCACCGTGCGTGACCCCAAACACACGCTACCATCGTCCGGGAGAGTGACCATATCCAATAATATCTATCAGTCTTCGTGTGTGGGTGATCCATTGCTTAATGGCAATTGGCTGATCGGAGGCAATCTGGATAATAATGCCGTAATCGACATGCTCGATTTGGCATCTTTGATTACACAAATGGATCAGACCGTAGATCCGAATACGCCGTGTGGTACGGTCGGCCCCCATGCTGACATCAACGCTGACGGCATCGTAGATGCTTTGGATGAAGCCTTCATCCTGGAATCGTTCCAGCTTATTGCGGTAACAAGTTGTTGCCCGCTCAATGTCCCCAGCTCGATGACCGTAATGTATCAACCTGTAACATCACTTACTATCAAAGAGTTACGTCAAAATGGTTGGTCTGCACTACAAGCGGCGGATACCAATGCCGACGGACAAGTCGATACGGCTGAACTCATTACGTTCGGTCGGCGGCGTTCAACAGCCACTTTCCAAAAATTACGACCCAAGCGTTATTCTTCCTTTGATTCCTCACGTCGTTAATATTGTTTTCCCAATCAAATTGTGTAGAAGTATATGATTACTGGATTGGCCTACACAGGACGAACATACCTGATGTCAGCCGCGGTGCAATTGGCTCGACTATCCACCTCACTTACTTGACGGCTTACGACGGCCAGCGTACCGTATCTTTCCAGGTGCTGGATCGAAAGGTACCCAAATGACCAAGGACAATGCCGCTACCGCCGCGGCGGATCAGCGAATTCGATCGGAATCTTTGACTTTTGACGATGTTTTGCTACTTCCGCGCCGTTCTTCCATTCTTCCTGACAACATTAATTTACGAACGCAACTAACCCGTGATATTACGTTGAATATTCCGCTGGTATCTGCGGCGATGGATACCGTCACGGAATCTCGCTTAGCCATTTGTCTCGCCCAAGAGGGTGGGATCGGCATCATCCACAAAAATCTCAACATAGAGGCGCAGTGTCGCGAGGTCCATATCGTGAAGCGCTCTGAGAGTGGTGTCATTATCGATCCGGTCACGCTCGCACCCGATGAACCGGTGGCTAAGGCCAAGGCACTCATGTCACTGCAAAACATCTCCGGCGTGCCTATCATTGACCCGGATAAAGGTTTGGTGGGCATTATCACGCGCCGTGATATGAAATATCTCGAAAGTGAAAACCTCAACATTCGAGACGTGATGACCAGTCAGCACCTTGTCACCGGACCACCGGAAACGAGCCTAGCGGAGGCGTGGGAAATTCTCAAACGTAAGAAGGTCGAAAAGCTTCTGCTTATTGATAAGCAAAACAAGCTCGCGGGTCTCATCACTATGCGCGACATCGAGCGCAGTCGACACTTTCCTGTTAGCTGTAAGGATTAACGCGGACGACTTCGCGTGGGTGCAGCCGTGGGTGTACATGATTACGATCGCGTGGAGTCGTTGATTGCCAGTGATGTCGACGTGATCGTGGTTGATACGGCCCATGGACATAGCGACAACGTGATCGATACCGTGAAGCAGATTAAAAAACGCCATGACATCAACATCGTGGCTGGTAACATTGCCACGGCGGACGCGGCTAAGGATTTAATCGAGGCCGGGGTGGATGCCCTTAAAGTCGGCATTGGGCCGGGTAGTATTTGCACGACGCGCGTCGTTTCGGGCGTTGGTGTCCCACAACTAAGTGCTATTTTGAATGTCTGTTCTGTGGCGTGTGCGGCCCATGTACCCGTTATTGCCGATGGCGGAGTTCGTCAATCAGGCGATATTAGCAAGGCACTTGCTGCGGGGGCACATACGGTCATGCTCGGTTCACTTTTCGCCGGTTTGGAGGAAGCACCGGGCGAGACGGTAACATGGCGCGGTAGACGGTTCAAGGAATATCGCGGCATGGGTTCGCTTGGTGCGATGGTCAAAGGCTCAGCCGAGCGGTATGGCCAATCGGCAAATGCACCATCTCGAAAGCTTGTGCCTGAAGGCGTGGAAGGGCGCGTACCTTATCGCGGGCCTTTGTCGGAATTTGTCTATCAGCTAGTAGGCGGGCTTAGATCAGGTATGGGGTATTGCGGAACAGCCACGATTGACGATCTTAGAACACTAGCGACGTTTACGCGGGTGACATCTGCCAGTGTCATAGAGTCTAAACCTCACGATGTGACCATTACGAAAGAGTCACCGAACTTCGCTATGGAGAATCACCATGATTAACCCAGTTGGGCGTTTAGTATCGGGATGTGCCGCCATTGTTTTCCTATTTTTAGCGGCAGGGTGTTCATTGATGATTAATCCGAATTACGATGAACTATCTGCCGAGACCATCACCATGACACCCTCTGAGCAGGGTGTGCGTAATGCACATGTGTCAACCGGTGAGCAACAAGTTCGACCATTTGAAGAAATTTTGTGTGCAGCGCATACGGGACACATCATACACGGACCTTTATTCTTCGAGGATCCGATCGAACAGGCCGGTAGTAACGATGACCAGTTTGCGTGGACTTTCGAAGAACCTCTCTATTTTGTTTATGGACCGATACGCTATGGAGCCAACATAGCCAGCTTACCCGTTAGTGCTATTATGTCTCCGCTGTGGGTGCCGGTAGATCAGGCGAGTGTGAGCGATGTACCGCTAGATTGAGAAATGCCTATAACTTTGGAAAGTGATGATATGACACCATAGCTGCGGTTGTTTCCTTGCACCTTGGTTATGACCTGCGTACTCATGCGGGGAGGTTTACCCAATACATACACAGAAAGATAAGACGAAGAGGCTTGACTCGAACGGATCAACAAACAGTTACCACCATCTTTCGTTGTTCTGCGTGTGGCCAACTTGTAGGTCCGGACCGTCACGCACGATGCGACCTGTGTGGCTATGTATTTGGCGATGATCGTGTCACGGGTGCGGACGTCACACCGTACGCTAAACACTTCGCCCACCGCGAAAGCGGATGGTGGGCCATGTGTTGGTGGGTATACCTGGCAGGTAACCATCGTCTCAAACACATAGCTATGATGCGCTCGTCGGCTGCTTCGCGACGATTTGCTTGGCTGGCTGCAATATTGTCGGCACTGGCTCTTAGTCTACTGCAATTGTCGATCGTTGGTTGGCGGCAGGTGACATCACTTCCTGCAGTAGAACCAACGGGTTCTATCACGCCTTCCGGACAGCTTTGGAAACATGTAATCTCTCGGCCGCGCCCGTTACCCACAAACCTTGTCCCACAAACGTATGTTGATTTCTGGTGGAACCCGGCACAGTCAGCCACCGGGGTTGTGTTGGGGATACTGGGTGGTGGACTGACCCTTTGGCTTTTTCTGTCACTGTTGCGTATCGGTATCACCAAATCGCACACCTCAGCTTATCGACATGAGCAGCGTATGTCCGCTGCGATTCATTATAGCTGTGCATGGTTAGCCCCATTAGCCGTTACGTGTTTGCTCATGCCGTTATTACCCTTGCTTCAAGCCGGTCTAATTGCGGGGTGGCGTTGGATGCCGGCGCCTGAGGTACCAACAATCACAGCCGGCGTCATCGCAGCTATCGGCTTGGTGCTATGGTGGTTTTGGCTAATCAGACTAGCCACTACCGCGCCTGAGGATACGCGGCAGCGCGTGGTGGTGTTTATGGCTATAGGTGTTCCCGCCATGGCCACCGGTTTGGCTATGGCATGGTGGTACGGTGTGGATTATGCACAACAATGGTTGTTCGAGGTTATGCGTGTTCAGTTTTAGATAGTATGACCGCACTGGATTGGTACAAACGAACAGAACTGCGTTTTTTTAGCACAATCAAAGAAAAGATCGTGTCCGCTGATTGATTTGACAGATGGTCTCCAGAATTTCACTATGTACACATCCGGGGGACGAGAACCTATCATGATCGAGACATCATTGAGAATCAAACAGACATGAAACCTGCAACTATAGTCATCATCGATTTTGGTAGCCAATTCGTCCAGTTAATTGCCCGGCGGGTACGCGAGAACCGCGTGCATAGCGTGATCGTATCCCCCAGCGTCTCGCCGCAGGAGATACGCGATCATCACGCGGTCGGTCTCATTTTCTCCGGCGGTCCGGCCAGCGTGTACGCGGCTGATGCCCCAACATGCTCGCCGGAGATTATGGACATGGGTCTTCCCGTGCTGGGCATTTGTTATGGCATGCAACTGGCCTGCGATTTATTGGGGTCTGATATCGGTGCGGGTGAATCACGCGAATACGGTCGTACTCAGCTCGAAATTTTCGTGGAAGATGCCTTATTGAATCATGTGCCCACGCAGGCTACGGTTTGGATGAGTCATGGCGATATCGTGAAAGAACTTTCAGGCGATTTTATTGCACTGGCAAAAACAAATACCTGCCCTTACGCCGCGATGAGACATAAAAGTAGGCCGATGTACGGTGTGCAATTTCATCCGGAGGTTTTTCATACACCTTGCGGCAACCAGATCATTCGCAACTTTCTTTATGACATTTGCCATTGCACCGGAGATTGGCAAGTGGATCACGTCGCGGACGAGTCGATCAAAGCGATTCGCGAGAAGGTCGGCGAAACGGATCGCGTGATTTGCGGCCTGTCCGGTGGTGTCGATAGCAGTGTCGTCGCAGCACTCATTCACGAAGCTATTGGCGATCGGCTGATCTGTATTTATGTTGATAACGGCTTGATGCGTAACCGCGAAACTGATCTTGTGGAAGCCACGTTTAAGCAACATTCTCATATGAACCTGCGGTCCGTGGATGCGTCTGAAAGATTTCTCTCTCGACTAACCGGTGTTACGGACCCGCAAGAAAAGAGAAAAATTATTGGCCATGAGTTCATCGAGGTTTTCAAGTCTGAGGCAAAAAAAATCGATGGGGCACGTTTTCTTGCTCAAGGAACGCTTTATCCCGATGTGATCGAATCGGGACATAGTGCAGCCGGCATCGCAGCTAACATTAAACTGCATCACAACGTAGGTGGATTACCCGAAAAGCTTGGTTTTGAATTGGTTGAACCATTGCGTGATCTTTTCAAAGATGAGGTCCGCCGCGTGGGTGAGCACTTGGGGCTTCCTGAGCAGATTGTCTGGCGACACCCCTTCCCCGGACCAGGCTTAGCCGTGCGAATTATGGGAGAGATTACACCACAGCGATTGCGTATTCTACGAGCGGCTGACGATATTATTCTCGAGGAAATACGTGTAGCCGGTTGGTATAACAAAATCGCCCAGGCGTTTGGCGTATTGCTACCGATTAGCACAGTCGGTGTGATGGGTGATGACCGCAGTTATGCCGGGCAACATGTGATCGCGGTGCGTTTTGTGGAAAGTGCTGATTTTATGACGGCGGACTGGGTGCGCATTGATTATGAAGTACTCGGTCGAATCTCAACCCGGATTATCAACGAAGTCAGTGGGGCTAATCGTGTGGTTTACGATGTCTCCTCCAAACCGCCCTCGACGATCGAGTGGGAATAGACGTTTTATCCATCCCTCACCCGTTGATCGAATCCCACGCATGTCGATTGACGCTTGTACTAAGAAGATTATGATCGAAGCAACATTAACGACAGGTTATATTTCTTTTCAGGACAATCATCATGGCAGGGACGCAAGCAGCGCGCAAACAAGTCTATTTTTTCGGTAACGGTAAAGCTGACGGACGTAACGACCAGAAGGAGCTTCTGGGCGGCAAAGGGGCCGGCCTGGCGGAAATGACCAACATCGGCCTACCCGTACCCGCAGGTTTTACGATCTCCACAGACGCATGCAAAACCTATAACAAATCTGGCGGGAGATGGCCAAGCGGTTTGGAAAAACAAGTTCGGACCATGCTCGCAAAACTGGAACGCACTTGTAAGAAAAAGCTTGGCGATAACAAGAACCCCTTACTCGTATCCGTCAGGTCCGGCGCGGCTCGGTCCATGCCGGGTATGATGGAAACGATTCTCAATCTTGGTCTCAATGATCAATCCGTCGAAGGACTAGCCGGTGCAGCCAAGAATCGCCGATTCGCATTCGATGCCTATCGACGGTTAATTATGATGTACGGCGCAACCGCAAAAGGGGTAGATCGTTTGTTGTTTGAAGACGCCTTCGATGAATTGAAAAACAATAAGACCCGCGTTCGTTTAGGAAAATCTTCTCACGAGCAGATCGAAGATACGGATGTGGACGCTGACGAATTGGCTGAACTTGTTGATACATTCAAGGGTATTTACACCAAGCACTGCTCAGAAAAATTTCCTCAGTCACCGTTCGAACAGCTAAAAGGTGCGATCAACGCGGTTTTTGAAAGTTGGGATTCCGAAAAAGCCCGGACCTACCGCCGCGTGGAAAACATCACCGGACTGCACGGAACAGCCGTCAATATCTGCCAGATGGTCTTCGGTAACATGGGTGACGATTGTGGAACGGGCGTGTGTTTCACGCGTGACCCCAGTACGGGCGAGCCATGCTTCTACGGTGATTTACTGATTAACGCGCAAGGCGAAGATGTCGTAGCCGGTGTACGCACGCCGATACCTCTCATCGAATTAAAGCGCCTGATGCCTGAAGCGTATGGTCAACTCGAAGCCGTACGCGTTATCCTTGAGCTACATTATAAGGACATGCAAGACCTTGAATTTACCATCGAGCGTAACAAGCTGTACATGCTGCAATGTCGCATTGGCAAACGATCTCCTCAGGCTGCGTTCAAGATTGCCGTTGATCAAGCAACCAAAGGCATTATCACCGCAGCCGTGGCTAAGCAACTGGTCAAGAAAAAATATCTTCCTAAAAAATATCTAGCACTATCCGGCAAGCCCATTATCACCAAAGATCAAGCTATCCTGCGCATCCAAGAGGTAGATGTGGAACGATTATTTTACCCTGTGCTTGACGCCAGTATCTCCGCCGGTGAACTTTCCCAACGGCGACTAGGTTGTGGCATTGGTGCCGTTCCCGGAGCCGCTTGCGGTGAAATCGCCCTTTCTGCAGAGCGTGCCGAAGAACGTGCCCGCGACGGGAATACAGTGATCCTCGTGCGTAAGGAAACATCCCCGGAAGATGTCGGTGGCATGCACGTCGCAGCCGGCATTTTAACATCAACCGGTGGGAAAACATCACATGCCGCAGTGGTTGCGCGTGGCTGGGGGAAGTGCTGCATCGTTGGCAGTAGTGAATTAGTCGTTGATTACAAGGCCAGTCAAATCTCATTTAACGGTCGGGTCATACGCGAAGGTGATGCGATCACGTTGGATGGCGGAACGGGTGAAGTTTACGATGGCACCATTGATCTTGCCCGTCCACAAGCCCCAGCCGAGTATGACACACTGATGAAATGGTGCGACCAACGACGAACACTCAAAGTGCGAACCAACGCTGACACCCCCGCAGATGCAGCTAAAGCCGTAGGTTTTGGCGCAGAGGGGATTGGTTTGTGTCGCACGGAACATATGTTTTTCGATCCGAATGAACCACAACGCATTCGAGCCATGCGTGAAATGATCCTGGCGAATACGCTCGAACATCGTCAGTCAGCGCTGGCAAAACTTCTCCCTTATCAACGGCGCGATTTTGAGGGTATTTTCAAAGCCATGAATGGGCTACCCGTCACCATCCGTCTGATCGACCCCCCGCTGCATGAGTTTCTTCCACAAGACGACAACCAAGCAGCACTACAAGCTGCGGTGGATGATCTTAATGCCGCACTGCGCGACGAAATTAAAGGTGTAAAAGCTGCTACCTTCGTCAAATTTACCACCCAAGATATTCGCGATCGCATCGAAAAATTGCACGAGTCCAATCCCATGCTAGGTCATCGTGGGTGTCGTTTGTGCATCACCTATCCCGAAATTTTGGATATGCAAGTCCGGGCTATCATGGAAGCAGCCGTCGCGTGTAAGCGTCGCGGTATAAAAGTGTTGCCTGAAATTATGATTCCACTCAGCATTGATGCGAAGGAGCTAGGTCTTCTCGTAGATCAAACACACCGCATGGCCGACACCGTGCTCAAAGAGAAAAAGGCGAAGGTCAATTATCTTGTCGGCACCATGATCGAAACGCCACGAGCTGCGCTTGTCGCGGATCAGATGGCCGAGGTTGCGGAATTCTTTAGTTTCGGTACCAACGACCTGACGCAAATGACTATGGGCCTATCACGCGATGATGCCGGGCGGTTCCTGCCTGACTATGTGGACGAAGCCAAGGCTGGTATTTTTGCGCACGATCCTTTTCAGTCGTTGGATGTGCAAGGCGTAGGGTTATTGGTGCAACTGGCCTGCGAAACGGGGCGAGAAACCAGACCGAAACTGAAACTTGGCATTTGTGGTGAGCACGGCGGAGACCCAGCATCCATCCGTTTTTGTTATCAAGTCGGGCTGGATTACGTATCCTGTAGTCCCTATCGGGTGCCCATTGCCCGATTAGCCGCAGCTCAAGCAGCCATTGAAGACGGTGCGCAAGCGATGGGTAAATCATCGTCGCGCGCTCGCAAGACAAAAACTAAAGCTACAACAAAGACGAAGCAATCATCAAAGGTAAAAACAAAGGCCGGGCGATCGACAAAAAAGTCTTCGACCTCCCGAAAAAAGAAGATCGCGCGTTGATTTTAAGGTTACGCTCAAGCACAGAACGCCCTACGACACCACACTGGATCGTGGAAGTGACCCAATCATGAGCCACAAACGATTGCGTTTGGCTGTGCTGTTGTCCGGTGGTGGTCGTACCATGGCCAACCTGCACGAACATATCCGTGACCAGCAACTCAACGCGAAGATTGATATCGTCATCAGCTCGCGGGCCGATGTAGCCGGTATCGAACGCGCACAACAATACGACCTGAAAACCGTCATCATTGATCGCAAACAACTTCCTGTTGAAGCATTTCAAGCCAAGATCACCGAAGCGGTGAAGGCGGTTGATCTTGTATGTATGGCTGGGTTTATGTCGCTATGGCGCATTCCGGAATCATTTCTAGGGCGCGTGATAAACATTCACCCTGCACTATTACCCGAATTTGGCGGTCAGGGGATGTTCGGTCATCGCGTACACGAGGCGGTGCTTGCTGCGGGTAAAAAAGAAAGTGGCTGTACGGTCCATTTTTGTGATAACGAATATGATCATGGACCAGTCATTTTACAGCGCAAGGTCCAGGTGACCGATAATGACACACCCGAGACACTGGCTACACGTATTTTTGAACAGGAATGCATCGCGTACCCCGATGCGTTACGGTTGTTTTGTGAACAGCGCATTCACTTGGAAAACGGTAGGGTGGTCATGCTACCAGAGTAGCGGATGCCATGTACGTCAAACGTATATTCACTCGATAGAGGAACGGATGGACGCTTGGGTGAAGGCTCGCGCTCCAACGGTTCTGACACCCAAGCATCCATCACCTTTGTTGTGGCTACCTCTTTCCCCGCACGGAAAGCACATGGATAGACACAACGCAGGCCCATTCCTTTACAATCTTTCCCCTCAGGAAAATCAATCGCCTGTTAAGCATTGACGGCCTTGTCGGCCCTATGCTTACGGCTTTGTTTCAATCGTATCAGTGTAGGATAATAACTATGCACCCGTGGTCATGCCTCGTCATCGCGCGCACCAAGTTTTTACACTATGCGCACCAATGTCGCCGAGGCATCAGAGTTCTTTCCGCTGCAAAACATAAGGGTTTGGTTGTAGCAGTCGAACTCACTGCACCATTGTATGCCCCGCGCATTATCGGAGACAAGTGAAATGTAAAAAAAAATGTGTACAGTGCTCACCATGAAGTGTTCTCCGCAAATAAAGCTGGTTTTGGAGCAGTATTTGTGCTGTTTACGGGTATTTATTTAATGACTCGCACTTGGTTGCGAGTAAGCCCGCTATCGGCCACGAATAATCGCTTGCTGTGATTCGAGTCTTTTGGTGCGTAAATTATAGAAGGCCCGTTTCACGGTGGCATCGACCGGCAATTGTCCCTGGCGTTGTTGAATAATGCGTGCGGGTTGACCTTGTATAATGAGAAGTTCTCGATCACGTTCGAATGTCAGGTCAGTGGCAGTTAAAGAAAGTCCTTCCGTTTGGTCTTGTAGTTTCACTTGGCCTGAGGCATGGAACTGGCGCAACTGTGTCGTGCTTAATCTACCCATTTGCTGCTGCGAGCGCATTCCGGCTGATTGCCGGCCAAGAAAATCGATGGTCAGGACATCACAGGATAAAAATGTCGCGCGCCCCGAAGTGGTTTCCGTGCTGACAAGCTTCGCATTGCCAAAGAGGCGTTGTAAATTGTCTCCGCTGAAGTGCTTTAAGTTAATATCACCCTCAAATCGTGTTTGATCGATGGAAAAGTCGTACCACATTGCCTCTGCCCATGTAACAAATGTTTTCGATGGCCCTGCATCGGCCTCTGTCCCAAAAAACCCGCGTGGTGATGCCTCGCTATGTTGTGCGGTAGCGTCGCTGGCGGGCCGAAAATCTTCAATCAGTAAATCGCCGGCACCTTCGATGAGCATTTTTGACATCCCACGCCGCAAGTTGACCGATAGTTGCGGACCGGCGAGACGTGCTCGGGTTCGCAAGGCCCCCGTAACCTCATCCATAAATGTTGTCTGCACCACAGCTCGCCCCGTGGCCAATATATAGGCCGGCTCCTTAGCGAGTATACCACGCTTAGCCATGCGGTGCTGTTGATCGCGTTCAAATCGTTGCAAGAATTTATCAAAAATCCACCAATGACCCCGTTGTGACTGAGTCTTGGCGGGGGCAATATCGTCAAACTCGACGACCAATTGTTGACAATCAAACGTGGTACCGCCGGCGCTGGTGGCGTGGACATCTCCTGAAAAAACAGAACGATTCTCTCGACCCTGAAATTTCATCCACTCTTCCCACGTAATCGATACCGGGATGGGGCGTTCCAGTTGCCTGCCGTCCAAATCTTTGTGTGATTGAAAAGTCATACGTCCAGCACCGGGAACCTGCGCCCACTCATCGAGCACGTTCACATTGACCTGCTCGCCGGTCACGGTGAATTCACCGATAGTGACCGACGCGGGCTGCGTTTGCGTACCGACAATCAATGTCTTATCTATGTCACTACCATTGACAATCGAACAATCCAATTCCTGCGCAGTCAATTCCAAAGCCTGAGATTCGTCCGTCACCATCACATCGCCGTAGGCCCGCAACCGCTTCGCCCCGATTTCCGTACGCACCTTCATTTCGTGCTCACGTCGCTTTGCCTCCCAGTCAACTTCTTGAGGATTTACACCAGCGCTCAACGCAGCTTGGTAAGCCTTATTTGCATCAAACGGTGGGGCAGGGCGTGTGACGGTTTGAAAGTCCAGGATGAGGCGGTCGCGTGCACGAATCGTCCGGTCCTCCTGTGTGGCTACGATGTCTCTTTTCGCTGTGGCCACCAAAGGCATCAACCGGCCATCGGCGTCGGTCGTGACGATGACATCCAGTTCGCTACAGACCAAACTATCATGGAGTCGATCGAGTCGCACATGGCCTCTTGTTTCGACACGCCGTATGGTTTGCTCTTGCTGACGCCCGACGGTCTCCTTGCCGAAGTATAACGCGAGATGATCTGCTGCGAGCGATGCCTCTTGCTCTTTGAGCGATACATGGCCGACAAAAACCGCTTTGTCGAGTACACGTTCTCGTGTGCGTCGAATTCCTTCTGAAAAGCTCAACTTGCTACGACTCTCATAATGGCCTGTGACATCCAGACTTTCGCTGAACGTGACAGATAAAGCTTTTCTCGTTTTCGTGTTTTTATTGACGGTTTGTGATGGTGATGATTGACCAGTCAACATGCCGCCTCTGGTTCTCGAAGAGGTTGACGCATGGTCGTTACGCACCAAGACTCCCGGACCGGTAACGTGGATAACGATCGTCTCGTCATCGGGATGCAATTCGATACCTCGCCCGTGAATCTCGCCTTCCGCCAGAGAACGAACCACCACCGTCGTTTCCCCCAGTTCATTGAGCTTCACGCTGCCATCATCCGGGTTGTATATCAATTGGCCGCACGTGGCTTCACCTTCGTCGTTGGAGAGTCTAACAGGTGCCCCCGTAGCCGTGAGTAGAGACCTGACAGCCGGCGCACACCGCGCATCGTTTTTTGCGCAGGCTTCCAATAAAAAGTGTCCCTTCCATGTCAGTGAAATGGTTTCGTCGGAATTCTCCGATGCCTGTTGCGACTTACTTTCCTGCAAGTCGGTTTGCGTTTGTACCTGCCGCCGATCATCAGCTGATACACTACGTAGAATTTCAAGCGTATCCGCTTCGAGCCGTGCAACCGTTTTGTTGCTGACCACCTGTCTCGCATCGACAGTGTCTGCAAAGCGCGCAATATACTTCAACGTAGGCTTCGCCGCCTCAGCCTCCGAAGGATCATCCGTCACGGAGAACACCGGAAGCGCGTCGTCAGTAGCAGCGACCTGCGCTCCTTCATCCATCACGTCCGTTGCAGCCTGATGTTGCTGTGCGGCCAATATGCGTGCGGTAATGGTCTGTCGAATCCAATCAACCACCGAATTCTCCGGCTCCGTCTCCTGGGTATCCGTCATGCCCAAGTTTCCGGCTCCACCTTTCAGTTCAATCGTCCCCCCGCTTTCAATGTGCAGATAATCAACACGACCGGCTGATTCATCAAAACGTATCTCCATATTGGCTGACCGAAACGTCACATCCGAGGCAAGTATGGCCAGGGGGCCTGGTACGACAACTTTTGAATACTCTACATCAAACACGATTTCATCCGCTTCGATACGTACGACTTGAGACGGTTCCAACACATGACGCGTATCTTCAGGTAGAAGTGCCCGTTGCTGCTCGGACAATCGATCATATTCAATAACGACGCCGCTAAACAACCTGCCCCGCACGGGTGTTAAACCATGACTGATTCGACCCTCCACGATCGCTTCCTTAGCCGTAATGCGTACGCCATGTCCATCCTGCGTGCGAAGTCGAATCACCGGGTTATCGAGCGCCATTTCGTTGGCCTGCCCTGCGACGGGTGTCAGTCGCCCCACTTCAACCTCGCCCCAGGCTCGGTCACTATCGGGACGAAACAACGAAAGCTTACTGCGCAGCACCGTCCCCACACGACCACCCGACACAGGTACGCCATCTTTGGAATGCTGCTCCTGGCCCAATTTTTTTTGTGGTAACTGCGGCAAGCGAGAAACCTGAGGCGATTGAGTAGCTTGCGGATCGATTTGGCTGAACTGATAAATGGAAAAGCATACGAGTAAAATCGCCAGTGTCGCCAGGCTAACGACAATCCCGCGCAGCAGGCCGCTAGCGCGACGGCGCATGCGCATAGCCCTACGTGGACGATTCGATCGGCGATTTGTTGATGTATGACTTACCATTGGTTCTGCTTTCGCAGAATAAGTTCGATGATTTCCGCCACCGCACCATAGCCTCCACGACGGCGCGTGACATAATCAGCGACACGCTTCACGGCGGGTACGGCGTTAGCCACGGCTATGGGAAGTCCCACCCGTCGCATCACGTCGAGGTCGGGCCAATCGTCGCCTACGTATGCGACCTGCTTATCGGACACACCGATCTCGGCGAGCCAAGATCGATACACGCTGCTTTTGTCCTCAACGCCCTGACAAACACGCGTAATGCCCAGTTCAGCTGCTCTATGAGCTACAGCTTCGGATTCTCTTCCCGTTAGCAAGGCCACTTCGTGACCGGCTGCCTGCCATCGCTTGAGCGCAAAGCCATCTTGGACATAAAACGCCTTCTGCAACTCCCCGTCGGCGGTTGTGACGATGCAGCCATCAGTAAGTACGCCATCCACATCGAGAATCAGCAATTGAATGGCCGCGAAATCCATAAATCGTCTCATTCCCCCGTAGAAAAGAACAGTATCCTGCCCCCACAAGCGACGGTCAAGCTTATGCCGGGCACACGCTTCTCACCGGGGTGCATGACAAAATGGCGATTGGGTGGCATGGACAAACGCCGCGGAATCGGGCTGTCGAATGTCCAATGGATGCTGCACGCGGCGTTTGCCCGTGCAGGCGTAACCGAGGAAAAGCACGGGCAAGCGTCGCCCCTACGCCTCTTTTCATCCGCGATTCCTTCAACGCGACGCTTGTCCATGCCACCCCACTCAAGCCCGCCTAATCTGTCACGGACCCTCTCACGACTCTTCGAGATCGACAGTCTTGACAACAGCCTCACAAACGCCGACCTTTCCTGCAAAGGAGGTTTAGCGTATGCGCGTGTTGTCAGGGGTCCAATCCAACGGAAAATTGCATCTGGGTAACTACCTGGGGGCCATGAAGCAACACATTCACCTTCAGCGCGACAACGAATGCTTTTACTTTATAGCTAACTACCATTCGCTGACGACCATACAAGACGCCACACTATTACGTCAATTGACCTGCGACGTCGCGTTGGACTATCTCGCCTTCGGGCTTGACCCGGACAAAGCCAATCTGTTTCGCCAGAGCGACATCCCGGAAGTGGCCGAACTGGCTTGGATTCTCTCCACGGTCACAGGAAAAGGTTTGCTTGAACGGGCTACGTCCTACAAAGATAAAATCGCCAAAGAAATCGCACCTTCCATGGGATTGTTCTGCTATCCTGTCTTAATGGCTGCGGATATATTGATCTATAAAAGCGATGTGGTCCCCGTGGGTAAGGATCAAACCCAGCATGTAGAGATGGCGGCGGACATGGCCGGACATTTCAATCATGCCTTTAATTGCGAAGTGTTAAAGATTCCGCAGATTCGACTTAACCAGGCCCACGTCGTGCCCGGTTTGGATGGTCAAAAAATGTCGAAAAGTTATGGCAATACGATCAACTTATTCGATCCGCCCAAAAAAGTGCGTAAGCAAATCATGGGTATCAAGACCGATTCCACCCCCGTTCAAGACCCGAAAAATCCCGAGACTTGTAACGTTTTTGCCATATACAAATTGCTCGCTACGTCAGACGAAGTAGAACAACTTGAACAAGCCTACCGGCGTGGCGGTTTGGGATATGGTGAGGCCAAGCAACAACTGTTTGACGTGGTTGAACGCGAATTAGGTCCGGCCCGTGATAAACGTGAGCAACTCGAAGCCGACCCCGACTATGTCGAGGATGTATTAACCACGGCTGCCCATCGCGCTCGCGCGGTGGCCGGTAAGGTTATGGCTGAGGTGCGCGAGGTGTGCGGTTTGCTGGTGGGAAAGGAAACACACCGTGGGTGATTATAGAGTAGCACTCGATGTCTATCATGGCCCGCTCGATCTCTTGCTGTTTTTGATCCAGCGAGAGGAGATCGATATTTACGACATCCCCATTTCACGCATCATGCAAGAGTACATGCAATACGTGGAAGTGTTGGAACGGTTGGACCCTGAAATCATAGGCGAGTTTCTCATCCTGGCGGCTACGCTGATGGAAATAAAATCAAGGCTATTATTACCATCGCCGCCGCCTGAAGAACTTGACGAAGAAATGATCGACCCGCGTCTCGAACTTGTCCATCAACTTCTCGAATACAAAAAGTACAAAGAAGCGGCTCGCTCACTCGAATCGTGCGCTTCTGAGCAAGCCCTAAAACATATGCGAAGCCCGGTATTACCGCCGCGCGATCCTGATGAAGTCGAAATGGATAACCTCGAACTATGGGATCTGTTCGATGCTTTCAACCGTATTCTCGAACAAACGGGCAAAAGCGAAGTCGCTCACCAAGTCACCATCGATGACACACCCATAGCACTACACGCCGATGATGTGATCGACACCCTACAAAGAGCCGGCGGGGCATATAGCTTCAGTAGCATATTTACTGGAAGAAGTCGGGCGGAGATGATTGGATTGTTCCTCGCCCTGTTGGAACTCATACGACAAAAACGCATTAGCGTAAAACAGGCAACACATAGTTCTGAGATTCAGATTCATCTGTTCGACCCAACGCCATTGGATGAAGTCGATGATCTCGATGTTGAATACAACTTATATGCCGCACAATACAATGCTGACAGTCAACAGGGTAGCGCCGCAACCCAAAACCCGTCACAGCAAGTTAACGACGATAGCTCAAGCACTGACCGTGTAAAACAGGAAGAAGTCTCAACTAAACCGCTGGTTGAAAAATCGGTTGACCGCAGCTATATCGAATTAAATCAAGAAAGTAAGGACGTAGAGCCGGCTTCATCGGCGCAAGACCGTCCGACACAGGTCCGGCACTCGGCGATTCATGACACTCCATCAGGAGATTAACAATGAAACCTAGTGAACAGTTGGCTGACCTTTCTCTCACACTCCCAGCCGTAACTAAACCAGTTGGTAGTTATATACCCGCGATCCGCACCGGTAATCTCATTCATACCAGTGGCCAAATTCCTGTGCGTGACGGAAAAATCACGTGCAGTGGAAAAGTTGGTCAGGATGTGACACTAGAGCAGGCTATCGGGGCCGCGCGATTGTCCGCCATGAATGGGTTAGCTGCCGCAGCGGAGTTAGCCGGTGGTATTGATAACATCGCCCGCATTGTGCGTGTGGCTGTCTATGTGAGTGGTGCGCCGGGTTTTACGGATCAACCCAAAGTCGCCAACGGTGCAAGTGATCTATTCGCCGATATTTTCGGTGAGGCAGGCCGACATGTCCGTGCCGCTGTCGGTGTGGCGGAATTACCACTCAATGCCGCCGTCGAACTCGAACTAACCGTAGAAACAAAAAACTAGTGTTTTGTCACAGCTAAGAATTCGGATGGCATGGGTAAGTCCCGATGTATTCCGACGTAAAGTCGGGATACATCGGGACTTACCCGTGTAGTTCCGGAGGCCGACACGGGCAAAAAAAACGTTGCCCATGCCACCCTGGATGAACCCGAACATTAAGCTGTGACACAGCACTATTATTTCGACAGCCTGTCACGGGCGCGGTTCGGAAGGAACAAACTGTTTCTAACTGGAACGCTGTTGCCTTGCCTCAAGCAAATCACAAAGTTTTAGCAAATGCTCCGGCAGCGGCGCTTCGAATTCAACCTGTTTTTCGAGGATAGGGTGGATCAGACTGATGCGGCGCGCGTGTAGTGCCTGAAAGTCGAATAATGGATCGGTGCTTCCTTTCCCGTTTAGATCAAATTCGCTCACGAGATTTCCACCGTACAGTTTGTCGCCCACCATCGGGTGACCGATGGAGGCCATGTGAATGCGTAGTTGATGTGTGCGCCCCGTCTTGGGGAATAGGTCTACACTGGTAAATCCCCGGTAGCGCGTGTTCACACGATATTGCGTCACCGCCTCCTTAAACATAGCTTGTCTGGGTGGCATAGCCGATGGCAACACCATGCGTTGTGTGGTCTCGGGATGCGGTGCGAGAGGTTTGTTAATCAGATCGCCGTCCAGTTTTATATCCCCCCAACATACGGCGAAGTATTGCTTTTTGATCGTGCGGCGTTCAAATTGCAGAGAGATGCGCCAATGGGCTTCGTCGCACTTGGCAATCAGCATGATGCCCGTCGTATTCTTATCCAAGCGATGTACAATACCCGGTCGAAACGCATCGCCACCTTTACTCAACTGCTTAGCGTGGTATGCGGCGGCATTGGCTATCGTACCCGATTGGGTCGCATTAGCCGGGTGACAGATAATGCCTGCAGCCTTATTAATCACCATCATCCAATCGTCTTCGTAGACAATTTCCAACGGGATGTTTTCCGGTATCAATCGGGTAGGCGGAGGCGGCGGAAGCCGTATTTCTATCAGATCATCGCCGGCAGGTTCATAACTCGCTTTACTGGGCATTCCATTGACCGTCACGTCTCCTTGCTTGATATACTTTTGAATAGCTGTGCGCGATATGCGGGGATGCAAATGTTGCAAATACTTATCCAAACGGCGCCCGGCTATCCTGCGGCGCACGAGATATTGCAACACTTGTTCACCGGCATCGTCTTGTTCCGACGGTGTCACATTAGTGACATTATCTTCAGGCATATCGATTTGTTCTTCCGGTGTTGTCATCGTAAAGCGGCCTGTTTAGCCTGAGATTGGTGAGTTTACCTGTTGTCTCGATACGCGATATGCTCGCCATGCTAGAGCCGTCGCCGTCGCCTCGTCTTAAACTTACTACCCAACGTTTGTCGCGGAGGGGAGGTTTTTGTCTTGACTGACGTATCGGTAGCACTGGACGGCGCGGACGATGGGGCGTCATGAGTTGGAGCGGATGGCGGTGGTTGGCTGGGACGAAAACCATTGACCTCCCGATGACGAATTTGCTCGTTAATGAGCATTTCAACGTTGGTTAACTCTTTCCCCTGGTCGTTACCCACAAACGTGATGGCCACTCCCCGTGCACCCATGCGTGCCGTACGACCGATGCGGTGTACATAAACCTCTGGATCCTGCGGAATATCGTAGTTAATAATGTGCGAAATTTCACTGACGTCGATTCCACGGGCGGCTAAATCCGTGGCTACCAGCACATTGATCTTATGACTGCGAAAACTGGCCATCACTCGATCACGCTGACGCTGAGCTAAATCCCCGTGAATCTCCATCGCGTTGATGTTGTCGGCATGTAATTTTTTGGTGATCTTACGGGCCACGGCTTTCGTATTGCAAAACACGATGCAGATCGGAGGGTCTTCCTGCTTCAACACAAGACGAAGCAAGCGATATTTATCCCGTGGTTCTGCGGTGATATAAGACTGATCGACCGCATCCACCGTCATGTGATCTCTCGAGACGTTAAGCTCAGCAGGATCGTTCATGTAGCGCTTGGCCAACCGTCTGATCTCATCCTCGATCGTTGCCGATACGAAGATCGTTTGATGCTCAACCCGAATACGGCTAAGGATGTTTCGAATGTCATCGCGAAACCCGATGTCCAGCATCCGATCCACCTCATCGAGCACGACAAACTTGAGCAACCCCAATTGAAGAACGCCGCGCTGTATGAAATCGAGCACGCGCCCCGGTGTGCCAACCACAAAGTGGGGCTTGCGTCCCAATTGATGAAGTTGAGTCGCCACTTTTTGACCGCCGTAAATCGCAACAATGTGCAGGTCCGTACACTGTGAAAGCCGTGATAGCTCAGCCGTCACCTGTACGGCTAATTCGCGCGTGGGCACCAAACAAATCGCCTGAAGACGAGCAGATGGATCAATATTCTGTAATATAGGAAGCCCGAAGGCAGCCGTTTTACCAGTACCTGTTCGCGCTTGACCTAAAATATCCCGTCCGGCTAGGGCGGGTGGGATCATCACGCGTTGGATATCGGAGGGCTGTACGAAATTGAGTTTGGCTAGCCCTTTGAGAAAATGTACTTCAATGCCCAACTCGGCGAAAGCTTCAGGTAAATCGGGGTGTTTCTGCATAAGCAAATAACGCCGAACATGTTGTTCGGCCATGAATCCAGTTGGCGCCTTGCACACTAGCTACGATTCACCATCGCACGCCACAGGCACGCCACTAACTATAGTCCTACGATGGCTCTGTGTAAACCAAACGGTGTGGGAGGCTCGGAGGGCGACCTAGAGCAGCTATTGCCATGAATCCCCCGCCTGAATGTATAAATTGAGGAATTGCGACAGGTCGAAAAGCGTATGTCCGACGATGGCCGGTACGAGAGAGCGTCGCCAGATAGTCACCACGCCAAATAACAAGCCTAGTATCGCGATAGGTCCCAGGGCTACCGAGGTCTGATCTTGGGCATGCAGCATAGTGAATATAACTGTCACCACCAGAACCGCTACCAGCCAGCTACCGGTTATACGGCGCAGTCGGGTCATTAAAAAACCGCGAAATAAAACCTCCTCATATACACCGATCATCAGTGAGAGCAGGGCAAAATTAAGTGGGTGTTGTTTGGGGATAAGAGACATAATGCGACCGGCGTTTTCCTGCATTTGCTCGATAACCTCAGGCCAAACCAATGAACAAGAAACCATCCAAATCAAAATCAGCGCATAGGCCACACCCGTCGCGCCGATACCCAGCATGGCATTGATAGGAAATTTTCGCCAGGTCAAACCATTGGCTGCGGCAGGCAAGTGTCTTCTTCGCGTCAGCCAGGGAATCGTTAGCAGTACAACGACGGTACGCGTGGCGATGATGGGAATGAGCATGCGCCGCCCAAAATCCGCTTGTGCCGCATCGTTTTGATAATCACCCCCGAACAAAATCCCCGCTATCATACCGACAAAAAATTCACTTACAAACAGAATCAGAACAATCAGCCCCAAATCCTTCCATGCGGCTTTTTTACTTATAGGTGCTAAAAGCATAGCATCGATTGGACTGACCGGAACCTCAAACTCATTCGCAATAGGTCGGGCGGTGGGAATATCAGAGGAGACTTCCGGCGCTGCGTGGGTTGTTGACTCAGGTGTGCAATCGTTTTGTTCGTGTATCATTAACCGTCGTCAACGCGCAACGTAGCGCGAAAGGCTGTGCTGCAATAGACAAGCTGGCAACGCAAAGATCGCTCACAGTACTAGTTGCCATCCCAGCGCCATAAAACGCTATGCAGCAAGGGCTTTTTGCATCGCTTCGCCCAATAGCGCCGGCGAATCGGCTACGCTAACACCGGCTTCACGTAAAGCGGACATTTTCGAACCGGCCGTACCTTCTCCACCGCTGATAATCGCACCGGCATGACCCATGCGCTTCCCGGGGGGTGCCGTCTGACCGGCAATAAAGGCCACCACAGGCTTGGTGATGTGTTCGTCAATGTACTTGGCAGCTTCTTCTTCGTCCGTACCGCCGATCTCGCCGATCATAATCATTCCGTCGGTTTCATGATCCTTCTCGAACAGGTCAAGGAGTTCGATAAAGTTCAGCCCTTTTACTGGATCACCGCCGATCCCCACGCATGTGGACTGCGCGATATCGCGACTGGTACATTGCCAAACCGCTTCGTAAGTTAGCGTGCCACTACGGGAAATGATACCAACACACTTAGTCCCTTGATCGGGCGCTTTATGAATATAGCCGGGCATGATACCGATCTTGCATTGGCCGGGCGTAATTACACCGGGGCAATTCGGACCAATCAACAACGTGCCTTTATCATCCAGGTAGTGACGGGCACGCACCATATCCAGCGTGGGAATACCCTCGGTGATGAGCACTACCAATGAGCAGCCGGCATCCGATGCCTCCATCACGGCATCCGCCGCAAACGCTGCAGGGACGAAGATCATGGACACTTCCGCGCCGGTATCAGCTACGGCTGCATGACATGTATCAAACACTGGCAGACCATGTTCGGATTTCGTACCTCCCTTGCCGGGAGATACGCCGCCCACGAACTTCGCACCATACTCAATGCACGCAGCCGTATGAAAAGACCCGGCCTTGCCCGTTATACCCTGGCAGATGATTTTAGTTTCGCGGTTGACCAGAATGCTCATATCTTCCCAATTATCCTTCCTGATATCCCAACCAAACTCAGTTTTCAATGTAGGTCGCGCCGCAAAAAAATATAGACTACGGCGCGGGTCGAAACCCTCAGACGAAGTATGGCACGATGTAACCTAATTGTCCATGCCTGTATCACAAGTCAGAGCCGTACGGCGCAAGCCTACGGTCACACAGCGGATGATCACCTCCGTTACGATCGCTTCTCAGCTACCCGATGCCGCAGCTTTTCCAGCGAGAGGCAATTGGCTATATTTTGCCCGGTTGCACCGCCGCGACGAGCCGTGGTGACGCCATAACGCATCTGCGCCAAACCCAGCGTTCGATGCGCATCCGTATTGATCGACAGCATGACACCACCCGCGATCGCTTGCCGAACGTGCACATCTTTCAGGTCCAATCGTTGCCAGGCGGCATTGATCTCCAGCATAGTATGTGTTCGTTTCGCTGTCTCGATAATCATAGCCATATCCAAGTCCATCGGTTTGCGGCGATGAATAAGTCGTCCCGTCGGATGGCCAATGACACACACATACGGATTTTCCATAGCTGCGATGGTACGCTGAGTCGCTGACAATTTCTTAGACCCACTACCCATGGCCGAGTGAATACTGCCGACAACCCACTCGCACTGCGCAAGAATATCCGCTGGATAATCCATCGTGCCATCAGATAAAATATCGCACTCACAACCTACAAGAATCGTAATCCCTTCCGTGCGATCGTTCGTCTCACGAATGGCTTCGATATGCGCTTGCATGCGCTCAATCGATAAGCCGTTGGCAATGGTACTGCTCTTGGAGTGATCACAAATAGCGATGTATTCGTACCCCAGCGCTTTCGCGGCCAGCGCCATGTCTACTATCGTACTTTTTCCATCACTAGCCACCGTGTGCATGTGCAAATCGCCTCGGATGTCAGCCAAGGTAACCAAATCATCGAAGTTGGTATTGCCCAGCAACTCACCGCGATCTTCACGTAATTCCGCTGGCACGTACTTAACATTCAGCGCCTGATAGATGTCCTCTTCCCGCTCTCCCGCAACCGAATGCTCGCCGTCAAACAAACCGTATTCATTGAGTCGTAATTTTTTCTTGACCGCTATTTCACGCAGTCCAACGTTGTGTTCTTTCGATCCTGTAAAATACTGTAAAGCCGCCCCAAAAGATTCCGTCGGTACGACCCGAAGATCAACTTGTAATTCCTTACCCTTGTCCCGCTCAACCGTCACCGATCCTTTCGTAACCCCTGAAGCCAGGACGCGCTGAACATCATCGAACGAAACAAATTGTTTGATAATAGCTTCCCCGTTGTCAGCTTCACATAAAATATCGATGTCACCTATGGTTTCCCGACCGCGTCGCAAGGAACCGGCTATCTCTACGCGCCGTACACCCTGCATTGCCCGCACCTGATCCACAAGGGCATCCGCAATGGGCCACGCAATGCCCAAAGGTGTGCGTCCTCCGCTGCTTTCGAGAAAAGCGATACCTTCTGCTATTTTTTTTACGCTGGTGGCGCCTAATCCGGGCAACTCCGCTAAGGCGCCGGATTGAATGACACGCTGAAGATCATCCATGCATTTGACATCAAGCCGGTCATGTACCAGCGCGACCTTCTTAGGCCCCATACCGGGTATTTCGAGCAGCGCAGGTAATCCTGGCGGGAGCTTGGATTCCAACTCGTTCAAAACATCAATCGAGCCGGTCTCTATGAATTGATAGATACGCTCAGCTGTACCTTTACCCACGCCGGGTAGAGATGTCAGCTTGTTCGTCTTAGCCAGCGCTTCGAGGTCTTCGGTTGTATCTTTGATAGTGCGTGAGACACGGCGATAACTATTGATGCGGAACCGATCGCCACCGTCGATCTCCAACAAGTCGGCTATCCGTTCAAACGCTTGAGCTATCTCAGCTTGAGTCATGGCCATTCAGTTCGGTACCCCCAGCGGGACACACCTACCGAACCGCGCCCGTAACAAGCTGTCTAAATACCTTGCGTACGCTGGATGGCTTGCGCCTCTTCAAACCCGGCTGGTGTTCCGTTTGGTTGGCCCGGATCATGGGGCAACCTGGCGACCGAACTTTACCAGGCGAGG
>JAJRWX010000007.1 GCA_024276605.1 Planctomycetota bacterium | reverse complement strand
GCTGAACCGTCGGAAGGTTACCATCCGACTGCACGCAAACTTTCAGACAATTAAGCGCTGCATCTTCACACGGCGTCAGGTCAAATTCACAAACCTTATCCGTACGGCGAACCGGGCCTACTTCCGCACCTACCGTTGGTGGCACAAGCGCTCCCGCACCGTCAATTCTTGATACGATACCTGCACTATACTTAGGACAGAGGAACTTGAGCTGCGTATCTTGCACACGTAGCCAAGTAGTATCTTCACGAACACCACCAACGACGGCCTTACCAGCTGTGATCGCAGCGGCCTCGCAAGCCGTGACGGACAAATAGGCGCTGGCGACATTCACCTCGCCGGCATCGTAAATACAGCATCGACCAACATCACCGCCGGGTGCCACGCAAATATCGTTTGTATCATCACATGTGGCTATGTCCAAACAAACGCCGCCCTGGCAATCCGAATCCTTATCACAGGTCTCGTTAAAGTTGGAACTAGCGCCATCACAACGATTCAAACACGGACCATCGGCATCCGCATCGGGATCCACCACGCAAGTTCCCGCACCATCACACTCATCAGCCGTGCAAAAGAGACCGTCGAGATCGCATCGAGCGCCATTAGCCCGATTTCGTAGCTTACAAGTGTACTGTTCGCCAACATCGGTCTCTTGACCACCACCCGTATCAACGGAACA
Source organism: Planctomycetota bacterium (assembly GCA_024276605.1). Taxonomy (GTDB): domain Bacteria; phylum Planctomycetota; class Phycisphaerae; order UBA1845; family UBA1845; genus JAJRPG01. The sequence continues at coordinate 13,504 of JAJRWX010000007.1, read as the reverse complement.
TATAACTACTTCACATACATTGCCACTTGAGGCACAATCGCTGTCGCAATTGCAGAACTCGCCAATTAGGGCCGTTCCACCATCACGTGGCGTTGCCTGCTTTCCCGATTCCGACGTAGTAGAACGGAAAATGCGAATGCCTTCCTCATCACCAAACCCGTTGGTAACCGGAGGTGTTTTGATGACCACACCCGTGGTTGGGTTTTCCGGTATAGACGGATTAGACAACGCTGGCGCCGGCAAACTACTACGCAGCGCAGAAGATTGGGTCGTAGTAGCCCCCTCGCTTACTGCTTTCACCTGAGCACTTCTGGGCTCTGACCCTCTGCCCTCGTCCCCGGCTGGAGCACCTTTGATACTCAGCCCAAACACACATAACCCGATAGCTACGATCCCAATAATAGGCGACCAAGCTCGAACACCGTTACCTCTAATAAGTCCTTACCTCCTGCTAGTACCAAACCCCAGTGTTACGACGACGAATGGTTCATTTCGGATAACGCAGACACACGCTGCGCACCAAACATACAAAACGAAAATGTCCTCATTCCCGTTTCAAAAAAGTGACAAAAGCGTTGCACTCTCGTCGGGTGATCTATGATAAATATAACCCTATTCAAGTGCCTCATCCTCTCCTAAGCAACCCCAGCCCGCTATACCCACAGGCGCTATGCTGTCCAATATTGACGCCAAAGTAGCTTGCCAACACTGGCTTCAAGCGTCGAGTTTACCAAATTGGCGTTTTAGGTCAAGAGTTTTTTCCATTTTAGTATCTTTCCCGTAATAATCTGTTTGACCCAGCTTACCACCGAATCACCGCCTACCCCACTGCCAGCAAGGCTTGGCTACAAGCCATTGAAGTGATAATGCTATATATAAATCGTATATGTATCTATTTTACTTATCCCCATCCAATACGCTGCCCGTAGCCGATGGTACTAAACTCGCATAAAGCCCTTCTCAGGCCTCCAAAACGCGATTTCAAGTCAGTAGATAGCCTACAGTGGCCTATAAAACGATTAGAAACAGATAGGCTTCGTGGGCACCAAACCTAAGTTAATAACACACGTATCCGCGAAGTGTGGCTCTATGGATCATATATCTCCCGTTCGGAAAAAATACCTAGATTTCCAAATATCGTGTACTTCTAAGTATGCTGCTATTATAGGGCTTCGAAACACTCCATTTCAACAAGCACATCAATATTCATCCATTGAACGAATCGTTGCCTGCCGAAGCCTAATGTTCGCACCCTACTATCAGCACTGTTATCCTTCACACCTGTAGCCATTACACGAAGTCCGATAGCATACAAACAACCAAAATACTTCATCGCGGCTCCATTGTTTTCTTGAAATCCATAGTCTTTAGCATTACCCTAGTAGTTTGGTTTTTCGCTATCGTTACGAATTATCCGGCGATGAACTTAACGGAGGGTTAGGGGTATTTTTTACACGCTGCGCACCAACGTCTCACGGTCGCAGTAATGCATAGGCTGTTACGCCAAGGACCACACCATACCCCACTCCTCCCTTGGAGATAGCTTGTGTATACCCTTGCACATTCATTACCTAGGGCGCGCTACCGACTACTCAACCTAGCCATAGCGTGCATAACCATTTACTTATCCGGTGCAAGTCTATTCGCCACGGAACTTGTTCCTGAGGAAATCTATCACGCCGAAGCGGGACAGGTGCACATTCGGTTCGACCCTATCGCACTTGAAGCGCTCGACTGGACGCTGGCGGTGATCGATACGCAAGGCGAAAAAGCCAACGCCTCCTTGGTTATTCTCGACATCCAGACAACTTCATCTTTTAGCGCAGTCATGCCTGCTGACACCACGAAAGACTTTCGTATTGGCGGCGTATTCAAAACCAGCGGCGGCTTTATGCTTTCCGAACGTGGCGAGCGCAAACAGGTTTTTCGCGATCTGACTATTCAATGCCAACATGACGAACCTTGGATCATCACTGGTGGCTCACCCCCTATCGGTCAACGCGCCATCCAATTTGAACTGGTAGATCCTTCAATCCATGTAGACTTTGCGTCCGGACGGTTGATTATCGAAGCGGCATTACATGTTCGAAACGCAAACGACAATCGTGGCCGAATAGCGTCTTCACCTGTGATTGGCAACGTTGTCATTGAAAGCACACTATCCAACAACATAAGCTGCCGTGAACGAACGTCATCATTGGATGCTAAGCGCGGCCCTCTCACTGATCCGACCTTTAATCTCAACGCTACGGGGCCGGACATCATCGTGCGAAGCATCTTTGATGTAAAAAGTTTCGGCACGGCACCGTTGACTGACATTTCCGCCTTTTCAATCGGCACCGTTGCATGCAACCAGGGAGATGTACCGGCGAGCTGGTATGGCTATAACAACCAACATCCCGTGATTGCGCAGAACCTGTTCCGCATGAAGGATGGAAGATTCGAGCAGATTGGCATGAGCTGGCTCAAGCACGGATTTCTAGCTACCACTGGTGACATCTGCAACCTCGGCTGCACTCCCCCACCCAACGGCAATGACCAATTGGGCGTGGGTTGTTCCGATCCCTATTCAGCCAGCTTGAATGGTCAACAAAGCAACCTCGGACCAAAATCCGATGTGAATCCCGTGACAGGGTGGTTTGTTTTTCCCTGGTCGGCACCAGCGCCGGAACCTGTCATCGGTCGGCGTCTTCAGGCACGTAACGCTGACATCGACCCTGCCTTAAACGATGGTGCCTTATATTTCGTCGAAGCGCACTATGTTTCCCCGGACGATGCCCTAGCCGGTTTGGACAACAATAATGCTTCCTATCGGCGTGCGAGCTTTGTGCGGCAATTCTCGGATATTGATATGCAATTAATCTCAGGGACCAGTCCATCATCTCCCGGCATCACAGCCTGGAGGCATCATGACAATTCGGTCACCGAGGTGCGCGTTGATGTCCCGGATGACGGTAGATTTATTGCTTCTATAAAAACGGTCCAGCTTGCTGACGGGTTTTGGTCCTACGAATATGCCGTATACAACATGAACAGTGATCGCGGTGCCGGGTCATTTACCGTCCCGTTGGAACCCGGCGCAAGCATACGTAACATCGGCTTTCACGATGTCGATTACCACAGTGGTGAGCTATACGATGGCACCGATTGGTCGGCTGTGGTGGGCACCGATTCAGTGACGTGGTCTACTGAACCGATTTCCCAAAACCTCAACGCTAATGCTATTCGTTGGGGCACACTGTACAACTTTCGTTTTGAAACTAATGTCGCCCCGAATCCTTTACCTGTCACGATTGGCTTGTTCAAAGGGGGCATCCCGGCCACGATTGATGCTTTGTTGTTCGCCCCGGCCTTGCCCCCGCCGCAATGCGGTGACGAAGTCGTCGAAGGTAATGAAACTTGTGACCCACCGGACGGCGTATTATGTGATGCCAACTGTCAGATCATTGTGAACGACGCGTTGCGTGGTGGTTTACTTTGGGATAAATGGTGGCTAGTCAATGGGAATGTGTCCCCCACTGGCGATCACCCGTTATATCCGACTATCGGCCAAAAAAGTGGAGCCTCCACATTCCGCTGCAAGGAATGTCATGGCTGGGACTACAAAGGTCTTGATGGAGCCTACGGTAGCGGATCACATTTCACTGGTATCAAAGGTGTGTGGGGCACCGCCATGTCTGCCGCTGATATGTTCGACATCATCCAACGTGGTGATGTGCTTAATGGTCATGATTTCAGAAACCTTGGACTAAGCGATCAAGACGCTCGCGATCTCGTGCAATTTATATTGGACTTGGTGATAGACACGGACAACTTCATCGATGCCGGCGCCGTATTTTTTGGTGATGCGGTAGCCGGTGAGGTTAATTATACCAGCGTCGGTTCAACGACTTGCATCATCTGCCATGGACCGGAGGGTACGACGATCAATTTTGGCACGCCCGAAAACCCTGAATGGGTGGGTACGATAGCTGTACAAAACCCATGGGAATTGTTGCACAAAATACGCTTGGGCCAACCCAACACCTCCATGCCCAGTTGGCTGGCGGAGGGAGGCAGCGACCAAGGCGCGGCCGATATCGGTGCTTACGCTCAGGCAACATTCCCTGAAGCTTGTCTCAACGATGGTCATTGTGACGACGGGCTTTTTTGTAACGGAATAGAGACATGTCTGGTCGGCACATGCGTAAGCGGCAATGCGCCATGTCCGCAGCAGCCATGTGATGATGTAAGCGATGTTTGCGGTGTAGCTGATGCACGTCGCGGAGGCTTATTTTGGGATAAATGGTGGGCGGAATTGGGGTTGAATCCACCTACCGGCCAGCACCCGCTCTATCCCGCCGGCGGTCCTCACAGCGGCGACGAAACGTTTCGGTGTGCCACTTGTCATGGGTGGGATTATAAAGGTGTCGATGGAGCCTACGGAAGCGGTCCAAATTTTACAGGTATCCCTGGCGTGTTTGGCACGCGCATGTCCTCGTTGGCGTTGTTTCAATTGATTCAATCAGACGCGGTTCTCAACGGACATGGCTATGGAAACTTGGGACTTAGCGATAACGATATCTGGGATCTTGTAGCGTTCATCGAAAACTTGATGATCGACACGAATCCCTATGTCAACATCAACGGGGATTTCATTGGGGATCCTATCAGTGGCCAGTTCGAATATGAAACCGGAGGCTCGCCAACTTGCATTGTATGTCATGGGGCCGATGGCACCGCCTTGGACTTCGGTTCCGGATCAACGCAAGAGTGGATCGGCACTGTTGCCGTTTACGATCCACTTAGGTTGTTCCATAAAATTCGTATCGGCAATGCCGGCGGTCCGATGCCGAGTTGGGTTCAAAGTGGTGGTACCGACCAAGGCGCAGCCGATATAGGTCGATATGCGCAGCTGAATTTTCCGGTAGATTGTACACAGGATGCCCATTGTGACGATGGCCTGTTTTGCAGCGGTACGGAAACCTGCGTGGACCGTTTTTGTGTTTTCGGTAGTGACCCTTGTCCCGGCGAGTTCTGTGAAGAGAGTATCGACGTCTGCATTTCAGGTAATTGCCCGGTACCTATCGTGAGTGGTGTGGGTAGTCGACATGTGCGTATCGATCCCTCCCCGCTGGCGGAACCGGTTGCCTTTAGACTGGACGGCGACGCCGGTGATCCCAACGCATACTGCATATCAGCGTATATTCAGCCTGATGGTTCGCTTGGGGCTATCCCCGTCTTTCAGATGCTTGACGCCTGGGGCACGATATTCGTCCGCGATGAAGCCATGACACCCGACACGGCCTATGTCGTGCGAACCGATTGCGGAGATGCGATCACCGCAGCCTATTCCTTTGCACAGTCGGCGACCACTAACATTTGGGGAGACGTAGATAACAACGACATCGTCAATGCGGCAGACATCCTTACACTCGTAAAAGGTTTCCAGCTTGACTTTACGCTTGCTACGTTAGAACAGATGGACATGGAGCCGTGCATTCCTAACGGGGTTTTGAATAGCTCTGACATCTTACAGGTAGTCAAAGCATTTCAGTTGGCTCGCTTTTCTGTACTTGATTGTCAGCAGGCTTGTCCTTAAGCATGCCCAATTTCTCACTCATGTAATCTTGCCTTATTTTAGGAATTCAAGTCTGCCAATAGAAAAACAATTGTTGCAATTTGCTCATCAAGTTGTCAGACTAGTAGGTAGTGGTGTATCCAGAATTATGTATGCATGACAAACGATGCGTAATTTTTTTTGTGTTGATCCTGCACGGTTCTTTGAATACCTAATGAGAGTGCGGGCGTGTTGGCATTAATGGAGCGGCAGTTCTCGAATCTTTGACTATGGATGGGAGTGAAGACAAATGAAGCGAACAACGTTTTCCTATTTGATTTGTATGTCGATGTTAATAGCTGCTGTAGGCCAAGCTGCCGACATTGCCTGGGTGCCTTTTAGTGCCGATGGGGCACACACGATCAACGGCAATGAAATTATTTTACAAGGCGGCGGGCAGATCGTACGGTTGGACATCATGATTTCAGGGTGGGATCCGGACTTGGATGGCGTTCCCGAATTGGGATCGTTCCAGGCTGCCTTCGACTCTACCACTTTAGCCAGTGGATCAGGTGCCCCGTTGACGGTTTTTTCCAACCCGGACGCTACTGCAGGGGCTTTCCAGATTCGCAAACGTTGCACGGTGAATTTTCAAGATGACCCTTCCGGGCAGCGTTGTGATCTCGTGCCGTGTCCGACGCCTGAGTTCTGCATCGACAACACGGATTTGATCGTCGCCGGTTTTGATCCACTTTGCGGGGTCGCCACGATTTTCAACGATTATGAGTATTTTTGCACAACGGGCACAGCGGCCGCCAGCGGCGTCCTGGACGACGGCACGGCTCGATATGGCGGTACGCTGCTCATCGTAGTCCCGCCAACGGCAGCAGGTACCTATACGATTGCCTTCAAGAACAATCCTCAACTAAGTTTTTTACTGAACTTCGCAGGCTCCTCGATCACCCCGGTCACTTTAACAGCGGCCAAAATTTCGATCGCTTGCCAGACCAATTTAGACTGCGATGATGGTAATGCCTGCACAGACGACGCCTGTACGGCGAACAACACTTGCTCCAATACTCAAAACTTTAATCCCAGCGTATTTTGTTGTGACCCGGCGTTGGGTGGGTTGACCGCTATCGATGACGGCATCGATTGTACGGACGACAATTGCGATGCAGGTACCGGTGTCGTCACGCATCCCTTTTCCCTGATGGGCGCACCTTGTGGAGATACATCCAGCACGGAGTGTGATGCTCCGGATATTTGTGATGGCAACGGCGCTTGCCTGGCTAACCCTCGTGTCAATGGCACACCGTGTGGCAGCCCCAGCGCAACAGAATGCGACTTGGCTGACACATGCAACGGTAGTGGCAGTTGCCAAAACAACTTAGTACCGGCTAATTCACCGTGTGGTGATCCCAGTAATACGCAATGCACCAGCGCCGATACCTGCAACGGGGTTGGCACCTGTCAAACCAACGATGTTCCCAACGGTACCGGCTGTGACGATGGTTTGTTCTGCAACACAGGCGAAGCATGCCTCGCAGGCATTTGCACGGGTGGAGCACCGCTTAATTGTAACGATGCTATTCCCTGCACCATCGATTCGTGCAATGAGTTGAATACAAGTTGCGACAACATACTTGCCTCCGGTAATTGTCTCATTACCGGCACCTGTTTTAATGAGGGCGATTTGAATCCCGCCAACGACTGCGAATCCTGTAATACCGCCATCACAACAACCTCATTTTCACTCCTACCGGCTGGCACGCTTTGCGATGATGGTGACCCTTGCACGGGTACGGGACGGCCTAACATCGGTTCCGACACATGCGACGCCATAGGTGTTTGTTCGGGCTTACCAGATCCCGAATGCAATGATGATTGCGGATTTGCCATACCTGCGTTGGTCGGAACAACTACCAGCGCTAACCAAAATGGAGGTCCGGACGACGCCGAGGCTAGTTGTCAGCCTAATTCAAATAGTGATGTCTGGTTTGTGTATACCGCTTTGTGCGATGGGATCACTTTCGCAAGCACGACCGGTAGTGTGTTTCTACCTTCTAACGACTCGGTGTTGAGTGTCTTCGATGAATGTCCGAATGTAGGGGGCGTCGAAATCGCATGCGACGACGATAGCGGTGTGGGACTACACGCTGCCTTGAACTTTAACACCGTCGTCGGTGAAGATTATTTCTTGCGCGTGGCCGGTTTTGAGACCAACACCGGTACGATCGCACTGAACCTATCCACTGTTGACGATTGTGTCATAGACGGTGTTTGTCGCGCTACCGGCGAACGCAATCCCATGAACGATTGTGAAGCCTGCATCCCAAGTGTTTCGTCTTCCAGTTGGTCGCTATTGGCTGAAGGTACGACCTGCGGCGATCCCACCGATACGGAATGCGACAGTCCGGACGCTTGTGACGGGATGGGCTTGTGTGAGACAAATCCCAAACCCGACGGCATTGTCTGTAGCGATGACGGGGTAGAATGCTCTCTGGATCTTTGCCAAGGTGGTTTATGTGCTCACCCACCTCGTCCGGAGGGTACGCCATGCGGAGATCCTACAGATAGCGAATGTGACGCGCCTGATTCCTGTAACAATGCCGGTTTTTGCTTACAGAATTTCAAACCGCGCGACACACCTTGTGGCCGACAGGCTACTTCGCAGTGCAACCTCGCAGATATTTGCGATGGTTTCGGACTATGTGATGATAATCTCGCCCTTGACGGTACTGCCTGTAACGATTTTGATGTCTGCTCAAAAGACGATGCTTGTGCTGCCGGCATCTGTGTAGGTCAGTCAAGTTCTGATGCACCCAATCTAATCGCCATCGGACCTCGTGCTTTCAGTATAGAACCGTTACCTACAAACTCGAACGCCCCCGTCGCTCTTCACTTGACATCATCCGTGTGGACATGTTTGGATAAGTTCATAGCTGCAGATGGATCGATTGTGAATGCGCCGGTGGTTCAACTTCCCAGTGACTGGGGTGTCGTAACCGTACAGGGAATCGATATCGTACCCGGCCCCAATAGTTCATACACGGTTACGGCTGAATGTGACGCATTCGCGTCACTACCAACTACGGTAGATATGCCACAATGGGGCGATGTCACCGCTAACGGCATTGTCAATTCTGATGACATCCTGGCTGTCGTCCTCGCGTTTCAGCTTGATTTTTCATTGGGCATTCCTTTCGAAGCTTTCGACATCGTCCCCTGCGAACCCAATGGCGTCATCAATGCTGAGGATATTCTTTGGATTGTCAAAGCTTTTCAGTTGTTAACCTATAGTGATACCGGATGCCCTGTGCCTTGTCCGTAGGTTAGGCTATTGCCTGGCATAGGTGTATGAAATGACGTTTTACCGAGTCGCTTGCAGCGGGCCATAACCTGCCCGTTGTAGATTCTAGTGTCATCATTGCGTCCTCCACGCCTGAAGACGTGGATAAGCCTGGTTGTCGGCGTACTACCAGGCTTGTCTCGATGTACCCCGACGTAAATACCGGTAGGGCAGGTCGTTCTTTCGCCAATCCCAAATTGGCGAAAGGTTGACCTGCCTGAAGTCATCGGCACCCGCAACCATACGGACAGTCTAATCAACGCGCACGGCGCCAGCCTACAGACCACCACATGAGAACCCCGGCACGGACATCATCATTCACCAGGCTTGCGCCAAAGAAGGCCGAAGCGTGAAAGCAAAAGGCAGGTCAACCTTTCGCCTTGGGGCGAAAAAGCGACCTGCCCTGCCATGTCGGTGCCATCATCGTGTCCCCCACGTCTGAAGACGTGGATAAGCCTGGTTGTCGGCGTACTACCAGGCTTGTCTCGATGTACCCCGACGTAAATACCGGTAGGGCAGGTCGTTCTTTCGCCAATCCCACATTGGCGAAAGGTTGACCTGCCTGAAGTCATCGGCTCCCGCAACCATAAGGACAGTCTAATCAACGCGCACGGCGCCAGCCTGCAGACCACCACATGAGAACTCCGGCACGGACATCATCATTCACCAGGCTTGCCCCAAAGAAGGCCGAAGCGTGAAAGTAAAAGGCAGGTCAACCTTTCGCCTTGGGGCGAAGAAGCGACCTGCCCTGCCATGTCGGTGTCATCATCGTGTCCCCCACGTCTGAAGATGTGGACCACCCTGGTGCTTTTACTCACCAGTTATCCAGCGTCAGGCCTGTCGCACCAAACAAAAACGCCCGGCCTCTCACTACCGAGAAACCGGGCGTTGGTCATTCACTTGTTAGTATGACACTCGACTGCCTAGCGTCGCCAGGCAGCGTCATAAGAACGTCTTGTACTTATCTCACGCGCCATCGGCGTGTTTGCGACTTAAAGCCCATCCATCCGAAGAGGCTAATGATCATACCTAGTGACATGCCTTCGCCACAAACACCGCATGGATTAGGAGCCGTACCCATACCTGTTCCCGTGTCTTCGCATAGGTCACCAATGCCGTCGGAATTGGCGTCCGCTTGGTCTGCATTGGCATCGTCAACACAATTGTCACATACGTCACCAACGCCGTCGCCATCAGCGTCGGCCTGATCCGCGTTCGCGGTCGTCGGACAGTTGTCCTCGTCATCGCTGATGCCATCCTCATCGCTATCCACCGGCTGAGTCGTTGGAGGATCGGAAGGCTGACAAGCATCACCAACACCATCACCATCCGTATCAAGTTGATCGGCGTTCATGTCTAATTTACAATTGTCGCACGCATCACCAACGCTATCACCATCCGTATCCACTTGATTGATATTTGCATCATCAGGACAGTTATCAATACCGTTGCAGGTGCCATCATTATCATCGTCTTGATCGGCGACATCCGCTTCACAAGCATCACCTGTACCGTCACCATCGCAATCAAGCTGATCCGGGTTTGCGATATTCACGCAATTGTCATTATTGTTGGCGATAGCATCTCCATCCTCATCATTGCCGGCAATACAAGCGTTTGTGGCATCATTCGGGCAACCGTCCACACCATTGCACGCCCCATCGCCGTCACTATCCTTAACATCACTTGATACTTCGCACGCATCACCGATGGTATCGCTGTTACAGTCGGCTTGGTCAGCATTTGAGGTATTGATACAGTTATCATTACAATCCGCGATTCCATCGCTGTCTGAATCCGTGTCGGCAATACCACAACCGCAATCACCAGCTGAAGTCTTACCACTATCGCCTGGACAACCATCATTGCAATTTGCCGTACCGTCTCCGTCCGAATCCGTATCCGCAATACCACAACCACACTGACCAGGCGAAGTTTTGCCGGCATCATCCACGCAGCCATCAGTACCATTGCATGTACCGTCGCCATCATTATCTTGGAGATCACTCGTCACTTCGCAGGCATCGCCGGTACCGTCGTTGTTGCAGTCGCCTTGGTTTGCATTGACATCATTCAGACAATTGTCAATGCAATCGGCAATACCATCGCCATCAGAATCCGTATCTGGGTTACCACAGCCACATTGCCCCACCTCTGATTTGCTGGGGTCATCCGGGCATTCGTCCACGATATTGCATGTGCCATCGTTATCGTTATCTTGAAGATCAATCGAAACCTCGCATGCGTCGCCAATCACATTGCATGCGAATGCGATCGAGCCACAACCCGAGTTGCCAGCTCCGTTACAATTAGCCTGAGCGGCGTTTGGCACATCTGGGCAGTTATCATTGCAATCCAGCACACCATCACTATCTGTATCAACGTCCGTTACCAAAGAACTGTCATTGGGGCATAAGTCATTGCAATCAGGCGTACCATCGCCGTCGGTATCGGTATCACCTACGCCACACCCACAGATACCTGGAGCATTCTTGAACAAATCATCTAGGCAGCTATCGCAGGCGGAAGTATCGGGTAGTGGCTCATTAAGCCAGCCTGGAGCGAACACACCGTTCCCCTGCAAGACATCCACGAGAAGGGTTTGGTCATCTCCATCAGTATCACCATCGTGATCGATGTCCGAGCTGAATAGGCCATGAGCCGCATAAACAACGCCATTTTGAATATTGATGTGAACTGTTATGTCTTGAAAAGTAGACAACTCATTTGCATCCACGTTACCAGGACTCGAAAGGTAAATCACGCCAGCCCCACCGTTGTAATCGATGGATGTAGCTGCGCTGGGCGTAATGGCTCGGTCCAATGTAATGGTGAATACATTACCATTCTGGGAAACACTAGTGATGCTATTCGACACACCAACATGCACTGCGGTTTCGCACAAGGACCAACAACCCATGTTGGCCGCGCCTATATCATTTGTGCTCAGCGTAATGGCAATGGTGTCGGTAGCGTCACCGATACCCAGCAAAGTGGTGACATCGCTTGGATCAAACGGCGCGCGGGCATCGACGGTACCGCTGGCAGGTGTAGCACCTGTGATCGAAGCTGCTGGACATATCCCGACGGCGTAAACCGGGGAAGGCAAAGTACCCACCCATGCCATCAAAGCGCCGGCAAGGAGCTTTACTGTTGTTGTACGACAATTCTGTAGAAACATTCTGATTCTTTGCATGGCCATCGCTCCCGCAATCACATGTTATGTGGTTTTCCCCTGCTGCCGCCTAACTTACGTTCCCCCCAATAGGGCGTAGCGCCCGAACGGGGCCGGGGAACCACCCCCAGCGTCAGACGAACAATCATGCAACTTTAGCCGCTAAGATGAGGAAAGTACACCCATGATAGAAAACTACGACAAATTATTGTTTATCCAGACGTCCTCGACAGGGTACAATAACGCTTACCCAGGCTAGCATATTCAGATCAACCGAGTTAGCCCCTCATGGTAACGGCCTATAACTCTATGTCCCCTGCGTGAGCGCTCAGATTCTGCCGATTCATACGCCCTATCATTCGCTAGGCTACCCGCTTTACCGAATCGTCCACATAGTGACTCGGCCATTCCAGAAATCGGGACTTCGTGTGGGCTAATAACCTCGGCTCGGTGCGTATTGGACTATATCCAGTACGGCCATATCTATGGCAACGTTGGGGGTAGGGGTGCGATCGAACAATTGAGTTTGCACCCTCCTGACACAACGAAACGCGTCAGCATGGTCCTATTATCACGCTACATGTTCAATTAAATCATGAATTACGTCCTCAAATATCAGAAGTGCCGTATATATGGCATGACATGTTGCGATATTGAGGTAATCATTGGATGATTAATGGGATCGACCTGCCTATGATTCTCCCGACCATGCCTTGCCGTGGGGCGCAAATGTTAAAGTACGAGGGGGAACGAGCTATGACGGAAGAAACTTTTCTTCAACAATTCGAAGAATTGTCGGCACAAATCGATCAGTTGCCTGTAGATCAACAACCTCGATTACGCAAATTGGCCGAGGAAACTTTGCTACGTTATCAGACCAATAAAACAAACATCGATCAAGCCAACGCAGCCCTGGACGATTGGCGATTACAGGTGAAGTACCAGATATTCGATGCAGAAGCCTCTCTACGTGAACGGCAGCAGAAGTTGGGTGGAGAGTAATTGCATAAGCTTGTGAGTACGCTTAACGCCATTGCGCCCATGCAAAGCAAAAGTCCGATACCCTAACGTACGCGTGACGTCCCATATCTAAGTTACCATTATCTCTCGATAAAAAAGTGATTGAACGATTTTTTACTAGCAGAAAGCCCTACGGATTTGTTATGATGGGCATCTATGATGCATCGAATCTTTGTTAGATCATACGGGTATAGCTCCAGGCGTACCACCCTGACATTCCCGCGAAAGTGGGAATCCAGCCGTGACCTAGTGCTGTGTCACAGCTTATTTTTCGGGATCATCGAGGGTGGCATGGGCAAGGCTTTTTTTGCCCGTGGTGGCCACCGGAGCTACACGGGTAAGTCCCGATGTATCCCGACTATACGTCGGGATACATCGGGACTTACCCATGCCACCCGAATTCTTAGCTGTGACGAAG
>JAJRWX010000046.1 GCA_024276605.1 Planctomycetota bacterium | reverse complement strand
CGACTCCTTCACGGGGGCTGTTTGTGGAGCCGTGATAACCTTTTCTTGCTCGCACGTCTCCACCGCCGGGCTATCATCAACACGTTGACTACCCACGTATGTAGTGCCTCGCCAAGTTGTGTAGCCTGCGCCCATCGATCTTAGCCAAGCGCGGACTAGAACAATCAAGGTCAGACACGCACCGAACCAATAAAAAAACGACCATATCGAGGGAATGCGCATGGGTCGGTATGATCGCCAGACAACCATTTGCATAAGTAGCACAGCCAGCGTCCATTCGATCGCTAGCAGCCGCCATACCCATAAGGTGTCAACAGTAGCCTGCGTCCATCCGTAAACACTGGCGATAGCGCTGGGCCAGGTTAGCATGGAAAAGAAACCAACCATCAGTAATGCTAAAGCCAATCTAGACGGACGAGCAAGGCTACCGAAGAAGATGCGACTCCAGCCTTGCATGGCCACACGAAATGAACTGTACATACGAGTCAGGTATAAGCCATCGTTTTCCGCTACGCGAAGTCGGTAGCCCTCTTGTTTGGCATAACGGGCCATGTGTATATCTTCGTTGACTTCGGTTTTCACACGATCATGCCCGCCGATACCGTCGTAACAGGTGCGGCGAAGCAGCATAAACGCACCGTTGGCATAAGCTGTTTTACGGCGTGGATTGTTCACCCGTTCTGGCAGGAACCACACAATCAGCGCCAGGGCACAGACCGGTTGAAGAATTTTCTCCCAGAAGGTCGGGGTTTCGAGCATGGGTGTGATGGAAAGGAAATCGGCCTCGCGGTGTTGCATCTCATTGACGGCTATCGACAGCGTGCGCTCGCATATAAACCGGCAATCGGCATCAGAAAAACACAGCCATTCGCCTCGACTGGCTTCGATCCCCACGCGCATGGCATTGTTTTTTCCAAACCAGCCATCTTTCAGCGATTCGACCGTGAGCACACGCAACTTGCCGTCTGCATGGCGCTCTAGTTCGTGCAATAATTGTGCAGTTCGATCTGTAGAACGATCATCCACAACAATCAGTTCGTAGTCGGGATAGTCCTGATTCAGGAGACTATTAACGCAGGAGGTGATATTATCTTCTTCATCCTTTGCCGCTACGATGACGGACAGATGGGGCCTTTCACCTAATGGAGACGGATGAGAATTCGGTGTGAGCACGACACGACGGCGAAAGACGCGCACCATAGCAATAAGGCGCACCAGCCACATCAGCCCGACGAGCACCGCCGCGGCCAACCATACGCCTAAGAACCAAGTCATATTATTGTGCCTTATCCCTTGCTAACGACCCATTCCCTACTAACGATTCCCATGAGCATTATCCGCCATCACTGTCGTTGAAGCAACTAAGCAGTACATTTTGTTAAATGACGTATCAATCTTGCACCAAAGGGTTTACTAGTTGCACACTGGATTACGTATCATGTAACTTATCCGAGAATCGTGTGTACGATAGACGTTAACTCGCTAAAGACAGTGACATCGTAATGGTTTCGATGTAATGACAAATGCTCCGACCAGTTCGTGGATCATGCGCCGCGCCCCACTGGCTCCTATGGCTGTCGGATTGGTGATAGGTATCACGTTAGACCATCAATATGCCATGCCGCTGCCGGCTTCTGCGATACTGTTACTCGCTAGCACGGGTCTTATCATTTGGCCAAAGTAGCGCCTGTGGGCACCGAGTGTATGGTTGACGCTCGCCGCTCTGGCCACGGGGGCTTTTGTACACGCTTTACAACATACCGACGTGGCTAGCGACAACCTGACGCGCTTTGTGCCTGAAAATCGAATCTTGGCGAGGTTGGAAGGTAGAATTGCCACCGAACCGCGCATCGTGGAAAAAGATCATCTCCCCTTTCACCGCTGGCGATTTCGACCGGCTAAAACCGTTTTTGTGTTGGACGTAGATCGCATCGAGTTAGGTGACGGTTATCACGAGACACAGGGTCGCGTGCGTGTAACTGTTAACGAAGCCGTGTTGGATCTACAACAAGGTGATCGCGTGCGTCTGCTTGGTTGGTTTTATAGCTTTTCTGCCCCACATAATCCTGGATCGTACAACTGGACGGCACATCGCAGACGACAAGGCATCGTCGCAGGTTTGAGCGTCAAACAGCGGGAAGCCGTTCAACACATACCTACATCAGCTGATGAACAATTCTCCTGGACTATGCGACTACGCGACTATGCACGACGCATGCTGACAAGTGATCTCGAAAGCAGTGCCACCGAACAAGCGGGACTATTGCAAGCGATGATTCTCGGTCAACGCAGTGCATTGGATCGCCGGCTAAACGACATATTTGTACGCGCGGGGTGTATCCATTTTCTCGCCGTCAGTGGGATTCACGTGGCTATTGTCATGCTGCTGATTCGCATGGTTGTTCAGCCAATACCTTTCCTTTTTAGAAAACGGTATTGGATCATGGGCCTGGGCATCATCGTCTATGTAATTGTGGCTGAGCCTCGACCTTCGATATTACGCGCAGCGACGATGGGATTATTATTTTGCGTGGCGAGACTGCTCGGACGTCGGCGCGGTTTTATCAATGCCATCGCAGCGGCGGCGGTGTTATTGCTGGCGATTGATACCGACAGCCTGTATGACGTAGGCTTTCAACTTTCATTCACAGCAGTTTGCGGCATTGCCCTGCTGGCACCTTCAATACACCATTATATCCATGATTTCGTGCGCTGGTGCAAACGCCGTTTCACTGGTGCCACTGACGACTCGATCGCTGCCATGGAGGCCCTTCACCCGACTTATCACCTTGCTTGGCCCAAGCGACTATGGATGCTGTTGGGACGGTGGTTTGTGGCTGGATTGGCTGTATCGCTTTCCTGCTGGCTTATCGCCCTCCCAATCGTCGCCCTGCATTTTCAACGCGTGCCGATGTGGGGTGCTTTGAATTCGTTGTTGGTGCTGCCCATAGTCACACTCGTGATGGGAATGGGCTTTGCCAAGATGGCCCTTATGGTCATCGTGCCTTGGCTAGTGCCAACCGTTAGCTTTTTACTGACGACTTCGGAATCCCTGCTGATTTATGTCGTCGATCACCTGTCTCATTTGCCGGGTTCCATCAAGTACGTAGCCATGCCCTCTATGCTGACGATTGTATTGTACTACGTATGGCTCATTGTCTTATCCTGGGTGGGTTTCACAAAAAGAAAAACCGCTAACCGACATACATACGACGAACCAGCCTTGCACATTGTCGATACCAACGATGCCAATGAGGTAACAGAGCATAAGATTCAATCACAAGAAAATATCTCTTTGCGCGCTGGCACGGGTAAGGGCAACGCCGTGATAGTCATAACCACTGCCCTGCTGCTGGCATCGTTATTGCCGTGGTCGCAGTGGATGACGTCTACACGCAGTCTTCGTGTTACGTTTCTATCCGTTGGCGCCGGTTCAACGACTGTGATTGAACTGCCGGATGGACAAACTTGGCTGTACGATGCAGGTACCTCGTCACATTATAATCTCGCCCAAAGCACGCTTCTGCCTTATCTAAGCTCGCGCGGTATTCGGCGTATAGATCGTATTATTCTGAGTCATCCCAACCTCGATCACTATAGCGCAATCCCCGGTCTCATAGACACTATCGATTGCGGACCTATCGTCGTAAATCGCCTCTTTCGTGACCTGGCTAATCGTTCAAGTGCGGGGCGTGAACTGCTCAGACTATTACGTTTGCGGCAACATCCGATTGAAACAGGCATGGTAAAATCGCTCGAAGCCCTACCGGTATCCATGCATCTGGAACAACTCTGGCCCACGCCCCATTCGCCGGATACCGTATCCGCCAACAATAGCTCGACGGTGCTCAGGCTGACTTTCGCTGAAAAATCACTCCTGCTCACGGGGGATATTGAAAATGTAGCCTTGAGCGATCTTAGCCGACGGGATGACCTTCACGCTACGGTGTTGGTCCTACCTCATCATGGTGATGTTGAACCGAGCACACGAGCGTTTCTTCAGTCTGTCGGTGCTGAAGTACTCATCCGATCGAGTTATCAGCGATCCGAAGATACGAAAAACGGATTGCTACAACTGGTTGGCCGGCAAAGGATGTTCAACACAGCCGAACAAGGCGCGGTGACTGTGGAGATAGATGCATCCGGCGTTCACATAACGTCGCAACTATCCGAAAAGTAGGGGTTGCCAAGCGAAAAAAGCCCGCAAGTACAAAGATATAAAACAAGTTAATCAGACAATTTCCCACAGGTTCGGACCTGCTATATATCGCGTTTCATTGCATGGACCGTAACCACGCGATATAGTGCCCAATAGATGGACGTGTTTGCGTCTTTAATGCCGAGCACTGCGCTTCGGCAGCGTCATTATAATTCTCAGCGGGAGCTTCGCTGACCATGATTGTTGGTGTACCAAAAGAAACAAAAACACATGAGTATCGCGTCAGTCTGACACCGGGATGCGTCGATGCGATGGTGCGTCGGGGGCATAGTGTGCTGGTTGAACATAATGCGGGCATCGGGTCCGGTATCCACAATGACGAATACGCTTCGGTCGGGGCGAGCATTATGGACACCGCCAAGGAAGTCTTTGCCCAGGCCGAGATGATCGTCAAGGTGAAAGAACCGCAGGCCCACGAACGCGACATGATGCGAGAAGGACAGGTCATGTTTACCTACTTCCATTTCGCGGCTGACCGTGAACTGACCGAACATGTCATCAAAACGAAATCTATCGCCATCGCATACGAAACTATTACTGATACAAGCGGTAGGCTACCTCTGCTTACGCCCATGAGTGAAGTCGCTGGTAAAATGAGCATCCAGGAAGGGGCTAAATTTCTCGAAAGACCTATGATGGGCCGTGGCATATTACTGGGTGGTGTACCCGGCGTGGAACCGGCTAAAGTGGTGATCCTCGGGGGAGGCATTGTCGGCACGAATGCAGCCAAGGTCGCTGCCGGCTTGGGCGCACGGGTGGTCATTATGGATGTTAACCTTGATCGGTTGCGTTATCTCAGCGATGTCATGCCGGCCAATGTGCAGACGGTCTTTAGTGAACGATTATCGCTTCGAAATCACCTCGCTACCGCTGATCTTGTTATCGGCGCAGTTTTGATACCTGGCGCTCGTTGTCCGGTATTGATCTCTAAGGATATGCTGGCTGACATGCCCTTTGGTTCGGTGATTGTCGATGTCGGCGTGGACCAAGGAGGATGTTGCGAAACGATTCATCCTACAACACATGAAGATCCCACATACATCATAGACAACATCGTGCACTATGGCGTGGCCAACATGCCGGGAGCGGTTGGTCGCACATCGACGTATGCACTAACCAATGCCACACTACCCTATGCGCTAAAGCTGGCAGATCTTGGCTATCGGCAGGCGTGCAAGCAAGACAGCGGATTAGCTGCCGGTATTAATATAGAAGATGGACGTGTCACGAACAAGGCAGTGGCTGAAACTTTCGAGCTTGAATATTCACCACCTTCTACTATGGGATAAAATTTAACCATCTAATACACCTGCCAACCGTGTGGCCTTGGATCGAACGCAGTGGATGACTTTCTATAGGCCCACGACAACGAATCGAAAGCAAGCAAGTGCCATGAAAAACATTGTCATCACCATTTTATTCCTAACGACTATCGTCGTGGGTTACATCGCTGCGACAAGCAAGCTCAGACTGAGCCTGGAAGGTCTGGAAGGAAAATCGAAAACCATTGTCCGCGGCGACTTAATGCTTCCCATCAACGCCACGGGTGAGATTCGGCCCGCGCTGCGTGTTGAAATTAAATCGGAGGCCAGCGGTGAAGTGATCGAAATCGCGCGTTTGGCAGGCGACCGTGTCCAAGCTGGCGACTTATTAATCCGCCTCGATCCGGCAGACGAACAACGAAGCGTATCCCGTGCCAAACTTGATTTGGAGGTTGCCCAGTATCGACTGGAAGAATCCAAAATTTCCCTCCTACAAGCCCGGAATCAAATTGACTCCGCCTATTCTCGCGTTGCGCAATTGCAGGCCAGTCTGGAATTCTCCCTGTTTCGCAAAGAAAAAATTGAAGCCCTACCACCTGAGCAGCGTAACGACGAAGAAGTCATGCAACGACGTACAACTTACGTAGGTCAGTTGGCACAGTTACAGGGTGCCAAGGCGGAACATGAACTGGCGAAACTTAAAGTACAGCAAGTCCAACAGACGGTGCATCAAGCCGAGGCAACACTGGCTACCATGCAAAACAATTTTGCAGAAGCCCAGGAACGACTAAGCGAAACGGATATACACTGTCTGATCGACGGTATCGTCGCTGACGTGAGAACGCAAATCGGTGAAGTCATCCAGGGCGGTAAATCTGCGTTTACCGGCGGTACGGTGTTGGCGGTGGTCATCAGCACGGATCGGCTGATGGTCAAAGCTGAAGTGGATGAATCCGACATTGGTCAGGTGTTGAAGATCGCGCCGCCGTGGGCCAGTCCCGGCCATGCGAGTCATTTGAGAATGCCCGAAAATTTAGACGAAGCGTTAGCCCAGGCCGGTCAGTTACCCATTATTACTGTGGAATCATTCCGCGACCAGGAGTTTCACGGTGTGATTGAGCGCATATATCCGGAACCTCGCAACATCAGTAACGTGGTGACCTACTTAGTCGACGTGGTGATAACCAGCGAAAATCGTCGATTGCTCCTACCCGGCATGCGAGCTGATGTCCGCTTCACCGCTGAAAAGCGTACGGATGTCGTACTCTGCCCTAACGAAGCCATACGCGAAGGACCACATGGGCAACTTGGTGTGTATATCCCTAAGCGTAATACACCTGCCCAGCAAAGGGATACCGAATTTGTGGTGTGCAAACTGGGCTTGGATAACGGTAGCAACACGGAAATCATCGACGGGCTAACAGTCGGTATGACGGTCTACACTAAATTGCCATCTAAAACGGACAAGGACAAAGACGACAGTTAAGCAGGCGTACGATAACCCGATGGTTCGTTAGCCTCAGGAACAACTTTCGATGATACGAGCGTTACAACTCACTAAACACTACCACATGGGCGACTCCGTCGTTCGTGCATTACAGGATGTTGACCTCCATGTACCGCATGGCCAATTTGTCAGCATTGTCGGCGCGTCGGGTAGTGGAAAAAGTACCATGATGCACATCTTCGGATGCTTGGACCGCCCCACCTCGGGCACTGTCGAGATCAATGGCCAAACCATTAACACGATGAGTGAAAAGCGGATGGCACTTCTTCGTAACCACGAAATCGGATTCGTATTCCAGACATTCAATCTTATTTCACGAACCTCCGCGTTGGACAATGTCCTGATACCCTTGATGTATACGCGCAAGGCGTACAGCACAAAACCAGCCATTGAGGCACTGGATCGTGTAGGACTAAGCAATCGTGCGAAACATAAACCTTCCGAACTGTCCGGAGGCGAGTGTCAGCGCGTGGCTATTGCCCGGGCCATCGTGAACAAACCCAAGTTGCTATTGGCTGATGAACCTACGGGAAACCTCGATTCTCGTACCGGTAGGCAAATCATGGACATTGTCCACGAATTGCACGCCGGCGGAATGACAGTGGTTCTCGTTACGCACGAGATGGATATAGCTGTCCAGGCTGAGCGTATGATCGAAATGAAAGATGGCAGGATCGTCGCTGATACGGCAGTGGATGCAGAGCGACGAGATGAGATTTTACGGATTTCCCGCGACTCCCACCAATCACTGTTTCGTAAAAAATCCATGCTATCCCCTTCATCAAAACCTTTACCGCCGAAGTTGGAAGCCAGCTAACACTTACTGCGAAAACAGACATCATGTTTCACATACGACTGCTCTTCACCGCTATTCGAGGCTTACAACAGAACCTGCTTCGCTCTATCCTGGCCACCCTTGGGGTTATCATAGGTGTGGGTGCGGTAGTGTCCGCCGTGTCCATACTACAGGGTGCACAGCGAGACGTTCTCGATCAATTTGAATCTCTCGGCGCAGATCAACTTATCATCGTGGATGGTAAACGGGAACATGGAGGCGTCACCTCTACCGTGCGCGCACTGGCACCGGTTGACGCTGAAAAGATTTTGCAGGAAAACGCCGAGTTAGTAATTCGCGTATCCCCCCAATACCAAGGTGGCGGCCAGATAAAATACTTCCAACAAAACGTCAACGGAATTATATTGGGTGTCACCGAAACCTACGCGCCCATGAATAGCTATCTTGTTGAATCCGGACGATTCATCTCTCGTGAAGATGTGCGCGGCAGCACGATGGTAACGGTGCTTGGTTACGGTGTAGCACAAGATTTATTCGGCGCGCTACCTGCTGTGGGTAAAAACGTAAAAATCAATGGTAAAAGTTTTGTTGTCGTTGGCGTGATGGAAAAAAAAGGCACCCTTGGTTTTATGAATGTTGACGAACAGGCCATCATCCCCCTTACGACGGCGATGGCACGCATGTTTGGTCAGCGTTATCTCAGCATGTTAAATGTACAGTGCGCATCCGCCGTAGCCATTCCTGCCTGTACGGAAGGTATCACAAAAACCCTACGCGTCAGCCATCGTATTCGCTCCGGCACCAAGGACGACTTTACGATATACACACAAGAACAGATGAAACAAAGATTCGCTCAGGTGGCAAAAATTTTCGGTGTCGTGCTTTATAGCATCGCCGGTATTTCCCTACTCGTGGGTGCCATCGGCATCATGAACATCATGTTGGTCTCAGTCACCGAACGCACACGAGAGATTGGTGTGCGCCTGGCTATCGGGGCACGCCGTTTCGACATTCTCAAACAATTCCTCACCGAAGCCAGCATCATCAGTCTGTTCGGCGGCGCATTAGGTGTGGTAGCTGGATGGGCGATGGCTAACTTTCTCGGCGAATTTACACAGGTCTTAGAAACCTACACCCCACCGAGTATCATTATCGCCTCGCTAATCATGGCTGTTTTCGTAGGCGTTGTCAGCGGCATCTACCCGGCTATTCGGGCGGCCAGACTCGACCCCGTGCAAGCGCTACGCTACGAGTGAATAATCAACACGGTCATTAAAACTTGGTTACGCTGGACAAATGGAAATCCGGAAGGCGCAACGCAGGTAGGAGCATTTTAGCGCCGTTGATAGTCATGGCGTGGGTCGGTGAAGTGGCAGCATCGATCAGTTTCAAACAGCGCAGCGGACTATCGTGAAAACGAAAGTTTTTCAAACCGGCTACGATCCGACCATTCTCTACTAGAAAAGTGCCATCGCGTGTCATACCCGTCACGGTCAGGTCCGTGCGATCGACAAATCGGATATACCAGAAGTTGGTTACGAGAACGGCCCGATCCGCTTGAGCAATTAGTGCATCCACACTATCAGCCGTTTCACCTTGAAAAGAAAGTATCGCAGCATTTGGGCGCGTGTTCGGTACTACATTGTGCTCAGCTGCTGTAAAACGATCGTAATGCAATTGTTTGAGAACACCTTGATCGACCCACGTCCGGTGTCGCGTAGCCATGCCATCCGACGCAAACGGTGATCCTAATAAGTCAGGATGACCTGGGTCACTGCGTAGCGTCAGGCGCGGGTCCAACACGACCGATCCCAGTTTGCCGCTAAATGGAGAATCACCTCGATGATAACGCCTGGCGCTAAGTGACCAGAGAAACGGTGCGAATATACCAGCCACCGCTGCAGGTTCAAAAATCACGGGATAATGCCCCGGTGCCAATTCTCTCGGGTTTCGTGAGGCCAACGCTTTCATGACCGCTGATCGAGTCATACCATGCATATCTATTGAGTCAACGTCGCGGTGAGCATTGAGTGCCCAACCGGAACTGTCCTCCGCGGTAGCCGTTAATGAAAAACGAGCATCTGTGCTTTCTTGAAAACCAAACAAACCAGAAGAAGCTGCCACACCATGTGCGTTAGTTGAGCTACTCATGATCCCCGCACCCACTAGACCCTGCTCAACACACTGTTGAATAACGGGCTTGGTTCGGTTGGCCATATCCAGGGGTGTGGTATTAGCCGTCCCGGCTATGTGTGTGGACATTCGTAGGTAGGATTGCGAACCAAGCGGAGGGAGATATTCAGGGTCATCCGGTGCGAGATGCGCGATACGCTCGGCTTGTCTTAGCGCAGCAACTAACGAATCTTCGTCTAAGCGGTTAGTACTCGCCGAACCGTTCTTGAGACCAAACGCCACCCGAATCGTCAGCCTTGGTCGGTGAACGGAAACATGTTGTACGACTTGGTTGTTAGCAAAACGTAGCGTCGAAGAATCTGAATCGCTAAGCGATACAAAGACATCGTCCGCCCGCGTCGAGGACAGGATAATGTTTTTGATACGCCTAAAATCTTTCTCCACAATAAGTTGAGTTGCCATATCCGATTTTCAACTTGATGAAAAAGGAAACTCTACCAACATACGAGAAACCGCAAGAATCACATACCTTCACAAACAAACTTACGCTTTAGGATCAATCACATTTATCTGACGAAACCGCGCCGGACTTGCCGCGTGCGTCATCCAACCCGATTGACCAGGCTGGCCTTTACCGCAGGTGATAAAGCCATATTCACGCCACGTTTCGCGGTTGCCAACGCCATCACAACTATTCCAAAACTCCGGCGTAATCCCGTTGTACACCACATTCTTGAGCATGCGACCCCGTCGACCGTTCTTAATCTCCCAGAAGGCATCGCCGCCAAACTGAAAGTTGTAACGCTTCTGATCGATGCTAAAACTACCGCGACCTTCGATATAAATACCATCCTTCACATCAGCCAACAGCGAATCCAGCGATTCAATACCCGGCTCAAGCCCGACATTGGCAATGCGCACGATAGGCACACTCGCCCAACTATCTGCCCGACAAGAACCGCGCGATCGCTTTTCACCAATAGCCCCAGCTACCTCTCGACTCGTCGAATACCCACGGAAGATGCCCCGCTCAACGATCGGCCAACGTTGCCCGGCTACGCCGTCATCATCGTAACCCGTACTGGCCATGTGACCGCTGCGCGTGTTATCTGCCATCAGATTGACATGCCGACTACCATATTGAAAATTCCCCAATTTTTCGGGTGTAAGAAAACTCGTGCCGGCGTAGTTGGCTTCATAACCGAGCGCTCGGTCCAATTCGCTGGGATGGCCGCAACTCTCATGGATGGTTAAAGCTAAGTGGGCGGGATCGAGGACAAGATCGTATTTACCGGGCGACGGTTGAGAAGCCTGAACTTTCTCAATGGCTTGCTCAGCAATACGATCAGCATGCGACAACATGTCATATTTATCCAAGTGTTCGTAGCCGGTGCGATAGAATGGCACGATGTAGTTTCGAGATTGATAATCATCCCCGCGCTTAGCCGTCGCCCCAAAACTTCCACCTATGGCCATAAGATCAAAATCTAGCTTGGTGCCTTCAGTGGATGCAAACAACTTGATATCTCGTTGCATCCAGAGAAACCCGTCGGAACGGATGATACTCTTATGTTTATGAAGAACATCACTCACACGCAACAATAACTCGGCCTTGTCGTCCAGCGAAACCTCGAAAGGATCGATGCGATATCGTGTCACAACCTTGTCAACGTGAATCGGCTCATCAGCTAGTGTAACAGGTGATTTCATTAACAGGTGAGAAGCCCGTGCGACTTCGACCGCCTTGGCTGCCGTACGCTCGACCTCTTCTTCGGAAAAATGGGAGGATGCTGCAAAGCCCCACGCCCCTTGATAGAGCGCCCGAACACCGAACCCGCTGTCAAATCGCTCATTAATATTGGCTATACGTCGGTCTTCTGCACGTAGTGATTGATTGCGAGATTCCATCAGCCGAATATCGCCATACAAGCAACCGCCACGCTTAACTTTTTCTAACGCAAGTGACGCCAGTTGTGACCAACTGCTGCGATCCATGGCTGCACCGGATTGGCGGGATCCGGTCATCATAAGACGATCACTTGAAGAAAGTGAACAACCTCCCAGGCAGACAGCGGCTGTGGTTCCTGCTGCGACGTGTATAAACTCTCGCCGATTAGGCGCTGGCGATTCGTCCATCATATCCCTCACTTTCGCCCGACCGCTAATACTACCGTGAGGCTAACCCAACCCGCGCGACTTGTCGATAGGCAACAACCTAGTGCTGTGTCACAGCTTAATGTTCGGGTTCATCCAGGGTGGCATGGGCAACGTTTTTTTTGCCCGTGTCGGCTTCTGGAACTACACGGGTAAGTCCCGATGTATCCCGACGTAAAATCGGGATACATCGGGACTTACCCATGCCACCCGAATTCTTAGCTGTGACAAAGCACTAGTGAATCTAAGAGCAAGCTCTATGGCAACGTAGCCGCCTTTAACTTGGATGATCCCGATGATTTTCGTGGATACAAGGCTGCATACACTGTGAAACCGTTACAAATCCCAAGTTATGAAACACCGGGAGACACCGCTGTGACACATGCACGCTGGGCTATGTGGGGATTTCCTCTATGGACAATTCGGCACACAAGTACCACTGAGGCATCCTGTCACACCAAACCCGAATGGCATGCCACTGAATGCCAATACCTCACGAAGGATATCGCTACTCGCTATAATTGCGTTTGGTATCTTTCCGTCAGTATCGACGCGCGACTTGTGTGGCGCTTCAGGATCAAGTTGGAAGCTTTTGACCACCATGAGAATATCCACGGTTGTTACGATCGAATCCGGTGGCGTCCAAATACCACCCACCAGACTACTTCCAAGATCACCAAATTCTCGAGGCGTAGGCACAGCCGTCGTATCGAGTGACAACGGCGTGGAAAACGATACATCATCCAGCGTCGCATCAATAAGGTATTCATTCCCCGGTACAACTTCACACCCATTCACATGAATCGCATCACGCGTCCAAATACAAAATTCCGCATTCTGGACCAGCGTACCAAAGCTACCTGCTGCGCCTTGATCGGACAACGTACAACTAACATACCACGGTGTAGCTGATCCCACGCGCCGCACGCGTAACGCTAAGGGTGTGCCCGCTAGTGTGGCTGGCATGAATGAAAGGTATCGATCCTTGTTAAATCCCGACTCACCAGCAGCCGGCGCTACATCCATCAAAACAGGATTCGAACAATCCACACCGCCCCAACCGGGATCACATGCACAAGTGGCCACCACCCCAGGCACGCATACACCATTCACACAAGGTGGAACACAATCCGTTTGACAGGCGTTCGGTGTACCGTCAGAGATAATGCGAAATACTTCGCCGCCGAGATCACATATATACATCTCGCCAAACGCATCTAAACCGAATGACGAAATTAATCCGATATTCGCACCCGTAGACGCTAACTCAGCTGTGCGATCCTGAAAATCAGTGACTACGCCGCCAACTACCCGGAAACTCCATACGGACGCGGTGCAAAAATCGCCAAAGAAATAAGTGCCACCAAGATCGGCAATACCGCAGCCGCGATATACCTCACCGCCGGTTATCGAACACCCAAAGGAATGGTCGTATTCATGGATAGGGTCTAACAAAGTAGCCGTATCGCAACCCGCCGTCGTAGCCGAGGCAAAATCATTGGCCCCTTCTCGACAACGCCACCCCCAATTTTCACCACCCGCACTATTCGCCGGCTGATAGTCAATTTCTTCCCATAAAAACTGCCCAACATCAGCCATATACAAATCACCATTGTCACGATCAAACGCATTGCGCCAGGGGTTGCGCAAACCATAAGCCCAGATTTCATCATCACCCGTGATACCCACGAACGGATTGCTCGGCGGTATACCATACAAACCATTCGTTGAATTGTTTCCATCGACATCGATTCGAAGCATTTTCCCGAGTAGATTATTCGTTATATCCTGACTGTTACCCAAACCGGGTGTGTGCCCGGCATCATCATCACCACCGCCACCGCCGTCGCCGGTGCTAATATACAAAAACCCATCATTAGGGCCGAAAGACAGCCAGCCACCGTTATGATTGGATTGCGGTTGATTAATAGTGAGTAAAATCAATTCCGAACTGCTATCAGCTAGATCGGGATTACCAACGGAAACCTGAAAGCGTGAGATAGTCGTATCTCCGCTGGCATTTGAATAGTTCACATAGAAATAACCATTGCTGTTGTAATCAGGGTGAAACGCCAGACCCAACAACCCCCGCTCACTGGCAATGCTGTTGACCCGGCCAACAATATCAAGAAAAGGTGTTGCTTCCAGTACCGGCGGATTTTGTGAAATATCCAAAATACGAACTCGGCCAGGCTGTTCAAGAATAAATACCCGGCCAAAATCTCCCGGTGCATGCGTGACAAACAGCGGATCGACAAGTCCCTCCGATCCAGCCACGACAACCTCAGCCGTCAAGGGTACGGGAACACCCACGGAAGCATTGATAGTCATGCAAGGAAAAGCCAAGAACGCAATGATCGCCAACCGGTAATATGAACTAGACATGGTACTTCCTCCTCCATACGATAAATCAATCAACCCTGCGTCTATCCCGTCCCCTCAAGGGTCAAGACATTGTATCAAATCGAACGATTTGTATACAAAAATAGTGCCCGATAATGCCATAATTTTCGTCGCGTGACGAGCATATTACCCCAATACATCAGCCATGGTAAACCAACCAGGGGATTTTCCAGCGATCCATGCGGCTGCACGTAGGGCACCAGCGGCGAAAGTCTGCCGGGAATGCGCCTCATGGCGCAGCGTAATAGTTTCACCGCAGCCGCTAAAATGAACCTCATGACGACCGACAATATCCCCCATTCGCACGGCATGAATCCCAACTTGACCGCGCGGTCTGACCCCCGTTTTTCCTGTTCGACCAAACACCACATCGTGCGTACTTTTATTCTCGCTCATGCGAGTGAGTACATCTTGCAAAGCTAGGGCCGTCCCGCTGGGCGCATCCTCCTTGTTGCGGTGATGGGTTTCAACGATTTCAACATCGTAATCCTCCCCCAATGTCTCAGCGAGTTTGCCTACCAAACTTAACAATGCCGCTACTCCGGTGCTGCAATTCGGTGCTTTCACAATAGGAATATCTTTCGCAGCTACGCGCAATAGATTTAGTTGAGCATCATCATGCCCTGTCGTGCCAACCACCATGGCAATGCCATGATGGCGACATACATCCAACCAAGACATCGTACCGTCGGCATTTGAAAAATCGATCAGTACGTCACAGGGTTTCCCCATATGAGCAACAATCGCCACGTCGTGTGCACCCATTCGAACGCGATGACCGCGCAAGGGATCATCCTCACAAGTCAGCGCGGCCACAAGCTCAAACCGCTTATCCGTTACAGCAGCTTCCAACGTAACACGTCCGATGCGCCCCATCGCCCCGGCTATCGCTAGTCGAATGTTTGTCATCATATTTTCACCTACCATCAACCACACATAAGATCATCCGCAGCCGCCTTATCCACACAATCATCCGTCAGCCCCGAGCTAGTGTTCGACAAACCAGCATTGGCCGTCATGCCCAAGAAGACGGGAATACAATTGTATAATACTCGCCTACAGAATACACGAATCCAAGCGGCGAGTGTAAGCGATCCGTGCCTTATGACTGTCATTTCGCCGTATTCCACACAAGCAACCCCCAGAAAAGTCGAATCAGAGCCGCACGGCACCAGCCTGCGGACAAGCGTGTACCACACCGTACCACCAGCGCCAACATGTCACCAGGCTTGCGCCAGGCGCTCTGACCATACTCGTCTCACAACCAGTCATCGCAAAACGGTTACCGATCACCCACCACGCGCCAACTCGGCTGCACATGCACGACATAACCCTCCAAGTGTGCCACGTCTTTGACAACTTCTGATTGGTCTTTCAGCCTATATAAGTATCGCTGTCGATATTCGTCATGAGCCGCTATCGTTCGCCATAGCGTACATACCAGAAAATGATTCTCATGTTGATCGCTACGAGAGAAGACGCCGGCTAGCAGGCCACCGGCGCTAGCCATCGCGGGGTTCCATACGCTCTTTTGTACCTCCACGAAATGTTCAACGCGATCAGGCCGAACCTCACACCAGGCCAGTCTTATCAACTCCCCATCAGGAATCGCGTCATGCACTTGCCCCACCTCGCCCGCAATATCAAACTGAGCCTCCCAACGATCCACCTCACAAGATTGATAGGTTCCCGCCTGCCCACTTTTTTCATATATAGGGTCGTGGATTTCCCGCATGAACTTGTCGTAGCTTGGTTGATCCTGCCACCACGCAACAATAACGGCAAGACGCTCATCCCGGGTGTCCCAACCCCCGATCTGACCAATAAAGCCATCCACCCTCGCTAGCGCTGACCATGCGCACTGGGAACTGGAAAACGTTTCCTTCGATTCATCAGCCACCTTGCAGCGCATTAACTTGACGATCATGCCATCTCCTCATTTCCCTTACCAATATAAATGTACTGTTGCATTCGTTAATCCGACAAGGAGCCTGTCACACTATCAGCGGGATGTTCACGCCGAACCGGGGTCAGAGCCGCATGGCGACAGCCTGCGGACCGGCACACGTCAACAAGTTCGCTTGCGTCAACAAAGCCCCCGTGCCAACCCGCTATCACGTCACCAGGCTTGCGCCAGGTACTCTGGCATGGCTCACCAGTGACACCGTCACGGACTATCCGACGACATCATACACACTTACTGGTTGCATAGCCCTCATTCCCCCATTACGCTGCACCAAGGCCGGAAACTATCCCCAACATTCACAATAATGAGTGAATGACAAGAAAGGAACACATGATGACAAACACAATATTTATTGGTATCAGCTTGCTCTTGGCTTGCACCGTCGCGTTCGCTGCCAGTCCCAACAATACACCTACCATCGAATCAAGCCAAGCCTCATCCATCCACGACTTTAAGGTTAAAAACATCGACGGCAAAAAAATCAAACTCAGCGATTACGAAGGCGACGTACTCCTATTGGTCAACGTAGCCAGCCAATGCGGACTCACGGAGCCGAATTATCCACGCCTTGAAAAACTGTACAAAAAATACAAAGACCAAGGCTTTCGCATCCTCGCCTTCCCGGCCAACAATTTCGGCAAACAAGAACCAGGCTCCAACGCCAGTATTAAACAATTTTGCAAGAAAAAATATCACGTCACCTTCGATCTATTTGCCAAAGTTTCCGTCAAAGGCGACGACCAATGCGATCTGTACCGCTATCTCACCAAACACCCAAACGCCAAGATAGCCGGGGATGTACCTTGGAATTTCCAGAAGTACCTCGTCAACCGTGAAGGTGAAGTCATCGCCAAATTCGACCCGCGGACACTGCCCGATGATCCCAAGTTAATCGATCTTCTCGAAAAAACACTGGCTACGCCGGAAGTGCCAAACGAGTAATGCGATGAAACGTCATGCCCGCAAAGGCGGGCATCCAGTAAGGTAATAAAAGACTAGACCCCCACCTACGCGGGGGTGACGACAAATCTAAAAACACCTCATGGTTGCATTGAGGTGTCAACCACGGTCCAATATCAGGCAACATGAAGCGCCTACCGTTCAATCCCGGTCTTATCACACCACCTCAAACCAAAGCGCAGGCTCACTCGAAGCAACCGCTATCTGTATCGGAGTTGACCGCCCAGATAAAACGTGCCATCACGACGGCTTTACCAAGTACCATCCATGTGATCGGACAAATCAGCAATTTCAAGCGTCATTCCAGCGGACACTTGTACTTCACGCTAAAAGATGATGCCTGCGAATTGTCCTGCGTCATGTGGCGCTCAGACGCAGCCCGACTAAAATTCGAACCAAAAGACGGATTGGAAGCCGTCGCCACCGGCCATATCGAGGTCTTTGAAAGAGCCGGTCGATACCAACTATATGCACGAAAACTTCTTCCCGAAGGCTTAGGCGAACTCGAACTGGCGTTTCGACAACTCTATCAAAAACTTAGCCAAGAAGGCCTATTCGAACAAGCACGCAAAAAACCGTTACCCCGGTTCCCCAAACGTATCGCGATTATCACCAGTCCAACCGGCGCCGCGATCAGTGACATCATACGAACCCTGCATCGACGATTCCCATGTGTTCACATACTTATGTATCCCGTGCGCGTGCAAGGTGATACCGCTTCCAAAGAAATTTCAGCAGCTATTCGTCGTGTGAATACCAACGCCACCCAACTAGGCGGCGTCGACCTGATGATTGTCGGTCGAGGTGGTGGTTCCACGGAAGACTTATGGGCCTTCAACGAAGAAATCATCGCCCGCGCCATCTACGCCAGTCGAATTCCCATCATCAGCGCAATTGGCCACGAAGTGGATATATCCATTGCTGATCTCGTCGCAGATGTTCGAGCCGCCACCCCCACCGCCGCAGCCGAGTTAGCTGTCCCCGTATTGCATGAAATCATCGAAGATCTGTCTATGCATGAGGCGCGACTCATACGATCCATACGACAAATCACGACCTTGGCCACCTCACGCCTACGCGGGTTGGAAAATCTTCACTGCCTTCGTGAGCCGTTGGATTTCGTGTATCAGCGAGAACAGTATCTCGACGAGTTAGGCCATAGACAATTCCAGCGACTCGCCCAAAAACTACGCACACTTCGTATGCGTGTGGAAAAATACGACCCCATCATACAACGCATCAATCCACATGCCACGCTACGTGACCGTGAAAATCGATTACAACACGCATCACAACGATTGGACTGGACAATATCAAAGCTATCGCAACATCAAGATCGCCGGCTCAGCCAACTCACGCATCAACTACGACAACAAGCCCTGGACTTAAAGCTCACCCACAGCCACAATCACGTGATGCAATTGCGTACGATGTTGAAGTCAAATGTAAGAAACTACATGACGAGCCTAGGCGATCATATCACAAAGCAGCAGCAACTACTCAATGCGTTATGTCATAAGCGTATTTTAAGACGAGGCTATTCCATCACTAGAATCAAGAAAGGCAAAC
The DNA here is from genome assembly GCA_024276605.1 of Planctomycetota bacterium. Classification (GTDB taxonomy): domain Bacteria; phylum Planctomycetota; class Phycisphaerae; order UBA1845; family UBA1845; genus JAJRPG01. Next base: position 31,771 of record JAJRWX010000046.1, on the reverse strand, counting down.
AACTCCTGCGCAGCGTGAAACAAATCAAAGATGGGCAGCGCATGATGACGGAACTGGAAGACGGTGAAATCGAATCACAGGTGGTTAACCTTTCCCAATTGGAGTTATTTGAATAATCATGGCTAAGAAGAAACTAACCTTTGAAGAATCGCTGGAACGACTGGAGACCATTACCCAGCAAATTGAACAGGGAAAAATCGGCCTGGAAGAATCCATCGACCGCTATGAAGAGGGTATGAGCTTGGTCAAACAATGTCGTGATATGCTCTCCAAAGCCGAGCAACGCATCCAGAAGCTTCACGAGAAAGCGGATGGCTCGCTGGGCACTACCAAATTCGACGAACCCAAGCCATCGTAAAGCGTCATACGGTTGTCTATGCCATCAAAGAAGACTAGCCGACATCATCGGGTAGCCTATCGTTTGGCGGATCACCTTTGGTTGATTTTGGCGCTTGATATTCAACCATCTCCAATCTGGCTTCGCGCAGTAACTGACCGTGGGCGAGCAACTGTACCCGATACTCCCCGGCCTTAGGGAACGTCAATCCGTGGAATTGCAACACCAAATTAGCCACCGCCCGCGGATCATTGAATCGAACGGACCCCTTACCCACAACAATCGGCGCACGAGCCTCAGCTGAGTCCACCAGACGTATCAACAAATCCGTATCGCCATGCCCACCCGACAGCGCCACAAACACGCAAAGCTGTGCATGAGTAGCTGGGAATCCCCGAGCGTGAACCCGGCTAAACATGCCAATCAACGATTGCTTTCCCGTCGCACGATCCGTGATGATCTGATCGCAAATGATCAGTGATAGCACTTCCGGTGCCGGTCGATTATTACTCATCCTTGTATTCCTTAGTGATAACCTTTCTCAACGCGTCATTATATCACTAATCCGCGAAATCCAACAGACGTACATGAACTAATGATTGGCCCGGGTGGCATGGGTAAGCAGCAGCTTACCCGTGTTATTTCGGAGAGCGCCACGGGCAAAAAATACCTTGCCCATGCCACCCTCCGAGTCAGAGCACCAAGGCGCAAGCCTGGTGACCATTCGCAGCGCTAGGCGGTGTCAATGGTATGCATTGTGTCCACAGGCTGGCGACAGCGGCTCTGACAATACCCAACGCCGATTCTGTCGCGCCCCCCACGCCGTATGGCAGGTTTGCATTTATTCGAGGCTTACGCCACAATGTCTGACAGTCAATAAAACCACGGCGACGAGTTACCCTCGATCGCCATGTAAGCAGTAACCAAGCTAACTAAAGTAGGATCATTGACCATGAAAGTACACGAATACCAAGCCCGGCAACTCCTCACCGAAGCCGGCGTCCCCGTCCCCGCATCCAGCGTCGTCAATACAGTAGACCAAGCCATGACGGCCTTCAGCGATATCGGCGGCACGGTCGTGGTTAAAGCTCAGGTGTTCGCAGGGGGACGAGGCAAAGCTGGTTTCGTCAAATTATGCCAATCTGCAGACGAAGTGCGTCAAGCGGCAACTTTCATGCTGTCAAACAAAATGGTTTCCGTGCAAACCGGGCCGGATGGGATTGAAGTCAAAAAGCTTCTCATCGCTGCTGCGGTGGATATCGAAAGCGAATACTACGTCGCCGTCGTCATGGACCGCAGCCGACGCTGCCCGGTGGTCATGGTCTCGCGCGAAGGTGGTGTGGAAATCGAAGTCGTCGCCAAAGAAAACCCCTCAGCCATCATCAAGCAATGGCTACATCCACACTTGGGGCTTTTAGGTTTCCAACTCAATCAACTAACCACGGCGCTGGGTTTCACCGACAAAGCGCAGGCCAAATCTGCCGGTAAGGTCATACGCGGCCTGGTGGATGTATTCCTAAAATACGATTGCGCCCTAGCCGAAATCAATCCCTTGGTGCGCACGACTTCCGGTGAAGTCCTGGCTATCGACGCCAAAATGAACTTCGACGATAACGCCACATTTCGACATCAAAAGCTGTTGGATATGTGCGACCCCAGTGAAGAAAATCAAATGGAGCTTCGCGCCAAAAACGCTGATCTATCCTACATCGCGCTCGACGGAAATATTGGTTGCTTAGTCAATGGCGCCGGCTTGGCCATGGCCACCATGGACATCATCAAACTACACGGCGGAGAACCGGCTAACTTTCTCGACGTCGGCGGCTCCGTCACCACCGAAGGGGCGATCGAAGCCTTCCGTATCATCCTTTCGGATGACAAAGTCAAAGGCATCCTGGTCAACATCTTAGGCGGCATTGCTAAATGCGATACCATTGCTGAAGCGCTGATCGCGGCTGCCAAGGAAATAGGATTTGACGTACCCGTCGTCGTCAGGCTTGAGGGCACTAATGTTCAACGTGCCCGTCAACTGCTCAAAGAAGCAGCCATCGACGTCCTCATCCCCGCTGACGACCTCACCGACGCCGCAACAAAAGTCTGCGCTAAAGTAGCCTAATACGCTAACGCGCATACGGAGGTGATATTAGCATCGGGTCCGTAGGCTTGCGCCTACGGCTCTGGGCGGGTGGCCCGTGTCCTGTTTTTTGGACATGGGGGAGACGTTGATGCCAACAATATGGCACTTCCATAATAGACCAGGAGAAGATCAGAGCACTACGGCGCAAGCCTGGTGACTATTGGAAAACAACGACGCACCGACGGCATACCACATACCCACAGTCAATCGCATTCGGAAGTGATGTTAATCTGGTCCGTAGGCTCGCGCCTACGGCTCTGATGGCATCCCCACGGATTTGTACCGGCGACTATTTTCCAAAACTCGAAGCAGGGTCCATAGCGAAAATTTCCACACGACGGTTCGACGCTCGATTGGCTGGTGAATCGTTATCGACAATCGGTCGATATTCACCCGCACCACAGGCCACCAATCGATCACGCGTAACACCATGTTCCGCCAGGTAGCGCACGACAGCCAACGAACGCTCCGTGCTCAGTTGCCAGTTATCTTTCCAGCCGCTCTTTTTGATAGGTCGATCGTCCGTGTGCCCCACCACGAAAATCTCCTGGCCTTCATACTCACCTTGCAACGTACTGACAATGCCATCCAGCGTGCGCTTGGCTTCGTTTCGTATCTTCACCTTACCGGAAGCAAACAACACGCCCGTCTCAATCGCGATCATCGCACCTCCGGGAACAGCCTTCCACCCAGGCGCAGCCATCGGCATTGGCTCAGGTTGATTAGCCAACCGCCCGCGAAGATCGTCAGCCTCGCTCGTGGCTGCAAGAAGCTGGTTACCTAAGCCTTCACGTTCCCGATAACCCTGATCCAGCTCACCACGCATCGCATTAAGCTGGTTGGTCAACGCCCGATTCGTATCCTCGAGCATCAAAATCCGATCATTGAGTTTCTGGCTACATCCCGGTGCGACAACAACCAGTAATGTCAAAGATGTTAACATCCGTGTGGTTTTTCTTGTCATGGTGGTCCTCCTATTATGGTTGAGGCAAGTCGGTTTTCTCTTCATCCGTATCCGCTTGAGTTCCGGATTCATTAAGCTGATCCACTTTATCGTCGATGCGTCGTTCCATGTCACTCAAACGATTTTCACGCACTTGGTTTGCCTGTTGCTCACGCTCTTTTTGTTGCTCAACTTGCAACTCCTTCATATCTCTCCATATCCCCCATCCTAGCGAGAATACCCACCAAGCCAAGCGCGTCGCCGCAGCCGTGCTAACAATAACGCCAACGACGTTAATTTTTTTGTCCGTATCCGTAAGACCGAAAAACCAAAACGACACCGTATTATTGCGGTTCATGAACAGTACCATCGCTATGGCAAATGCCACCATCACGACTAAAGAAGTGCGCAGGTGAACTTTGACCTGTTTCCACGAGATAATCATGAGATACTCTGCATACTCGATGCCTGTGAGTTATTAAAAAATAACATGTCCATCGCAGTCACACAGCGTGCAATAACCGGCCATTTCAGCATGTAATCGTAGTAAATGACGACAATCAAAAATGAGAGTGAAAGCCAAGGCCCAAGTGGTATGGCTCGACTCCGCTTAAATGGCAATGTCATCAACCAGCCCGCCACGGCCAGTCCACAGGTTAAGATAAATCCTAGCAACACTATAGGCCAACCAGCCACACATCCCGCCGCGGCCATCAAATGAATATCTCCCGTACCAAATGCTTCCTTACCAAGCACAAGCGTAAAAACGATTCGCACAGCCCACCCGATAGCCCCGGCAATGACAAATCCACTCGCTGCCGTGGCTAGTCCCATGAGAGGCGACCATTGACGAAACAAGGTGAACCCCCAAAAACGTGTGGCTGATTGCATGGTATCTTCAAAATGTATGGCTGTTGGCCCCTCATTCGCCATAATCCGAAAGGCCACCAATGAAAAAACAACCGCTGGCGCAAACCACAACAGTTCCCCCAATACCATACGCCGCGCACCATGACGCTCCTCTTCGATCGCATCCATAATTTCCTGATCCGAACTTCGAACGACGCTACCTTCTCGAACAACAAAGATAAACAATAGCCCAAGTGGGATCACCACACGCCAATGTGGCGGAAATTCCAACACGCCGGCACCAGCCGTTAATTGTAGCACGACCATCAAAAGCAGCGCGCCAAACATGACCACAACAGCTAACCGTGATGGTTCCAACGTAAACGCATAGCTGGGTGCAGCCCCCGGCGCCGGTCGGTGAAAGGCATCAGTGTTTTCCTCTTCCTCCTGAAATTCGTCGATCAAATCGTCTTCGCTATCAACACCTGGCTGACATATCGTCATCAGCCAAACCAACATCACCCCGCCCAGCGCAAGTAACGAAACCAGCGCAGTCGTATCTGACGGACGATGCCAATCCGTCGCATGTGTTGGCGTCCATATCGCATGAAGCACAAAACCGGCAATCGTCACCCAGTTCGTAAAGCGCACATCAACCCAATAATGTTCCAGATCAATGGCTGACATACCCACCAGACAGGCAAACAGGATCACATGGGCCACAAAAATGGGCCAGTCGTGCGACAAATGCTCATTGATACCAATCGGGCTATCACTTAAACCGATACGCGTTTGTTGCACAAAAAAAGAATCCAGCAGCAAGAGCACGATCATGGCCATGAGCGCTTCGACCACGAAGTATCGGGAGGAAATAGGCGCAAAACAATCCCGACAACGACCACGAAGCGATAAAAAACTCACCAGAGGAAGGTTGTCGTACCAACGAATACGTGCGCTACAATAGGGGCAGGCCGACCAAACAGGATCGGACAACGGAATATTACGAGGCAGGCGATAGATAACGACGTTTAGAAAACTACCGATACACAGTCCGAGTGTACCCCAAAAAAATATCCACCAAAGTGTTACAATAAACGGACCCAAGTTCGAGGCTCCTTTACTTCGGCTTGATGATCAATTAACGACTGTGCGTACCGTCGCACCACGGAAGATTGCCACTGCGGTGACACTGACAAACGGCCTTCTTACCCTCATCACTAATGTCCACAACGATCGGTGATAGCCCGGTACCCTCCCGACTATGAGCACCGTCACAATAGGGCAATTTCTCAGATAGGCCGCATTGGCAGTAAGCCTTCTTCCCCGACGTCTCATCAATAACCATCGGCTGATTTATATGCTTAGGTTCACCCATGAACATTCCTTTCAGTTTTTTCAATCATGCTCCGCGTAGCCGCAACCACACATCAGGCACAAGCACTACACACAATAGTAGCATCAATTATGGCTACGTCAATCAAATTCCATCAGTACGGTTCGTCATACGCGATTCAGATACGCTCAAGATGTTGCACAAAATCGTTAATTACCCACTCCGGCGTAGACGCACCCGCCGTCACCCCAGCCAATGCTTTACTCTTCACCATCGATGGATCAAACTGCTCCCAGGTCTCAATGTGATGTGTGTCACAACCCGATTCACGACACATACGAGCCATCTCCCGTGTATTCGCGGAATGCAACCCGCCCAGGACAAACATCACCTCCACATCTTTCGCCAGCGAGATCGCAGCTTCCTGCCGCCGCGTCACTTCCAAACACAACGTATTGACAATCTTCACCTCGCGGAATGGACGCAGCAGAATTTTTTCTATCATCTTCGCCACATGAGCCGGTGAATGCGTAGTCTGCGCTACAATACCCAAGCGCTCGCGATAAGGTAGCGCAATATCTAAATCCGTATCTTCATCAATCACCGTAACATTCGGGGCATACCCGATCACACCCTTGACTTCCGGATGATTCGGATCACCAATCATCACCACGTGATATCCTCGTTCGTGCAGTTGTTTCACCACATTTTGTGCGCGCTTTACCAGTACGCATGTCGCATCAACAACATCCAGACCCCGCGCCTTCGCCCGCTCAAACGTCTCCGGTCCCGCACCGTGTGAACGAATGAGCATCGCACGCGATGGATCAATGGTTTCCAAATCACCCGATTGATCCAGCCCGGCCTCTTCCAATCGAGACACGACCTGCTTGTTATGAATCACCGGCCCCAGCGCCACAACCTTACCCTGGCCACGACTGTCCACCGCCATCTCGGCAATCTCAATGGCATCTTCCACACCAAAACAAAAACCGCGCGAACTAGCTAACACTACCTTCATAACACCAACCTTACATCCATCAACTCAATCACGCGACCAAACAACCTTCGTAAAATCTCACTCATCCTCATCGAACCGCGCCACCAGGAAGTGGCCCATATGCCGAGCAGCCTCCGAACACACCCGCAAACAGGCCTGCACGGATTCATCCACAACACAACAAGAACACGCGCTTAAGATATGATAGATCACAACTACGACATGACCAAATCTAACGCCACCCCACCCCCGCAGGAGCCTGGGTAGGATCAAAATAGGGACGATTCCGCCACGTCGTCAATCGTCCGCTCGTGATTAGGCTTTACCCCCATATGCTCATACGCCTCGCTCGTCGCCTGACGCCCCTGCCTGGTGCGAATCACAAATCCAATTTGCAGCAGATACGGCTCGACCACATCCTCCAGCGTATCGCGCTCCTCTCCCATTGTCGCAGCCAGTGCCTCAATCCCAGCCGGCCCTCCCTTATAGACCTTGATGAGCGCTGTAAGAAAAGCCCGATCCAATTCATCCAGCCCAAACGAATCAATCTGCTGAATATCCAACGCTTCATCGACAACAGCCCTGGTCATGACACCATCCGCCCGCACCTGCGCATAATCTCGTACCCGCTTGAGCAGCCGATTCGCCACCCGAGGCGTACCCCGACTGCGAGAGGCAATGGCTTCAAGCGCGCCACTGGCATAAGCCACACCCAAAAGCTTGGCCGAACGACACAAAATTTTCGTTAGATCGTCAGCCGAATAAAATTCGAGATGATAACGATGCCCAAATCGGTCGCGCATCGCATTGCTAAGCAGCCCCGCTCGTGTTGTTGCACCGATCAGTGTAAAGCGATTCAATGAAAAATTAACCACGCGACCACTCAACCCGCCTTCAATCGTAAAGTCGACGCGGAAGTCTTCCATCGCGGGATACAAAAATTCCTCGACGATCGTCGGCAGTCGATGTATCTCATCGATAAACAGCACATCTCCTGCCTCAAGATTAGTCAGCAGCGCCATCAAATCAGCTTGCTTTGTAAGTGATGGACCGGACGTAATCCGCGGCGTCTTACCTGTCATCTCCCGTGCAATCACATTGGCCAGTGTGGTCTTACCCAAACCCGGCGGCCCGTCCAGCAAAATATGCTCGATCGACTCATGGCGTTGCTTGGCCGCGGACATCGCAATATGTAGTTTTTCCAACACGCTGCGCTGACCGATCATGTCTTGTAGATGTTCCGGACGCAGCGCAGCATCTACCGGCTTATCCGGTTCTGCAGATACTGACGAAATGACCCGATCTCGTGCCATGTGGCTACCCCAATACCCCGGACTTCACCCGATACGCCACGCGTACCCAATCCTGCGCTGTTTTCAGACCAGACTCTAATTCACCCGCCCGCTGTAACCATCGCCTGGCGTCTAAGCGCGTATCACCCCAGGCCAACAACACTTCAAGCGCATCTTGTTGTGCGTTAGACAGCACCACCCCCACGCCATCGCCACCATCATCGGGTATCGCAAATGAACTTAGCTTTCCCTTCAAAGAGGCGATCATCAGCTCCGCCGCCCGTTTTCCAATACCCGGCAGCCCGGCCAATGCCTTTGCATCGCTCGACTCGATCCATGTGGCAATTTTACGCACCGGCATGGCCAGCGCTTTGAGCGCCTTACGAGGACCAATACCTTTTACCCCAACAAACTGTAAGAAAAACGCTCGATCTTCTTCACTCACAAAACCCAGCATGCGCGGCACTAGATTCCCTGACGATTGGCTCCCCTCAAACAACTCCGTCGTGTGCAGCGTCACCTCTTCACCACGTCTTGGCGCCAGGTCAATCACCGCAAAAGCAGGGACCAACACCTCTCTAGCCACGCCATCCCGCTCAAGGATAACCGCATCCTCAGCCACATCGGTTAGCACACCTGTATAGCGAACAATCATCTATGGTTTCGCCTTCTCTTACATAAAAGACTAAACTGCCATAACCTTGGCATCATTCCTGCAAATTTCACTCGCACAACAAAGCGCTATCGCCAATGCATCCGCAACATCAAAAGGCGCCGGTAGCGCATCCAGATGAAGCGTCATCTTCACGGCTTGTTGTATTTGTTCTTTAGAGGCGTGGCCGTTGCCCGTCATAAATCGTTTCACCTTCGTCGCCGCAACGTTATACACCTCAACACCCTGCCTGGCCGCTGCCATCAATATCACACCACGCGCATGCCCCATCAATATCGCCGTACGCGGATGTTTGTAGTGAGCATAAAGTTCTTCGACCGCAATAGCCATCGGACGATGTTCAGAAAAAACGGAGGAGATGTCTTTCTCGAGGGAAGCAAGACGCATGGCAAGGGTCGTATTCGTGTCAGAACGGCAGGCACCTGCATCGATAACCGTGTGTCGTTGGCCATCACTTCTCAGGATCGCGTAACCCGTTGTCTCCAGGCCAGGATCAATGCCACAAACAACCGCCTCCATGCGTTTCACGTCCTCCTCGCCTGTTGCCTTCAAACTGCTACTACCGATACAGGAAGCCTGCTCCAAGTAAAGGAAGCTTGCTCTATGTATGTAGGAAGCTTGCTCCCCCCTAACGTATGCCGAAAATGTTCGTCGCTGGCATCACGCCTGTCAAGTGCGCCCAGGCCGGCACACGGATAAATCGATAGCATAATTCCTCCCATCCAACATACACTCGACGGCCTCCGCCGTACTCGGTGCTAGGATTAAACCACTGCGAAAATGCCCCGTCGCAGCGATTAAACCGTCATATTCCGGTACCGGCCCTATGTAAGGTCGATCATCCGGCGTCCCCGGACGCAACCCCGCCCATGTCCCTACCACAGACCCTTGGGCCAAACTCGGCACATGCCGGAGTGCCATATCTATAAGCCTGGAAACCCCAGCCGCCGTACTACGCTTATTGAACAAGGCCTCAGGTTCTTCCGTCGAACCCATTAGCACATGACCGTCACGTCTGGCGACCAGATACTCTTTCCCATGTGAAATCACCGGCCCAAACGGACGACTTTCCAGCTTGAGCAGGACAATTTGCCCCTTCACCGGATGGACAGGCATGAGTGTACGCAGTCGTTCACAAATCTGCGACGACCAGGCCCCCGCACATAATACCACCGCATCCGAATAAAAAGCATCCTTTTCCGTGCGAACGCCGACGACGCGTTGGCCCTGCATGATAAACTCAACCACCGGCGCGTTTTAGTGAATCACAACCCGAGCCTTCTCACAGGCCCCATACAGCGCAGCCATCAAACGAGGATTTCGTACTTGTGCCGTTGTTCTCACCAGACGTGCACCAAAAAGGTCGGTCATTAGCCAAGGCGCCAGGTCACGTAGTGCATCGGGGCGAATGATTTCTATCACCGGCTTGCCATCCGGCATCGCTTGATCCGCCACGGCACGTGCATCCGGCTCTGCCATACTAACTTCGTGTTCCGATAGCAATAAGCTTAACTCGCCGCACTGCTCATACTCAGGATCAATCCCGGATTCTTCCCGAATCTCAGCACACAAGTCACCATATAATCCCAGACCGCGCATCCTGAATCGGTGTAGAGAATCTTGACGATGTGGATTGGTCGGTGTGAGTACACCGGCCCCTGACCATGACGCTTCCTGCCCGCAAGCGCCTTTCTCCAATAGGCCGACCGATCGACCACTAAGCGACAAACGCCGCGCAATCGTTAAGCCAACCACACCCCCGCCGACGATGATTACATCAAAGTTGTTTGGCACGTAAGCACGCTCCACCCATGAACGCGAAACACTATAGCTTGTACTGTATAGCGCAAATTTTAGTGGGTGGCACGGGTAAGCGACAGCTTACCCACAGCTTACCCGTGGTTCTCGGCTGCATATCCCAAGCATCACCAGATGTATATCGACGTGCTGGGCACCCAACGGCTCACGCGCTATTTTTCAACTCTAGTGCTTCGTCACAGCTAAGAATTCGGGTGGCATGGGTAAGTCCGGTGGCCACCACGGGCAAAAAAAGCCTTGCCCATGCCACCCTCGATGAACCCGAAAAATAAGCTGTGACACAGCACTAGTGTCCGCGCCTAACTCTTTTCGGGTATATCTTATCGCGTTTTTTGTAATGTGGCGACTTCGTGGTTAAAGACCACCGCCCATTGTAAAACACATGCCCACAACCTTCCCCATGAATATGCCCAGCCGAAACTTTAACCCACTTGCTACCAGCACGGTTATAAACACATCCACATGCTGGACCATGATGATGCGTGGTTGTCACAGCCACACGTGGCGCCACGTTAGCGTGTCGACGAGGCCTGCGTATCACAACCCAGTTATGACCATCCCAGCGGTGCCCGCAACCATACCCATGCCTATGCCGGCGAAGAACCACAATCTCCGAACCATTGTAATAATGATCCAAACATTCTTCCGTACAAACGTGCCCCACCGCAACGTTCGTATAAACCACAGGCCTTGGCTCGTGGTGAATCATCGAAATACGCGATGTTCTGCAACCCCAAGAGACTACGCCCAATACGACTGTCGTAAACACCAAGATGCGTGTAGCTGACATACCGTTTCCTTTACAAACTCGTTCAGTAGATTTATGGCACACAACATATAGACACTTATCATCGGTGATTGGTTAGTTTGTATCCATATTCGACTTCTCATGCAGGCTTTCATCAAAACGTGAATTATTTACCCAATGCGGTAACAACCGCCTTTACCTCGGTGTAATTTGCCAGCGCGTATTCACCAAGTTCCCGACCAAATCCGCTCATCTTAAAACCGCCGAACGTAATCGTAGGATCGAACGCGTTGTAACAATTCACCCATACCGAACCGGCTTTCACACTGGCCGCCACTCGATTGGCCGTGTTGATATTTTGCGTCCAAATACCCGCAGCTAGGCCATAAATCGTATCGTTCGCTAGTTGTATCGCCTCATCGATGTCACTAAATTTCAGCACGGTAAGCACAGGACCGAATATCTCTTCCTGTGCAATTTTCATGTCTGCCTTCACGCCATCGAACACTGTCGGCTCGACAAAATAACCGGCACGGTCGAGCTTCCGCCCACCGGTCACGCAGCATGCGCCCTCATTTTTCCCCGTTTCGATGTAACCTAAAATGCGGTCCATCTGCGCCTTGGAAACCTGCGGCCCTTGTGTCGTGCTCTCCTCAAACGGATCACCGAGCACCTGCTTTTTCGCCTTGGCAGTGATTATCTCCATCACCTCATCGTAAACACGATCTTCCACCAACAATCTCGACCCCGCACAACAACATTGCCCCATGTTGAAAAAGAGCGCCGCGTAAGCAAAGTTCGCCGCTTTTTTGATGTCTGCATCTGCAAAAATAATGTTGGGGCTCTTACCGCCGAGTTCCAGTGACACACGCTTGAGATTACTATCTGCAGCCGCCTTCATAATCGACTGTCCAACTTCGGTGCTGCCGGTAAAGGCCACCTTGTCCACGTCCATATGCTCAGCAATAGCCGCACCCGCCGTCGGCCCCATACCCGTAACGACATTCACGACACCTTCCGGGAATCCCGCCTCCACCGTTAACTCCGCAAGTCTTAGCGCTGTAAGCGAGGTCTGTTCAGCAGGTTTGAGCACTACCGTACAACCCGCCGCCAGCGCAGGCCCCCACTTCCACGAAACCATCAGCGCGGGAAAATTCCAGGGGATAATCTGCCCAACTACACCGACAGGCTCGTGTCGCGTGTGTGCATGAAACGGACCAGCCATCGGAATGACTTTGCCGTGAATCTTATCCGCCCAACCGCCGTAATACCGAAACACATTCGCTGTCATCGGTATGTCAACATACTGCGCATCACGGATCGGTTTGCCGTTATCCAAACTCTCTAGCGCGGCAAGTTCTTGACCATGCGCTTCTACAAGATCACCCAGCTTATAAAGCAATCGTCCACGCTCAGCCGCACTCATACGCGTCCAGGCTTTGGATTCAAAAGCACGCCGCGCAGCTTTTACGGCTATGTCAACATCGGCCTTGTCGCCTGCTGCCACCTGACAAATCGTATCCCCGGTGGCTGGATTGAGCGTTTCGAACGTCTCACAACTGGCACTGTCCGTCCACTTGCCATCAACGAATAATTTTTGGTCCACTACGCGTGGTGGTGTGATTGTATTAGCCATCATTTATCCCCTAACTTGTTATTGTGCTTGATGCTATGACGAAAACCAAATCTACAGGCTGGTTCATATTCCGGCACGACTATTCCCATAAACTCGATAGAATCTACCCGTACCACCCCAGCCCGGTGGAAAATAACACGCCGCCTTAAAACTGGCAACCATACATGGCTAAGAACATACCTCATTTCATGTCTGATATAACGTTAAATCGGCGATAATCGCCGAAATCAATGTCCCTACGATCGCTACTTCAGCGCATAAAAAAACCGCTCGTCTAAAACGAGCGGGGTGAATGAATTCATAATATTTAAAAAATCAGACCTCGAAACGTCGTCACACCACACCGACTCCACCAAACCCTACATCACAATACCCGGATACTGGTTCCGGCATTCTCTGATGTGTTGGCGAGCGGCAAAGTTCTAAAATCTGCGAACCAACGGAACGCAGACAGCTATACCGATCAATCCCAACCATACAGATGAAGGAACAGGGACAACAACCCCACCAAGATCAGTACCACCCCGACTTACAAATTCATCCCAAGTCAGCGTTGGTGGTGTGAAAAAATCCCACACTGAGCCGTCCCAAGAAGCCGCTGCGATTTGGATGGAATCAGTCGTAAGATAGTTGTCGAAGGTAAAGGCTGTCAGCACAAAGCTCTGTGTTGACATATCTCCCCAAAAATGAGAGCGCCAATACAAGTCATTAGTCGCAGCCCCCGAGGCCACTGTGATGTTATTTCCTACGTTAAGTGTGTTAGTCCAGGAGGCCGAAGTTGAGCCTAGTGGAGAAACGGAAAAGTCCCAGGCCGGCGGCTTAAACCCTGACGTACCGTCGTCACCGGGCATTGGTGTAAGAACCAAACCTAGATTGTTAAAGCTGACATCAGTCGTCAGGTTAAAGCCCTGATACCAACTACCGGTTGGTGTAGGACTACCCATGGCGTCAAAGGCAATGTTCGCCTGTACACGCGTACTAGAAAATCCAATAACGGCTACTAGAACCGAAAGAACCAAACACCGCTTAAACATAGCAGGCCCCTTTACTTCCACTCCTACCACACACAATCTTCTAATATGTGACGTCTAAAACTTCACATATCCATAATGTTAAGCTCTTGACACACACCAAAAGCCACAGCCAAAAAACACAGGAACCAAAATACCGAGCTTCAAATCTGATATTTCTAGAACCTAGCGCGATCATCCTACATGAATCCAGCGTCGTATTCAACCTATTAATAAGATTTTTTTCAGTAATATATCAAAAAAATACCGAATACCGATAACTGCCCGTCTCACGCAATCTATCTATTCACAAGACAAATCTCAGCCCAAATATCCCATCCAACGCCTTTGCACGATAGCGAAACAACCGCCATACAACGTCCTATAATAACCGACGAATATATCGGTACTAATTCAACACAAAAATTTCTTCTACCAACTCGATCGCTGAATCAGAGAATAGTAGCAGAAGGATTCCATGTTGGGTGAAGCCAAGTCGTCACCGACATATAGCCTCACTTTGAGTGAACTGGCAAAATTATGGGCTATCGTGCTAACACGCATCATCTTCTTGCTTACCTGATTTTGGTTGCTTCGATCAACCTAATGGGTTGCGGTTCCGTTTTGGATCCGCAAGGCATACTCACTGACACAAAATCGCTCTTCCCTGAGGACGCTGACCCGGCCTACCAAGCGTTGGAAATCGTAGACACTGAGCTACTCTTACAGCCACTTCCCGGGGCTGATGCCACCTCATTGGCTGATCTGTTTACCCAACTAGATACCACGATCATCGATCAAGACAATGAGCTTGGTCTAATCACCATTTCCATCGACCCGGACATGCGTGAAATCATTGCCACCGCACTTATCGACAGCGGCCTTATTGAATCCGTACACAAGAACTATATCCTACCATCACAGTCTATTCCCAACGACCCACTGTTTCGGCTTCAGCCACACCTCCCACAAGTGAACGCCACAGAGGCGTGGGATATAACAACCGGCGATGAAGACATGGTCATCGGTGTAGTCGATTCCGGAATCGACATAAGCCACCCTGACCTACGAAACAAAATTCTCGACGGCTATAATATCTTTGATGCAAGCAACGACTACGACGATATCGCCGGACATGGTACCCAGGTAGCGGGGATTATAGCTGCCGAAAGTAACAACCGCCGTGGCGTAGTAGGACTAGCTTGGGACTCACCCATCGTAGCGGTCAAAGCCACCAACGAGAACGGCGATAGTACGAGCCGTCACTTAGCCGCCGGCATCATGTGGGCACAGGCTAATGGCGCTAAGGTTATCAATGTGAGCTTCGCGCCGCTATGGTCTAATAAGGTCATTAAAGCTGCGGCTCAGCATGTTTTCAACCGAGGTGGCATGGTGGTCATTAGCGCAGGCAATGCGGGAGGCAAAAGCAAAACCGGCGGCTATCCGGAAGCGCTATTCGTCGGGGCGGTCGATGGTTCAGATCGCATAGCTGCATTTTCGGATCGTGGACCTTTCGTTGATTTGGTAGCTCCAGGTGTAAGTATTCAATCGACGTCTCTAGGTTCAGGCTACCGTACAGCCAATGGCACTTCCTTCGCCGCACCCATCGTTTCGGGAATCGTGGCACTAGCTTGGTCAGCCAATCCGTCACTCCGCCCAGCGACCATACAAAGCATTCTCTCCGACACAGCGATCGATCTTGGAAGTAGAGGTAAGGATTCAACATACGGGTATGGTCTTATCGACGCAGCCGCGGTAGTGCAAGCCGCGGCAGATACCATAGCCGAACCGGACAACAAACCCCCAACAGTTCGAATCACCAGCCCATCAGCCGGTAGCACGCTATCAGGGCGATCGCGTATTGTGGTGAGCGCAACCGATCGTTGGGGTGTGGCGGATGTAGTCATGTCGATCGATGGTGTTCCCACCGGCACCGACACGCGCAAGCCTTATCGATTCGTCGTCGATACGGCATTGTTTGAAGGTGGACAACACACCATTTCAATCGTCGCAACAGATACTAATGGAAACGCTTCCAAACCCGTCACGATCAACATTCGATTCCGGGGATCGAGCAGTGGTAGCAGTAGTAATAATTCACCGGGTATTCGATTCACTTCACCGAACAATCGCGCAACCGTCGGCAGTAGCGTACAGATAGAGGCTGAGGTCAGCGCAAAGTTGGGGTTAGCTACGGTGGAATGGCTGATAAATGGGCAAAGCGTATTCGCCTCGCCGGTTGGTGGCACCAAGGCAGAGGTTTCCTACCTATGGCGTACGCGCAACGTCCCTGCCGGTATGCACACCATCACATTAATACTGACAGACCTGACCGGCAAAAGCACCTCAGCCAACATAGAACTACGCACTCGTTAGCTATACGAACGATGACACGCTTCGCGTGGAGTTATGTGGGTTGCCCATATCATTTTCGAGCGGGGGCTGGGTGACCCATCTCATGTGAAGTGGGGGAGTCGATGATCGCAGTCTCATCAAATCGTGAAAGAATGTCGAACGCCACTGATAAGAAATCGTGCGGAATAGACAACAACCTGGTTCGCCAAATCCGAGCGGCGAGCGACAGCGACCCGCGTCTTCAGCTCGCCACTCACACTGCCATTTCATAGAACATTTGGCATGCTACCAAACTCGAGAAACCGAAGTTTCACTACGTGGCCAGGAAACACCGGATCAACGATCGCTAGAATTGTCGGTGGAATCGCCCAATGCACGAAGAGTCTCCGGGCTTGCTTCGGCATGCATTCTTTCCGCCCAGCGCGCGGCTTCTTCCGGCTTGTTCCATGTCTTGTACAGATCGGCTAAATAGCTCGCGGCACGAAGTGCACGCTTGTGCCGTGGATGGAAGAAGTCAGATAGAATTTGATAGGATTCAAGCAACGATGCTTCAGCCTCCTCAAGTCGGTTCAGTTTTAGCAAACATCCACCGCTATTTGACAATGCCGCCCCAATGCGCCAGTGGCCGACGCGAAGGGTTCGACGCTGTGCGGCGATAGATTCCGCGAAATAGGAGGCCGACTGCTCGTACTGCTGGCGACTGTAGTAAAGCACCGCGAGGTTATTTAGAGACGTCGACGTTTTTGGATGATCCGGACCAAGTACTCGAAGGCAGCGTTCTCTAGCCTCCAAATAGAGAGGCTCAGCCGCGTCGAGCCGGCCTTGCATATGATAGAGAGTGCCAAGGTTGTCGATGGAGTTGATGGTGTGAGGATGATCGTCGCCTAAGACGCGGCGGCGAGCTTCGAGCGTAGCGACGTAGAGAGGCTCGGCTTCGTCAAATCGCTTTTGATCCCAATAGACCGAGGCCAGATTGTTCATGGAAAGAAGCGTATCGGGATCGTCGATTCCCAAGATGCGCCGGCGGATGTCTAGTATCTCTTTGAAAAGTGGTACGGCCTCGTCATATCGGTTCTGATCAATATAGTTCTGAGCAAGGTTGTTCATCGACGCCAGCGTATCTCTGTGCTCCCCGCCAAGCGATGCCCTGCGAATCCTCAGCACTTTGGCGTGCAACGTTTCGCCTTGCTTCAGCCGTCCTTGTACATCATGCAGAAAAGCCAGATGATTCATGGCGCGAAGCGTGTCGAGATGCTCTTCGCCGAGCGCCTCTGCGCGAAGCTGCACGGCCCTTTTCAGATGTTTATCCGCTTCGTCGTAAGCGCCCAGATTGCGGTAGGTTTTGCCGAGCATCGTGCGAATCGCCCCTTCGACCACAGGTTGATCTTTGAAGCGATACTCAATTTTCTCAGACGCTGTGTCGAGCACTTCGCGCATCGTGATGTCGCGATTGGCGGTGCGGTTGGGGTCCACTCCCGCGAGCAGATCTTCGTTAAGAAATTCATTGACCGCGCGAGCGATTTTCGCTTCACGCTCTGCGCGATTCTGCGCGGCCAGCGCATCGGCTTCGGCTCGTACCGCTCGGATCAATCCAATAGTGGCCAATGCCAGCCCGAGAACCAATGCCGTAGCCACAAAACCGCCCGCGAATATCGCCCCGCGATGTCGCCGAGAGAATTTTTGGAAGCGATAGACGACGCTCGGGGGTCCGGCGGAGATCGGCTCGTCGAACAAGTGTCGGGCCACATCGTCTGCAAAAGCACCTGCTGAGTCGTAGCGGCGTTGCCGGTCTTTCTCCAGAGCTTTCATAACGATCCAGTCCAAGTCGCCGCGGACAACTCGACTGATCCTGCTGGGGTCCACTCGTCGCCGGCGAGCCACGTCTGAAAGACGATTTCCCAAAGTGCTCAGACGCAAGGAGGGACGCTGAGGTTCCTCCTCACGAATGATACGCAATATTTCATCGAAGGCGGCTTGCTTGAGGGTGGTGTCATCGAACGGCGTCGTTCCGGTCAGCAACTCATACAATAGCACGCCGAGGGAGTAAACATCACTACGCGTGTCGATGTCGATGTTGGAGCGTTCCGCCTGCTCCGGGCTCATGTAAGCTGGCGTACCAACAAACTGGTTGAATTCGGTGAACAGCGTCTTCTCAGTGAGCCGGCCACGCGTCGCCTTGGCAATGCCAAAGTCGATCACCTTGGGGACCGGCACGCCGTCGTGCAGCGTGATGAGGACGTTCGACGGCTTGATGTCGCGGTGGATGACACCCTTTTGATGAGCATGCTGTACGGCACGGCAGACCGGCACGAACAGTTCCAACCGCTCGCGCGTGCTGAGGCTGTTTTCGTCACAATACTGCGTGAACGGCACACCTGCGACCAGTTCCATGACGAAATAAGGCCGGCCCGTGTCCGTCGCTCCGCCATCGAATATGCTGGCGATGTTGGGATGATCCATCATCGCCAACGCCTGCCGCTCGGCCTCGAAGCGGGAGATCACTTGTTTGGTGTCCATCCCAAGCTTGATGATCTTCAGGGCGACCTTACGCCGGACCGGTTCCTGCTGTTCGGCCATGTAGACAACGCCGAAGCCGCCCTCGCCGATTTTCTGGAGGAGTTTGTAGCGGTCGATAAGTTCCGGCATTGGGTCCGCCGCATCAGGCCGATTGGGTGATGTGGAGTCCTTGACGCTGGATTCGATGGCATCGACGAAGGCTTCGCGTACGACGTCGAGTTCATCGTCGCTAAGGGCATCCATAGTGTCTTGATCATGTGATAGTAGCGAAAGCACTTCGCGATAGAGGTCCGGATCATTGCGACAGGCGGCGTCGAGAAATGAAGCACGGGCATCGGGTTCCAATTCCAAGGCGCCAAAAAAGAGATCTTTAATTCGTTGTTGGCGATCAGTGCTCATGTAGGCTTACCTCCGCCCAATTCGCGCTTAAGCCATGCTTTAGCCATGCGCCATTCGCGCTCCACCGTAGCAGTGGAGATTTTCAGAACACTCGCGACTTCTTCTACCTTCAGGCCGGCCAGAAAACGCATTTCGACGATGTCACTTTGGCGGGCGTCAATAGCAGTGAGCTTGGAAAGGGCTTCGTCGAGGGCGATCAGATGAATCTGATTTTCAGTAGAGGGCGTGCTCAGACCGGAGAGGGTCACCTTCTGTGCAGCAGCACCACCACGCTTGGCGGCTTTCTTACGGCGGGCGTGGTCGGTCAGTATGTGACGCATGGCCTTGGCGGCGACGGCGAAGAAATGGGCTCGGCTTTCCCATTTGATAGTGCCTGGTCCCATAAGTTTCACAAAGGCCTCGTGGACCAAGGCGGTGGGTTGGAGTGTGTGTGCCGGGCTTTGCTGCTGGAAATAACTGGCTCCAAGGGCACGCAGCTCCCCATAAACGAGTGGTAGAAGTTGTTCGATAGCCCTTGTTTCGCCTTTTTGGGCACGTGAGAGAATCTGTGTTATCTGATCGGGGGATGAATCCTGCATGAAAGATAACACCTCAAACGCGGCCCATTACGTATTCAATACGATTATATTCGCCGCTTGCACATATTTCAACGGTTCACCATTCGCAGACCAACGCCAAGTATGGCTGGAGGACGGGCACACCGTGCACTTTAAGCATGCTTCGAGATCGTTGGGGCCGATGGACTGGGTTGCTGAATGACTAGCCGGCCAATCTCGTAAGTTTAAGGAAAATACACATTTTTCTTGATGGCTCCAAATCGTGGTTTGCGTGATTGAGTATGAAGGCCAACACGCTCGACAACCGTGTGCCCCCGTTGAAGGTGTCTTCGCGGGTAAATTGAATCCGGCTTTTGCCGGGCCACGAGCAATAGAAGGGAATTGGGATATGCAGAAGAGAAAAAGAAAATCGAACTTCGGGATGTTTCTGTCCTGCCTTATGGCGGCAGGGATGGCGGGTTGTGGTAACCAACCTGTGGGGAGCATTGGAGCATCCAGCAGTCGTGACACGGACACGCCATCGCCCCTTCCTTCTCCGGATGCCGAAGTCGACTGCGACGACGGTCTGTTCTGTAACGGCATGGAAACGTCCAACAACGATACTTGCGTCTCGGGCAACGCGCCCTGTACATCCGGCGAGGTCTGCGATGAGCAGAGCGACACCTGCCAGCCTGAGCCCGGTGGCGAACAAGGCGTACCTGACATTGAGAGCAACTTTTTCGTCAATCGTATCGTGGGCGATGACGAAAACGCCGGTAGGCAGGCCACACCTTTTGCATCTATCCAGGCGGGAATCGAAGCCGCTGCTGAAAACGGCGGAGGGAGCGTTTATGTCGCTGGCGGATTTTACGTCGAGAGTCTCACCCTACGCAGCCAAGTGAGCGTCATCGGGAGCTACAACCCGAGTACCTGGATTCTCGACGAGCAAAACTTTCCCACAACGCTCGAAGGCGGCCCCAAGGCAGTGTCGGGCATCGGGGTAACATTGGTGACCATGGAGAATTTTCGGATATCGAGTGCGGACGGAGTCGCACCGGGTGAGAGTTCCGTTGTCATCAGCCTCAGCGACAGCCGACTCGTCACCATCCGTAACAACATGCTAACCGCGGGCAACGGCGCTGACGGTGTGGCTGGCGCGAAAGGTGCCAATGGCGCTGCAGGCCCCGACGGAGGCGCCGGAAACATGGCCGCCTCATGTCCTCCCGACAATGTTGGTGGCCGTGGTGGGTCGACCGACGGCTCCTTCACCGGCGGCGTCGGCGGCACCGGCGGTGTAGCCGGCGGGTTCAACGGCGCAGGCGGAACTGAAGTCAATGAATCCGTTACGGGAGGTGGAGGCGGGTCCGGCGGGGCAACCGGCACAGATGGCGCGATCGGTGGCAAGGGTACAGACGGTACTGCGGCAGAGAATCCGGGTGTCGGAGGTGAGTCAATCGGTCTTGTAAGCGAGGGGGAGTACGTCACCGCCGATGGAGCCGACGGTAGTGGCTTCCAGACCAATGGCGCCGGTGGCGGCGGAGGCGGAGGCGGAGGAGGTGCAATCGTCTTCGCCTGTGGTGGCGGCGGTGGCGGAGGTGGTGGCGGTGGATTTGCCGGTGAGAATGGCATGGGAGGTCAGGGTGGCGGCGCTTCGATAGCCATCCTACTCAGCAACAATTCGGACGCGGAATTCACCGACAACACAATCACATCGGGCGACGGAGGTAACGGCGGCGCGGGGGGCGCTGAGGGTGTAGGCGGCACAGGAGGGAAAGGTGGCAGTGGCGGTGAGAGGAGCGGAGCACAGGGAAAAGGTGGCGACGGAGGTGCCGGCGGGACGGGTGGCAACGGTGCGGCAAGTGGTAGTGGTGGCGGTGGTCCGACGATCGGAATCGTCAAGGATGCCCAAAGCAATTGGAGCGGTCGGGGCAACATATTCGATCTGGGCGAGCCGGGCCGGGGTGGAATGAATCCCAATGCCGTCGAAGTTACAGACGGGGCGGATGGAATTCGAAGGGAAGACTATACCGTCGAGTAGTTGGCGGCGAACCGCCAAGCTAAAAAGCGTTGCCCTCGGTCTCGCTAATTAGAAGCGAGCCCGGGGGCTGCGTCATTCCCTATCGTTGGAATTGTGACTCAAGGAAACCGCTGTCCATCCCATACCTGTTATCCAACCAAGTAACGGTCTGAATCAATTGGGCTCTTCGTAACCGTCCGGTTATGTATGTGGCACACGTAATGCCTCAGCGGGGCTACCTCGAAAGCTGTCTGCGACCGTTGCGGCGTGGACCAAGGCTGCACAGTGAGAAACAGAAGGTCATCGGCTATTCGCGCGGCACTGATCAATGGGCTCGCGGGCTGTTCCGACAGTGTTGGGCATCACGGACTCGCGCAGTTGTGGTTATCGGGTTGCAGTGCCGCGGGTGTCGCGATGAGCCAGAGATTGCTAGGGGATTGCTCGTCTTCGGTTTGGTGACTCTCGAAGGCGACCCAGCAGCCATCCGGCGAAACCGAAGGGGCGCCATCCTCGCGGTTGTCACTCGAAGTAATTCGCACGGGCGCGTTTGGCTCACCAGGCGCCTCCTCATCCGGGAAGAAGAAACCGATGATGTTGGGTATCGGCAGTCGGTCGCCCTCGACGGGGTACTCCGACGAACTTGCAATCCAGCGTCCGTCCGTTGACCAGGAGTTGTCCGTGTTGAAGTACTCGGCAGCGCCACTCACGTTGATGGTGTCGTCTCCGCCGGCATCAACGACATAAATATCCCACGTGTCGCCCTCACCATCGGAAGGTATACGGCGTTGAAATAGAATGTGATCGCCGTCGGGGGACCAGTTGGGCAAGCGATCGTCGAAGTCCTGGCCAGCCTGTTTAGTGAGCTGGGTCAGATCCGAGCCGTCAGAACGCACTTTGTAGATCGTGCCGCGCTGGGCGAGTTCGGTGGCAGCCTCGGTATCGGATTCGAACACAATCCACGCGCCGTCCGGTGACCAAACAGGTTCGATCCAATAGGGAGGTTCGGAGTGCGTGGTGACCCGGCGCAGTCCGGAACCGTCGGGGCGAATCGTCCAGATGTCGTCGGATTCCTCTCGATCCGAGGCGAACACAATCTCGTCGCGGACCGCGTTCCAGGCGGCGCCGGGGACGTTGACGCTGTCCTGGTCCTCGCTGGGCGTAATCCGGTGAGCGTCGGTGCCGTCGAGGTTGATAATCCAGAGTTCAGCCGGTCCCTTGTTGTAACCGTTGCGGAACACAGTAAAGACGATCTGGTCCCCGTTGGGGGAGAAGGCCGCGTTCTGGGCGCTTGCCTTCGGCCCACTTGGGCTGGTGGCCGAGTAGAGCAGGCTCGCCGCATCCGTCCGCGACGCCCCACGGAGGTCGTCGCTCCCGAGGCCATTGTCGCTCCCTCCTCCGATACAACCACCAATGACCGGGGCCAAAGCCAACGTCAAAACTACCGGCCAAGAAACATTTGTTACAGATCGGATCATCAGCATATCTACTGCTCCTCAGCCACACTCTGCTGGCGAAGGTGGTCACCGGACACTCGAAAACCTGCCAGGGTATACCGGGGACAGCCAACTATTAAATTGATACAATCAAAGGTGAGGGTAGAATCTACTCATACCTCGTCGCACAAATTGTTATTCCGTTTGTTCACTACCATATCATAACAACGCGACAACCACTGCCAGGACGTGTTTTTTTATGACGACCACCGCCAAGTTTACTTAGCCATTCTCGACAAGCCGTGTAAGACAAAAAAGTAGGCTGCCCACTATTATCCTGTCAGGCCAGTGCACCTCAGCTAACATCGAACTATGCACATGTTAGATACGCGAACGAAGACGCGCTCTGTGTGGAGCTATGGAGTTAGGCTCTGCAATGCCGAATTTCTACCCAAGAACCCGAATGGATCAAACGAGTCTTGCAGACCTCCAGCGCCCGATCTACCTGAACGATTAAGAAATTCAGTGCCTCGTACGCTGTAATTAACTGACACACCAGCCCGCATGAAGAAATTCCGGTTGATAAACTCCTGCAATCGTGTCTCCCACGTAAACGGTACCCAAAGAATATCCCCGGGTATGAGTTCGAGATTTTTGTCTTGTCCTAATGCTATACGGTCCAAGTCGAGCCGAACATGCACTTCTCGACCACTAGGAAGACGTCTCACTAGCGTGCCTTCTTTAGGATAAATGTCGGTACGCAGACCGCCCGCCCCGGCTAGCGCTTGCAATACGGATACCCTCACGCCTGTAGGATACGCTTGTGGAGATGGCCCAGCAACAAGACCGCCGACGTAGATCGTGTTGGGTGTGGCTGCTCGAACCTGAATGATATCGCCTTGTTCCAACGGCTGTAGAGCTACGGCCTGTTGTAATTCTATTGGATCACGAAGATTAAATGTCTGCAACTGACCCGGCTGACGAATGCGCTGAAGAGTAGCTTCTCCGGAAGCAATATCAGATACACCGCCGGCTCCAACAATCGCATATAATAGGTTGCGTTCATGACGCTGCAAAGCAATCAGCCCAGGTGTACTGACCGCCCCGATGACTAGCACGTTCGTTGTTTCTGGAGTGAGGACATCTGTATGGACTACTGCATCAGTAAGCACACCCGGCACGTAGGCTGCGCGTATTTTGTCTTCGATCTCATCCAGTTCCAAACCTTCAATGCTAACAGACCCGACAACAGGTAATTCTATTTCACCTTTTTTGTCCACGCGAAACGGTGTAGGCGGAAATAATGCGGGTTGATCGGCCCGTGTTAATGTAATGGTAAGTACATCATTAGGCCCAGCGCGATAAGGACCAAGTTGTCGATTGATTTTGACAACATCCGTAGTAGCTGACTGTTCTTTTTCGGATGCCAACTTCTGTAGCTCTGAGGCTTCCAATTCCAACAGTTGGGAAACGGAAATCCTGTGATCCTTAGTCGAACAACCGAAACACCACAGAATCAGAGAAGTCATTAACACCGCGTGCCACACGCGACGGATGCAATCTTGTAGTTGTCTAGCCATCAACAAATCAATCATCTTCCTGCTCCCAGATCACTCAACACAAGTCCGCCGATAGTGATCAACACCATCGCTAGACATCCGCAATTACCCAATGTTTCGTCATTATGATGGAAAATGATCTAGAAAATCCGCTCAGATGACACGAACTCCTGGCTCGTATCCGGTATATCATAGCTGCCACAAGGCCAAGAGCAGATCGCCATAACAGAGTTTTCAGGTTTATAAGATACGACATTTAGACAGAACTGATACCACAGATGGGCTAAGTGTCATAATCCCAGCCAACATCTATTGGCGTTTCGATTACGCCCAGCTCTCATCCAAATTGTGTTCGTTTATTTGCCCACAAGGCGGTTTTGGGTTTTTGGTAACGGATGGTTAGATCGCTAAGTTACAATAGTGGAGCCATCTCAATCAAGAACTTCCAGCATGGTAGGGTCGATTTCCAGTTCCACGGATTGCCCTAGAAACTGGACCGAGACATAGACGCGCCAGGGGCCTTTGCGTTTAAGAACTTGGCCTTCGATTCCAGCGAGACTTCCTCGAAGAACGCGACAGCGAGCCCCCTCCACCAGCCGAGGACATAAATCCACCGGCTCATCACTTTCAACGACTTGTTGAACCTGTATTAGGTCTGTTCGAAATCTATCCTGATCCGGCACCTCAAGAATGTTGGCCACACGATTAGTCTTCAGTGCGGCGATTCGATCACTATCATCACCGCAAAGGAAAACATAGCCGGGGAAAAGAGGGATGGAAACCTCTCGGATACGCACACCGTAAACACGCTTGCACCTCACCAACGGAAGGTAATGCTGGACGTGGTTACGTCTTAAATCCGTAGCAATGGTTTTTTCGGCTCTGGATCTCGTGTGTAATACCCACCACTGCCCTACAAAGCTATCGATAGGACGCAAATCTACGTTTAACATGTCGGAAATTGTGGATTGCGTACATGGGGAATAGTCTTCGAAAGATATTCCCATCTGCGTGGAAGAGGATGACAATAATCGCCCCATAACCGTTATCCGTCATACCCATGAGAAAAACATTTTGCGGAAGCGATTTTACTCACCGACTATGCTCTCTACAACAATACATCGCCCTTATTATCGACAGACTCGTTCCTAGCTGTACGTATCGAGGATATCGACTGCCCCTGTCCCATTCGTGAGACATACCATAAACCCTGGTGCAATCCAGACGCTTTTGCAAGCGAGTAAATGATAACTGCGTTATCAACATGATTATTATCACTCCATGCGGGCATCCTCATTTGACGATAAAAGCTGCGGGGACTATCGGACAACGAATTGTGATTAAAAGTCGCAATTTTTCACCTGCCTGCGCAGTCATCCTATTTTAACTTTGACTATGGTGGATTGGGGATTCGTGGTCTCCTGCCATGAGAATAAACTTGCTTGACACGCCATGTAGAAGGCGTATATCCAATTGTTTAGCAAGTCTGCATTTAGGGGGAAGCAGTCATGAATCGTATATATTCTATACGTTATCTTGGGCAATACACACTATCGGTAGCGGTCTTGACAGTTGTCGCTGCTTCCATGGCGTTGAGCGGATGTAATTCCGTGGCCGATGGTAACACCACGGACAACGGCACCTTGGGAAGCACGATTATTGCTGATGACACCAGCATTACCAACGGTGACACACTTCTTTCAACTGCGAGTACTGAATCTGCTGATGATTATTTCATCGTATCCACAGAAGACGCCACTCAACCAGGCCTTAGGCTTTTTGAGGTAGTCTCGAAGCGCACGCAGGTTTCAAACAACTTACGCTTCGAATGGGATTTCGGCACCGGCGAACTCTTCACCGGTACGACGCATAGTAGGCAATTTAGTGACCCCGGATTGTACTTGGTCGTCGTAACGGCTTACGACATTAATGATTCACCAGTGTTTACACTGAGCCTTGAGGTTGACATACCTGCAATAGGATCACCTCCTACAGCGCTGGCTGGGCCTAATCAGGTTGTTAATGGTGGTGAAGTAGTGCTATTGGATGGGTCAAATAGCGGCGACCCGGATAATGATGCCATCACTTATGTTTGGTCCCAAACAGGGGCGGCTGTTGCCATTCAACTTAACAACGTGAATGGGGCAGTGGCGAGCTTTACTGCTCCCTTGATTGATACAGATACAACGTTGCAATTTGTACTCACCGTCAGTGACGGTTTGAGCACCGTACAGGATACTGTTTCCATCACGGTATTAGCATCTGCCGGCGGATCGCCCGTCAAATATATCGCTGACGCAGGATCTGATATGACCGTAACGGCTGATTCTTTAGTGACGCTGGATGGGAGCGGGAGCAATGCAAGCAGTCAAGCTTCTTACCAGTGGACGCAATTACTAGGCCCTGCAGTCACGCTCAACACCCCGGGTAGCGCCGTGGCAAGCTTTACAGCACCAAATATCAGTGGCGCTTCTACGACCTTGGAGTTTGCTTTGTTTGTCCAAGATGGAGGACTTTCCGCATTTGACAATGTGGTCGTGACTGTACTGAGTCAGACACCTGACACCGATCCCAACACACCGGTAGACAATTGTCCAAACGATCCTAATAAAACCGACCCCGGCGTTTGTGGATGTGGTATTGCGGATACGGACAGCGACAGTGATGGTACACCGGACTGCAACGACGCCTGTCCAAATGATGTGTTGAAAACTCAGCCTGGTGACTGTGGATGTGGCGTGGCAGACACTGACACCGATGCGGACGGAACCGCAGATTGCAACGACAATTGTCCCAGTGACCCTGCGAAGACCAGCCCCGGATTATGTGGTTGCGGTCTGCCTGATATTGACTCGAACAACGACGGTGTTGCGGACACATGCACGAATGCGTCTAACTCTACCACGCTTAATCCTGTGGTTGATGCTCAGATCCGTAGCGGCACGTTTGCCAATACAAATTACGGCAACGACGCATTTATGGGAGTGGTAGGAAACGGCGGAGATTGGAATATCGAAGGATATGTGCGCTTTGACTTATCCGCCATCACAGGTGTAGCAACTGACGCGCAACTTCGCCTTTACGTGGAAAATACAGGTACATCGCCGGTTGAAGTTTGGACCGGGGCTGACGTTGATGATGGATGGAGCGAATCCACGATTACGTGGAACAATGCACCGGCCACCAATCAGCTCATCACGACATTCTCTTCAATCAATATCGGATGGGTCTCAATCGATATCAGCTCACAAGTTCAAGCTGAACAACAAGGCAACAATACACTTACACTCAACTTTACGCATCGCGGCTCGGACTATATGGCTTTGACCACACGTGAGGGAACTAATGCGCCTGAATTGATCATCACGCAAGCCTGTGACGGGGTTGATTCAGATGGGGATGGTGTGGAGAACTGCAACGATTCATGTCCTTCTGATGCCAATAAAACAACTCCCGGCATGTGTGGGTGTGGCGTGCCCGACACGGACTCGGATGGGGACGGCGTCGCGGATTGTGTCGATCAATGTCCCGGCGTTGCTGATATAGACAGCGATAACGACGGCGTGGTTGACTGTCTCGATGTATGCCCCGGCTTTGATGACACCATAGATAGTAACGGCAATGGTATTCCGGACGGTTGCGAACCACCGACGTTGTCACTGAGCTCGACAAGCTTGAATTTTAGCTTAACCGGCTCGAACCGTCAGTTTGACGTTTGGAATTCCGGCGGCGGTACACTTTCTTACACGCTCAGCGACGATGCAAGCTGGCTGACAGTTTCGCCGAGCAGTGGTGATAGTACAGGGGAGCGTGACACGATCTCGGCCGTTGTCGATCGAACGGGGTTGGCAGATGGTGCCTACCAGGGACAGATTACCGTGACACCCAGTGCGGGAACGGCGAGCATAGTCACAGTCATGATGACGGTTGGGGCTAGCGGTTCAGGGCCAAACATTACCATGGTACCAAGCCGTACAACGGGCGTCTCTCCGTTGGCTGTGTTCTTCGACGCCGTAGGAACGACAAGCTCAACAACGACACGACCTTTTCATGACCTGGATTACGCATGGGAATTTGGTGATCCCGGCGCCGGATTTACGCAACGTCCAGGCGTAGACGCCAACCTTGCAAAAGGTCCAGTGGCAGGCCACGTTTTTGAACTGCCTAGCGGTGTTTCATCTAGAGATTACACAGTAACGCTTACCGTCACTGACGCAGCAGGCGGCGTCAGTCAAATGCAGCAAGTTATCACGGTCAACGAATGGTCTGGGACGACCTATTATGTAGCCAACAACGCGGGCTCCGACAGCAACAGCGGCCTAACCACATCCGCACCTTTCAAAACGTTCGGTAAGGCGATGTCGATGTTGCGCACGAATGTGCGCATCCTCTTCTTGCGGGGAGATACTTTTGACAGTACGGGTGGAGCGATCAATGTTAATGGGCCTGGTATTATCGGTGCCTATGGCAATACAGCAAATCCAAAACCGATCATTCGGATGGTATCCAACCAGAGCGGCTTCAGAATCAATGGCGCCGATTGGCGTATCATGGATTTGGAATTGGCTGGAATTCAAGGTTCGAATATCTCGTATGGTGTTGGCAATACAGCCGCCCCAATTAAGTGGCTTCTATGCCTGCGACTGAACATCCACAGTTTCGGGAGCGGGATCGAAAACACAACCTGGCCAAGACCGATCACGCACGACCATGACTTCTTCGTCGATTGCGACATAAGCCGAAACGGAACGACCAATGGGAAGGGAAACAACATTTTCTTCGGTGCGACGCGTCTAGCAATTCTCGGAAATCGTTGCGTGGGCGTCGTTCGGAGCGGTGAGCACATCCTGCGCGTTTGGAGTACCCAGCGATGCGTTATTAGCCACAATCTTTTGCTCGATCCTGCTAAGACGGGCAGACTGTCACTGAAGCTTCACAGATCACCGAATGCTGGCACACAGCCTTCGCAATATATCGTCATATCTAACAATCGTTTCCGAGGCGACCAATGGACCGTTTCAGTAGGTCCGCAGGATCCCATTAATAATGAACCAGTTCTGGATGTGCTTATCGAGCGGAACGTCATCGAACCGA
This sequence comes from Planctomycetota bacterium, assembly GCA_024276605.1. Classification (GTDB taxonomy): domain Bacteria; phylum Planctomycetota; class Phycisphaerae; order UBA1845; family UBA1845; genus JAJRPG01. Next base: position 2,085 of record JAJRWX010000046.1, on the reverse strand, counting down.
CTCCGCGCACCCGCACGGGATTCCACATCAGCGCGAGAGACGTGACAATTCGTAACAATGTCGCTGACGCCACGGGCGCTGGGAACTTCAAGCTTGTGTCTGTTTTCCGCTGGGGTATTGAACCCACACCACAGCGAATTCATGTCTACAACAATACTGCTTACCGTAGCGATGGGGGCGGAAATTTGGTTGGATGCACTATCACAGAGGGGTCGGGACATGAGATTTTCAATATGCTTGTGTCAGCACCTAATGGATCAGCGGCAGCCGTTGGTACGGTCGTTGGAACCATCACCGGTAACAACTTCTCGTTCGACAACCCACTTTTCGTCAGCCCATCCTCGTTGGACTTCCGCCTGCAAAGCGGGTCGCCAGCCATCGATGCTGGTGCGGCGTTGCCGACGGTATTTGAGGATATGCTGGGGGTTCTAAGACCGGTTGATGGCGATGGAAGCCAATCGGCTGAGTACGACGTAGGGGCTTTCGAGTTTGTGCCCTAAGTAGTCGTCCCTGAAAAAATCAATTACTCGGCAGCTAGATAGATAAAAAGGCCGACCGCTGGAATTCGTGGCGATTAAGTTCCGGTACGGGTCCATGACAGAATCGGCGGCTGGGGCTTACAGGCTGAAAGCCTACGTTGCTCATTTATCAATATACTATATATATAGCATTTTACGCTCTTTTAGCTTGCATTTAGGTTATGTATGACCTAACATATCTGTTTGAAGGGAGCCAGATATGACAAAAACGCAAAAATTCAAGCATTCAAAAAAACGTACAGGTGGAAGACAACCTGTAGCTTTTGTCCTTCACCCGGATACTGGAGTACCTGTTGAAGGGTTACGAATCCACAAAGCAAGTGGACGGTACTACAGGATAGCTGAGGATAAACGTACTCGACATTTTTATCTCAAAACTGGAAGGGTAGGACTGGCTTACTTGCGTCGAGCTATCTACGAACATGAATGTTGGATTCAGGGACAAACTCCGACTGACGTTATAAACATACGAGTCACTAAACCTGTATATGATGAGTTTGGTGAGCCGTTGCCTGTTGTGGCCACCTTTGACGCTAATGGTGGCATTAACGCTATTCAAATTGGTAGGGATAGCTTAGCTGAGTTTGTACGTGAGCAACTTGGTAATCCAGTTACAAGAAAAGAGTTTGCGGAACTTGTAGGTATACCTGAGTTACAACATATCCACTCATTGCCACCTGTAACGGCTCCACTTGGCTTACAAGAGATTATTGATAGGTACTTGTCAGATAAGACGTTTGGTACAACAAAACAGCCTACAGACGCTAAGGGTACGTGGAAGTTGTTTATGAATACTGTTGTTGTGGACAACTTGGAAGACGTGGAGAACGTCAAGCTTCAAGCGTATAAAAAAGTGATTGAAGGAAGATATGCGTTACGTACTCAAAAAAATCACTACAAGATTGTCCAAGGTATACTATCCCACGCATATGCTATTTACCCTGAACACAGAACTAAGATAAACAACTTAAAACTTGAGATTCGCTTGAATTGTCAAAATTGGAGTCTTGATAAGAAAAACAAAGCTAACCGCTCAAACGCCAAACCTATGGCTCCTTAGACGTTTCGGCTCATGTTGGCTCAAGCGCACAAACATTCACTACTGGCTCAAGCTATCTACTTATCCGCAGCTAATTTTGCTCTTCACGCAAAAGAAGTGACGGATATGAGGCATGAGGATATTGATTTGAAAAAGATGGTACTAGATAGCTATCGTGAGAAAGATGGAGTCATACGAGTAGCTATTGTCTGGAGTGAAACTGCTAAAGCTATTAAAGCTTATATGTCGTCTGACGAGTACCGCCGGCACGATGAGTACCTGTTTACAAAGTCCACGAATAAACAGAAACTGAATACAGGAAACATTGTCACGTTGAATCGCAAATTAAGAGAAGATGCTTCATTACTGTCACCGGGCAGGTTAAAACCAGCCACTGATGGGCGGGTTAAAACCGGCCAGTGGTTGTTTCCTTCTTATACCTCATAGCTTCTTTTCCTCAAGTTTTTTCTTGGCGGATGTCTTTGGGGCTATATCCTGGCCAGACCT
>JAJRWX010000045.1 GCA_024276605.1 Planctomycetota bacterium | reverse complement strand
GTCACGCGTCAGTGCGTAGCCGGGCGGCGAATCGGTGACGTCCAAACGCGTCGTGAAGAAACGGCTGCCTGGTCAACTGATGTTAATGCAACGCAACGAGGCGTTGATTGGCAAATGAAAATCGAAGACGCACGGTGCAAACTGAAGTCCGTATATCCCAAAATTAAGGCGTGACAAAGCACTAGTCTAATCTGAGCGGCGAGCGCGAGCGACCCGTGTCTTTAACACGCAACGCCCGCCGCAATGACATAGAGGTTTCACATCGTGTGTGCGGTCCGAATCACCGGGTGATTGTTCTAATCGTATAGCAACAGGGCCAATAGAGGTACCAGTACGCCAGCTCCCACGAGCCACTTACCTCGGCCCAAGAAACCTTTGCGGCCACGTATCAGAACCAAGCCGGTGATGGCAATCACCAATAGAGCTACGGCAAAAATGTCAGAAAAAGCCAACCACCAACCCTTGGGGTTCAGGTGCAAGCGATTGGCGGCATAAATAAACGGTCGCCGCCGCACGGTCTCGTAGATGCCTGTACCATCTCTCAGAGAAATCAGCATGGAGCCGTCGCTGAGAAAGATCTTAATCTGGTATGGCGTAGGGAAATCAATGGCACGAAATTCCCCGCATTGGGCTACCGTTGTGAGGGCCTCGCGTACCTTTGCCTCAGTGACAGCCACCTTGTCGGTGGGTAAGTTAAGCTTGATCGCTAAATGATCCACCTGAAAGTTAGGATCCCAGTCCGCGGCATGATTAACCGCGAGACCGGACACGGAGAAGATAATCACCACGCCGGCGAAAAAATAGCCCAGGTCGCGGTGCAGGACTCGTGCCCATCCACGCCAACTCATCGAACTATTTGTCTCAAAATATTACGATGCGCGCGTGTTGTGGCATCCACCACCCATTGACTCACCCCTGCATCTGGCAAAATGGAGTCTGGTAAGTAGCGTACACGATCTTTGTCAGCTACCTTGTCAATGCCGCCTTGAATAATGCGTTCCTGAAACATTTCATCTATCGCAACCAGCACAGGTACTACTAAAGCACGCTTGCGTCGAGTGAGGATGTCCTCGATGGCGTGTTGCGTCACCTTCGGGTCATAACTTACGATGTGACCACACCAACTGTGCTGAGTTTCGGCGATTTTTAACTTATGTTTCAACAGCGAGCCTATGCGATCATTCAAAAGTTTCGACCACGCTTCCTCGTAGTCGGCGCTGCCGTACCCGACTAGCAACACACCTTCGTCGATAGCGCCTTCACTCAAGGCCTTCACGCGCCGTAGTACGTTGTTGCCCAGGATGTCCGCAAAATCGAGAAGTTCGGTGGTATGAATGTTGGCCTGCGGTTTATAAACGCGAATACCTTCGGCGTGTAATCGTTCCAAGGCCACCAAGTTGTGTTGTTGTCCGCAGATCGTCGGAATGTCATCGAACGAGTGAGAGCTAACGGTCAACAGCAATGGCACGATGATCACATCCGTAAAGCCATCACGGTCAAATTCCTCCAACCTGGTGGCGATAGAAGGCTCAGTGTACTCCATAAAGGCACTGGTGATCCGTTCCACTTGATCCAAAGCTAATATGTCTTTGTTCACGCTAGCCTCAACGCCTAGCAACATGCTTCGCCAGCGAAGCGAACGCGAGCCGTGACTTACGAGTAACACCCCTAGTTTTTGTGGTGATGGAAGTTCGGCATCCATCGATGCGGCTTGCGCGGATGAATTACTGACATAGCCTACTGACATAGAAGTGATCGCCACCGCACAACAAAGGACGGCATAAAGTGAAAGCTTCTTTTTCATTATTTACTCCTTGCTAAGGTTTTCGCCATGACGACCATCGCGCCGACGGTGTTAGTCAGGCCGAAGCGCATAAGCTCAGCTCTGCGCATTAATCAATGGATGTTAGTTACGTTGACTTTTCGATAAGGTCGTGCGCTTAGGAGGCACTTCCGATTTGATCTCGGTTTCTGCTTGACACACATTATCCATTTCGCATGTACTACAACGGTTACCTTTCATTCGTATGGGAGAGGTAATTAACGCAGTGAGATCAACTTGTCCGACCTGTACAAGTCCAACCAACCGTTCCATGCGGTTGACGGTTTCCGGACTCACCGCATGTTCCATCATGCAGGCATCAACTTCAGCGGTCTCCACATCCATACCGAGCACTTCGGTAAGCAACGCTTTGATCGTTTCGAAGCGACGAATCACGCATTCTGCAACAGCGGTTCCAGAAGAGGTCAACGCGACAATGCCATATCGATCGTGATGTACCAAGGCCGCTTGTTCTAGTTTTTTAAGGACGGCCGATACCGTCCCGGGATTGACGCCTAAGCCCTTAGCCATATCTCTCACACGGGCGACGTCGTTCTGCTGACCAAGACGATAAAGTACTTTGAGGTACATCTCGTGGGTTGGAGAAAGCTGTTCTTTCCGGTGCATACATCACCTCGTTTCGGTTTTGTTGGAGACAATCCAAGGCCATTCGTATTTGAGACTAAGTCTCATTACGCCGGGATTGTACCGATAAAGTTCGACGTGTCAAACATAGTTTGATGGATCAATCTTTTTACCGATTAAATTGATATTTCTTGCGAAAACGTGGATTCAGGTCTAGTACGAGGTTTTTCCGATGTCGGACGTATGTAGGGATACGACGGATGGGTACCATTTCCGCGTAGCGACTGTGATAGGGCAGGTCGTTGTTTCGCCAATGCCGATTGGCATTGGCGAAAGGTTGACCTGCCTGAAGCCATCGGCATACGCAACCACCAGGATAATCGAATCAGAGCCGCACGGCGCCAGCCTGCGGACTGGCGTACGTCAACAAGTTCACTTACGTCAACGACTGGGTGGCCAAGGTCCTTCTTTTTGGACCTGGGGGAGTCGATGATATGCGGCGTGTGGCATGGTTGGGTGCCCCATTCTTCGGGTACTCCTGAAGGGTGGGGGACGGATATCGCGTCGAAAGGTATTGCAAGTGTCACCATTATGTCATGGAACATCCTTCCCCCACCCTTTGCCAGTAGGCAAAGGATGGGGCACCCCTACGAAAGAACGACCGGCCCTACGCGGCTCGATTCATTTCAACGTAGATGGGAATACGAAGACACGGGTCGCTGGCGCTTACCGCTCGGATTGGCAATGGGTTGTTAATCAGCAGTATGGCTATCGAAACCGGTGTTGTGTCGCTCGTGTGTAACCTGATTCTGGCCGGTCAGCATCTCCGGCTCAGCTTTGTGCGTGGTCTGACATGCCGTGAGGGTGACAGCGGAAACACTCAGCGCAATAGTTAGTGCGATTCGCAACGCAAGTTTGTTCATCATTTCGTAGCGTCCTCGGATAGTTGCTTCCACTTTCGGCTGTAGGGAATGAAGCCCTCAAGTCACCATGAACCCGAAGGAACAATATGCCCTCTGCTACCTTAGCCTAGGACTGTGCTGTGGGGAAGTCAACGATGGAGGGTATGGCGAGGCGCTGTTACCTGGCTGCTACTTGAATGGTGTGGTTATCGGAATCACGTGCGGTGTGAGCGAGATTGGCCGTGCGGGCCTGTCCCCAGTCATCCGGCAGGGTATCCTCGATGAGCACGATTAGATCGAGCAATGCCGATCGGCGCAGACTTGCTGCGTTGAGTATGACCGCCGCGAGCTTGTCAGTTGATAACTCCTTGCGGAGTGCGTGATCAGGATTGTGAGGGCGTGGTTTGAAGTGATCTTTGGCCAGTATATGGGCCATTTCGTGGGCGAGTGTTGCAGCGATAAGTTCGTCACTATCAAGTCGTGCGTATAATGCGCGCGTGATGTAGATACGTCCACCGGGCAGCGACACTGCATTCCGTTGATCGGAGTCCAACAGGCGATATTGATAATCGCCGTGTAGCTCCGGAAGTGCCTGCGTGAGTCGTTGGCCTACGTGAGCTATCCGTCGCTCGGCATTCGCGTTACGCACCACGCCCCCATATCGGGCCTCAACAGCCGGAGCGGCTCTGGCACCTGCTAAAGCCTCAACATCGCCCGTGATCGACGTTAGTTTCCAGGTGCGTGATGCCGAAGTATGGCATCCGGCCAAGCAGACTAGAAAGAAGACCATACAGATTCGTAACAAAGCCTGTTTCCCCCCACATGGCGATTGTCGTTGACGACAATGAGCCTATAGGAGGTGTACGATATGGTTGAGGTCTATGCCAAACAGGTCCGGTAGCTCAATTGGTAAGACGTTGGTATGACCGGAATATGAAGCGCCACCTCCGTAGGGTGATATGTTCATGCGGAGGTAATTGGCGCGATAAAAAGATTATTGAAGCAGCGGATTATCAGTCTACATCGTTGGGTGGGGCCTAAGAGGTCAATCGTTAGAACAAAAATCGCATTCTCAAACCAGCCACAAAGACGTCGCGATCGTCCTTATCTCCTCCCGGATTGGTTATAAACTGAATGTCAGGTGTAATGATACACCATTGCGTTAAATGATAGGCGTAGTAAAGCTCGTAAACCGTTTCGCGGTTGGCTTTTGCGTGAACTTCATCGCGGTATTGCCCCGACAGGATGCCTTGGGCCACGCCAAGCCCCAACACATCCTTGTCGTGATTCGGAATCGGTCCGACATATTGACCGCCGACTGACCAAAAGTGTTCGATTTTGTTGACATCACCACGTGCGTAGCCATAGCGAGCGAAGACGGATAATCCTTGTTTGTCTTTTATCTTGTCGTTCTCTTTCCAGACCAACTGGTCGCAACCGAAATAGAAACCCACATCGCCGGAGCGGGATCGCGGGGTGAGACGACCGTTGAGGCTGTTTCGGAATACGTCCTTTGGATCGGGATAATACCAGGATCCGAACCGGTAATGTCCTAGGAGTTTACCGTTTTGGGAGTTGAACTTAGGCGTAAGTCCGATCTCCCAATATGCCCGAACGCGGTCCTCACCATGAAAGGCGGTATCGAATGCGGTTCGCCCTTTGCGTGCCATGGGGTCTATGATCGCTGCGCGGGCATAGAGCCAATCGGTTGGCCAGACGTTTATATACGCGCCCAGACCCTGCTTGTGGGGAATCGTAGGGTTGGCGACTAACGCTGCGTTCAAAAACATCCGGTCTTCGCTACCGGCTACTTTGTTAACGTCGATGATATCCTTCTTGCTTGCGAGGCGCCCGAGCCGAATCTCGATCCGGTCGTCGAGAAACCGTTGACGATACCACCATTTGTCAACGTAGATTGGTTCTTCCGTGCTGGCATCCGCATTGGTTTTGAACAGGCTGCCAATCTTCTCCTTGTCAAAGTCGCTGATTTCTCCCCCCCAGGTTCCTTTGGCAGCTCGAATGAACAAGCTCCCCTTCGGGACTAAGCTCATCTTCTCGAAGTCCAGCTCGATGTTCAGTTCATAACTTCCCGCGAAATCGTGTCCGTTCTTGGTTTCCTTCCCGCCATGCATGTTAGTCATGATCTGCTGGTTATAGACTAGCTTTACGTTTACACCGCTATCTTTAAGTTCGGTGCGCACGCCACCCCAGTTGCCGCTAAACCACTTAGCAGTCCAGAGATCGCGCGTTGTTGGTTCGGGCGATGCGCTGGTAGTGGGTTTAGCAGCCTGATCACTTTGGGATGTATTGGAAGGTGTGGTAGCGGAGTTGTTAGCGTTGGATTTCTCTTGTCCGCGAGCCGCTCCAGGTGGTATCAGCAGCAACGCGAAAAATAAGCAGATCAATACGGCCAAAGGCTTGCCTTGACGCATGGTTTTTTTTCCTTTTCCCACATCTCACTAATTATTCAAACTTTGATTTCATGTTTAGTCAATCTTGTCGATGACAATCTACTATGTCGATATCGTCGAGACGACTACGGCTGTACACCATGCCGTTGGATGGTTTGGTGGCCCATCTCGTTCCGAGGTGGGGGAGTCGATGATTGCGAACGGATCACATCACGAAAAAAAGTGAACCATCAACCACCATCATCGACTCCCCCAGGTCCAAAAAGAAGAACCTGGGTTACGTAACCTTGTGTTTAACCGAGCTACTTTGCATCGCGACTGTCATGTGTTCTCCGGGTCTGTCCTGACGATGGGTGACCAAGTGGGAACAGGTAGACCTGCGAATCGATTCATAGCCACGGCCTGTGTGGTCATCCAGACGACCGCAACAGCCATCAGGAGCACGTCAAGCCAATCTGTTACGCCACCCAGAGCAATGATCAAACTGCTCGCGCACGCAGGTGGGTGGGGGCAGGATAAACGGACCAAAAGCCCACAGGTTATAGCAAGGGCCAGCGACGCGCTGACGACTGGGGCTAAGCCGCCGGTTTGTATGGATACCGGCCCGCCGACCACGGTACTCATGAGATACCAGACCACCCATCCGGTTGCCATCCCGGAGAAATGGCCAAGGATGATAGACCTCGGCGCTGCGGATGCCGTCGTTGGTGTAGCAAACAGGATAAAGGCCGTCGGTCCCAGTGCCGGAAATGTAAGAGGAAGGTCGGTGATCCAGGCGAAGAAGCCGATCGCTAGGATAGCCAGCCCGCCATTGACCGCAGCGACGAGAGCAACTGCCTTTCGTTCGTCGAGGCGGGCTAGCAAACCTGCGGTGCTATACCGGGCGCGCCAAATGGTCCAACGGGTCTTCAGTGATAGCCGATTCCTCGATAGCAACATCCCGAATCTCGCTGGACTTTTTTAATCTTCATCTTCGCAAGTGACCTTGCCGTGTCGCACCTTGCATTTGTCCGACTATCCTGCACACGCGCTGCTTCGTCCTCCCTTTTGGAGAGATAAACGCTAGGAAGTTCGTCAAGTCCGAGGTCTTAACACACCGATCGTGGGGTCCGTGACACTTCCGGCGGCTTCAGAACCGTCCCTCGTTGCAGCCTGAAAGGCTGACCGATAGTAGCCGTGGGCAAGTCCGCCGCAGGCGGACGCCGCTCACGGTAAACCCAACATGCGTTCCATTCGACCCTGCAGGGGTCGCACAAACGCCGCGTCGCACACACCTCGCAGACGACCCTTTCAGGGTCGAGCGTCTTGGTGTTGGAGCAATCCGGTGGCGGCGTCCGCCTGAGGCGGACTTGCCACCGGCTACTCCAGAGCAGGCTTTCAGCCTGTAACAACTGCCGCCAATTCTGTCACGGACCCCCGATCGTGTGGCACGAATCAGAAATCCCTCATATTCTTATCGTCAAAGAACACAAACTCTTCGGATGTATCGTCTGCGACCTGAAATGCTGCAATTATAGGTCCGTCGTCCTTTTAAGGCGCGAATTGTCGGCGTAGGGCCGGATGCTCGCCTGGTAGGGCACATGGTACCGGCTCATGGCTGCTCAATATTCAGAACCAAAAAGTTGGCATTGTACGTCGGCACAATCTGGAAAGCGGGATCGAGTCCTACGGTTTCGATGGTGGCGAACTCCCCGATGTGATCGCCATAGGATAGAACCGTGAATGACTTCCCGACTGTCGGAACAAACGCTACGTCGAACTCAACGCGCAAGACGCCGTCAAGTGTGGCAGTCCCGGTGAGTGCCATCTGGCCAAATCCAACGCTCGCTGTACTTCCAATTTCTGTAATGAACGTGCCAAAGGAAGATTGCACGAAGTCTGACTCGGAATCAAATACCGGGCCTGGACCGAGTCGCAACGTACCGTTATTCGTCCAAGTATCTCTTACAAGAAAGGCCCCACCATCCGCATCGACGAGTCCGTTGTTTGTCCATGGTCCGACTATTTGGAGAAATCCTGCTTGTCCAAATGATGACCGGAAGGTGCCATTGTTTATCGAACCGTTACCGCTGACAACGATAAAGCCTACTTGATCAGAATCAATCGTGCCATCGTTGACGACGGACGCCGGAAAGACATTGCCCGCTGCTCCGACTACTCCACCCGCACCGTGAATGGTGATTCCCGGTCCGATCGTCAAAACTCCAAGATCATTCCCTCCTCTTGCGTTTCGTTGAATGACGGTGTTTTGACCAGGTCTGAGAAACTCGATGCGTCCGTTTCCGTCGATCATTCGATTAGGTTTATCTAACCGAATAGCGTCCCCTGATGTAATAAACCCATTCATGGTGATCAATCCGTTGAGCGTCAACCCGTTTTTTACGACGATCGTGTTAGTGCCGGGCATCTGCATGTTTCCGTTGATGGTTACACCGTCGAGGACCGGGCGATCGCCGTTGGGAACTTCAATGGACACTCTAGGATCGAGGTCGATTGTCGTATCGACGATGTTTCCGCTGGCTAGTTCCAGTGTGTTGTTCATTTGAAAGGTGCCGCTAACGGATAGCGTGCCGCCGTCGAGTCGCAGGCGCTCGTTGCAGAGAAGGTTCTCAATAGGATTGGTGATCGAAACGCCGGCGTCAAGCGTTACAGTGGTATCGGTGTTCGGAGTATTGATGATTGCGCTTTGGCCAACACCCGGCAATAAACCGCCAAGCCAGTTGACTGCATTCGACCACAGCCCATCGACCACAGAGTTCCAGCGGACGACCGTGGGAGTCGCTACATGGCCGAATTCCAACTGCATGATTCGGAAATCGTCCATGTCCGCATCAAGATCACCATCTATGTCAGAGACACCACACCCTGGTGAGAGACCCGTTGTGCTATTTGGTCCTGTCATACATGCGTGAAAAAGAGCGTGATCTTCGATGTTGACCGCGCCATCGCTGTTTAAGTCTCCCGTTATGGCAACAGTGGAAAAGTCCTGGACGAGGAACTGCAACTGATTGTTGCCGTACACGACTTCATAATTCAAGAATGCATCCGTAATGATTTCGCTGAACTGTCCGATGCGGGCACCGTAAGTTAGTACAGTGAAAACATGTCCATCACTAGGGACGTAATCACCTACGACCTTCACGCGTAACGTTCCGTCGAGCGTCGCGGTCCCGGTCACCTGAAGTCGATCGTAGCCAGTACCTGGATCGTCCCCTGCAAGCTCAATTTCCAGCTCAGCAGATACGCCTTGGATGTAGTTGCCATTGAGGATTACGTCGGCAGGTGAATTACCGGGTGCGAACGTGCCAGCGCTGTTTATTAGATCGCCGGTAATCTGATTGGCCTCTACTCGTCCTGCGGCGAGGCCAGCTGATCCGAGGTTGCTACCCGTCAGATCAAGATGGTTGGCCCGTATAGTACCACCGACGACGTTTACCATCGTATTCGGCCAGACGCGAAGAGTTCCTCCAACATCCAAGAGTCCACCTTGGCCGAGTAATAGATCCGCGTTGCCTCCAGGCACTGTTGCCTGGCCCGCCAGGTACAGGTTGCCGTCTACTTTAAGTGTCGCATCGAAACCACCCTCGTTACCGACAACGCGTAGTGAACCAATGCCGGTCGGCCTCAAACCGAAGTAGACATCACCAGATGCATGAACGAGACCACCATTAATGATGTCGAGAGAGCCTAACCCGCCGGTACTAAACCCGCCTAGAGATCCGCCGACGTACACGTCAGCTGTAGTACTCGTCGCCAATAGGGTCGCGCGCTGTCCGTCGATCACCCCGTGGACGTCAACCGTGCCTTTTGCATTGAGGGTATCTCCGATGCTGAGTTCATGGCTGATATGCACAAGGGCACCATTGGCAACGTTCAATTTTCCGTTGCCTCGATTACCAACCGCAAAATTGCTTAGACCTACATTCATCAATGTGGACCGTGAACCATTGGCCACTCCGCTGACGGTTACGGTCCCAAACGTGCCCGCTTTATTCCCGATCGACCACGGGAAAGAAGTCTGCGCGTTGGCACCATTGACGAATGATATATCAAGCGGATTCGTAGAGTCAGCGGAGCCGAAAGATAGGCCAAAAGAGGCGTATCGAAACTGCCCGCCATCTACCGTGATTGATCCGGCCAACAGGTCCAATCCGCTGGCAGATTCTATCAACAGATCGCTCGTTCGCAGGTCGCCGCCTTCGAGGCTCAGCTTGCTTGCAGACCAAACTTGCATGGTGCCTTGGTTTACAATCGAGCCTCCGGTTTTAAGAAAAATTTCGCTTCCGGCGCCTTGGGCACCTATTGCATCACCACCCACGTAAATTGATTGATCGTTTACCCAATCGCCTCCGTCTAAGATGACGAATCCCGGAGCAGGATTGACCTGCGCAGTAAGCGCTCCGATCATGGTGTCGCCGAGGCAGTGAAACGTGGCACCGGTGGTCATACGCAACTGGCCAAAGCCCTGGTATCCCACGGTTGCGTTGCCCTCACATGTCACTGAAGAACCGGTACCATCAATGGTTAGACCTCCAAAAGAATTGGTTGCTTGGCCAATGGTCAGATCACCGGTGAAGGTGGCGCTGGCTTGGTCAAGAACGTTTAGTGTTCCATCGCCAAGTGTTCCGATGCTCCCCCCCCGCGTGATCATCGTCGAACCCAATCCAGTTAAGGTCGCCATAGCCAACGATGAAGTGTCCGCGCCAACACTGAAATCCACGGTGGACGCTATCAGATTGGCTCCGTCCTCGATAATCAAATCTGTTTGGGCTGGGGCGAAACCAACGTGAATGCCAGGGAGACCGATGGGGAAATCGCCTGACGCATCCACGTACACGGCAGGATCGACGCCAGCGATGTTCAAGTCTCCTCCTGTTAGGCGCATGGTTCCTGCCGCGACGCGTCCCGCATTCATATTGAGTTCGCCATCATTCCAAATATGCAGAAGATCGTCGGCCTTTAGAAAACCACCCGTTGAAGACAACAACGCATCGCCCAGTGCCTGGATGTCGTCTCCACCGATGTTGATGTCGTCGGAAGCGTTGATCGTTGAATTATCCAGGTCAAGCATGGCAAAGGTAGCGGGGATGGTACCAAGCGAAAAGTCGGTCACGGATGATTTTGCCCCATTTAGAAGTGTAATGACGGGAGGATCAAGCGCATTGTTCCCGCCGAATGCAAAATCCGATGGTATGGTAAATGGGCCACCATTGATGGTGAGATGACCGGAAGCGAAGTTTTGTGTTGCCCCAGGCAAAATCTGCAAGCTGTCGGTCGTGATGGTTCCGCCGTTAATCGTCAAAGTTCCAGTATCCCAGACTACCAAAAATCCACCTACGTCGACCTGACCGTCGGACTGGACGAGCAAGTGACCCGAGCCACCGGCTGCTGAGCTTGATCCACCTACATAAAGATTGCCGCCGTTGATCAGAGATCCGCCGCCGGTGACATTTAATAGTCCTTCGTTAGTGCCGACGCTGATGAAACTGTCGTTTTGGACTTGTACGTTTGCGCCATTGCGAATGTTGAGGTTTCCGATGCCGAATTCAGCGACGAAAAGAAAACCACCAATGTTCCAAATGGAGTTAGCACCTACCATATCGACGTCACCGAAACTGTTTACCGCACTGCCGATAGTGGCTGTACCTACCGTCGTGAGTGATCCACTGGTGATGCTTAAGTTCCCTGTTCCCGTAACATCTACGAATGCATTGGTCCGTCCGGACTCACCCACGAATGTTTGCTGATTTACGGTTACTATCCCGCCGTCGCTTATTTGGACGTGACCTTCGCCGCCGTCGCGTCCGATGATGAGAGAGTTTGCGTTGGTCCAGGTTCCGCCCGGTACGGTCACTATGCCCAGACCGTTTAGTACACCACCAACGACGGCGTCGGTCCCAAGAATATCAAGTGTTCCTTGTATATCGACAAGCCCCAAGCCCTCCCTGATAGTCACCGGCTGACCGCCGACAGCAAACGTGATCGGAATGCCATTCTGTGAACCATCCACGGTGAGAGCGGCATCGCTTTCGATAGACAGGCGCCCGTCACCCAGGCCAAACCCTATGAATACAACGGGAGACGACACGGTACCGTTACGTAATGTAAGTGAACCGATGTCATTCAATAGCGTGCCAACGTGTATGACTTGTGTTGTGTCGAGCTGCCGACCTTGAAGATCGAACGTAACGAAGTCGCTAGGGATCTTCAGGCTTTGCAAGTCAACTGCGTTGGAGAATGTAACGGTATAGGTTGTGCCACCAAACTCGAAGCGCGCGACGTCTCCAATGCCAGGCACACTGGCAGGCGGCAAGGCAATGAGAGATGTTGACCAGTTTTGCTGATCGTACCAGTCGCCGCCGGTTGTGTTAACCCAAAACCGTTCTACTGCGGAAGTCTGACTAGTCAACATGGCGACGATGCCAACTAGAAGTATGAGCCTGCCCGATCTGCTGCCTCTGACGCTATGTCTAAGGTTATTTTCGTTACGATTTGCCATGATTCTACTCATCTTTTTACAATCCGTCTCCCACCCAGTTGTTCGTGATGCTACAATTCACGCTTGGAGGTTGTGTTTTTCGGCCCTCATAGATGGACGCAGAAAAAGTAGCCGAGACGGCTCATCGAATGCTCGATAATCTTAGAAATGGCTGAGAAAACTGACATCACACGGCTACTAGACCGAATGAGGGACGGCGATGCCGCAGCCTCTGAAGCGCTGATTCCCCTGCTCTACCGCGAGTTGCGAGCCATTGCGGCCAAGTGCTTACATTCAGAGCGTCGTGGCCACACACTCCAACCGACGGCCCTGGTTCATGAAGCATTTCTAAAACTTGTGGACCAGAAAAATGCAGATTATCGGTCGCGCGGACATTTCATGGCTATCGCGGCTATGGTTATGCGGCGTATTCTCGTTAGTCATGCAGAAAAACGCGCGGCTGCGAAACGCGGTGGTGGCATGGCTCGGATTCCCTTAGATGATGAGGTGGGAGCTAGCAACGAGAAAGACATCGACCTCGTAGCGCTGGATGAGGCCTTGAACAAACTCGCGCTGCGCGATCCCCGTAAGGCCAAAGTTGTGGAGCAACGATTTTTTGCCGGCATGGACATGAGCCAAATTGCAGAGAATCTCGGCGTATCCCTTTCGACGGCGAAGAGAGATTGGGAGTACGCGCGCACGTGGTTGATGCGGGAGATTGAGTGCGGTGGCTGAACTGACACCTGAACAACAAGCGCAAGTTGAGCTAATGTTTGAACAGGTGCTGAAGGTCGAACCTGAATCGAGGCGATCTTTTCTCGATTCTTCTGCGGTAGTACCAAACGTTCGGGAAGAAGTGGAATCACTGCTGTCGTTTCACCCGACTGCCCGTACCCAGTTGGATACGGCGGTTGTTGATCCTGACGCTATTGCTGAAGCCGTTGACCAAGTATTAGCACACGATACTACCGAATGTTTGAACGAGCCGGATACGATCGGTCCCTATCGAATCATTAAGAAGCTTGGTGAGGGAGGCATGGGGAGCGTCTATCTTGCCGAGCAGGAGAAACCACTTCGAAGGCGTGTAGCCATCAAGCTCATCAAGCTGGGTATGGATACCCGCGGGGTTCTTGCACGTTTTGACGCGGAGCGACAGGCGCTCGCGTTGATGAACCATCCAAACATTGCTCTTGTTCTGGATGCGGGCGTTTCCTCGGATGGTAGGCCGTACTTCGTCATGGAGTATGTGGAAGGCGCGTGTATCACCAAATACTGCGATCAGCAACGTATGGACCTCGCCTCACGACTGAGGTTGTTTGGTTCCGTATGCCAGGCCATTCATCATGCGCATCAAAAAGGCGTTATCCACCGGGACATCAAGCCCTCCAACGTGCTTGTGGGTGAAGAAGACGGTTGTGCCATACCCAAGGTCATCGACTTTGGGGTGGCTAAGGCGACGAATCAGCGGTTGACTGAGCATACGTTATGTACGGAGATGGGTGTTATTATAGGCACACCGGAATATGTGAGTCCCGAGCAAGCCGGACCGAATACCTCCGACATTGATACGCGTACCGATATCTACTCGCTGGGTGTCTTGTTGTATGAGCTGCTGGTCGGTGCATTGCCGCTGGAATCTGATTCGTTTCGAAGACTGGCCCCCAATGAACTTCATCGTCTCGTTCGTGAGCATGATCCTCCGAAACCGACCACGCGCCTGACGGGCCTCGGCGCTCGCGCTGAGGAAGCGGCGCGGAATCGAGGTACTGACGTTCGCACACTTCGACGTGACGTCCACGGCGATCTCGAGTGGATTGTGATGAAATGCCTCGAAAAAGACCGCGACCGTCGTTACCCCTCAGTAGCCGAATTGGAAGCGGATATCATCCACTACACCAGACACGAGCCGGTCAACGCCGGTCCCCCAAGCAAAGCCTATCTTGTCTCGCGTTTCGTCCGCCGCAACCGCGTATTGGTTACGAGTACGGTTGTCGTTTTGGTTATTCTTATGGCTGGTATTGTGTCGACGTTGACCTTTGCGATTCGCGAGTCAAGGCAACGTCAGACCGCCCAAGCTATTGCGGACTTCCTCAACCATGAGATTCTTGCCAGTGCAGATCCAGAGTACGAGCCTAACCGCGATATCACACTACGAGAAGTGTTGGATAGGGCAGCCACGTCCATGCAGATCCAGTTCGAGGGAACACCGCTTGTGGCTGCTTCGATTCATGAGACGATTGGTAATGCCTATCTAGGCCTTGGCGCGTACGTTGCGGCGGGGCGGCATCTGAGGGAGGCCATCCAACGAAGAACCAACGCTCTAGGCGCGAAACACCCTAAGACGCTTGAAGTTCGATATCAACTTGGGGCTGTGCTTATTGAAGAAGGACGTATAGACGAAGCCGAACGCATGTTCCTCGATATTCTGAAATATGCCGACATCGCACGTGAGGAGCAATTGTCATTGAGAGCACGACTCGCTCTTGGTGACATTCACGATAGACGTGGAGAACTAGAAGATGCGGAGCGCTTGTGGTTGGAGGTACTAGATGATCAGCGCCGTAACCATCTCGATGAGGACGAGCTTACGCTTACCGCATTGAACAATTTAGGTTTGTTGCTGCGGGGACAGGCAAGATACGACGAAGCCGAGCCTATGTTGCGCGAGGCATTCGACACCCGGGCGCGCACGCTCGGAGACAGTCATCCGAGTACCATTTTATCCGCGGCTAGTCTTGGTTGGCTATATGTACAAATGGGAAAGTACGATGAAGCCGAACAGCTACTCGGTGATGCTGTGCATCAGGCAGGCGACGTATTTGGTCAGGAGCACCCGCGTACGTTGAGCTACATGTCGCTACAGGCAGGGTTGTATGAGGTGACAACCCGCCAGGAAAAGGCATTGGCGCTGAACAGATTTATTCTTCAATCGCGCCAGCGTGTGTTAGGCCGGGATCATCCGGATACACTCAGCGCCCGCAACACGCTTGCGCAACAACTCGTGGTTATGGATAGACTCTCCGAAGCCGAGCCGTTATGGGTGGACACGTTGGAAGCGACTGAGCGGATTCATGGACCGAACCACCCCAGTACATTGGCTGCGTACCACGGACTTTCCGGCGTACGTCGAAGACTTGGCAAGCTGGCGGCGGCGCTGGAATTGAGCAGCCAAGCTGTCTCCCGAGCACGCAAACATCTGGCGGCAGGACATTGGTATGTCGGTGCGTTTCTCACAAATCACGGCCAAGTTTTGGCGGATCTAAAGCGAAATGACGAGGCTGCCGACGCGTTGAACGAGGCGATTCGGATTATTCAAACGGCTTTCGGTGTTAATCATGCGCGGACGCAACGGGTCATTCGATTAACGAGCGACTTCTATCGGGAACAAGGGCAGGTGAGCAAGGCTGTAGAACTTGAGAAACGCTTAACGCCTGAGTCGCCATCACCTGATGCACAAAAGTAAAGATGTATGTGCGGGGTGACAAGGCATCAGACGAAGTACAAGAATCGCTGAACGGCTACGCAGCGCGCGGGCGGCGTTTCGAGTAAACGATGGTACCGGTTGTTAACGTCAACAGCGTTAAGATCATCAGGCCCCACTGCGAAACAGTCGGTATGGGTGGGGCGGTGACTGTGAGTGTAGCCGTTCCATAGGCCACCTGTGAGGGCAACAGATCTCCAACGCCGCAGATGGCCGTTCCAAGCGCGGGTAATCCAGTGTCGACGGCATTGACGACAAGAACACCGGAATCGACGGCCTGCATGTCGAGAATAGCCACACGTGCCCAAGTCGGTGTGACGCCGACCTGATCGGCACAGGAGCTTAAGTGTGAACCGCTTAGGCCCACCACAAGCCCATTAGCGTTGTCCACGGTGCCGCTAAGCAATGATGAAAATAGCGTGGTGTGGGTCACTCCGGTTACCACGGCTATAGTTGGGTCGAACTGGATGTTCATCGAAACGGATGAAAGGCCCTGGGTATCGTCCGTCCGCGCCCAAACCTCCACGACAAATGACGCGCCGGGGTCCACTTGAGCCAACGGTGCGGGCAGTGACGTTATCGTGTCGCCGGGGCTGGCCGTGGAGAGGGGAACCAGTTCGATGAAAGCGACGGGGACCCCCGGGACAGCTACCGTGGTGGTAGACGCTGCGGCCATGGCAAGAAGCGCTGCTCCGGTTACTAGCAGGCAAGTGTTTCGGTGAATGAATCTCATCACAGGCATATCGTCGTCTCCATCTCGGTTCATCAGCTACTACGCAGATTCTCCTTTTTTTGCGTGTCGCCATATAACCATAGAGATTGTGCTAGTGCTTCGTCACAGCTAAGAATTCGGGTGGCATGGGTAAGTCTCGATGTATCCCGACTATACGTCGGGATACATCGAGACTTACCCGTGTAGCTCCGGTGGCCACCACGGGCAAAAAAAGCCTTGCCCATGCCATCCTCGATGAACCCGAAAAATAAGCTGTGACACAGCACTAGAGTCTCCCGCCGTCCCTTAGCCGGCGCCGTACTTTATCGACTATGGGTTTCGGTACGATGTTCAAGGTCGCCCTCCCGAAGTCGATGAGGATCGGGTCGATATTGCCGAGTTCGTTCACGATGGCGACCCCGTGGTTGGCGTCACTGGGGCCGGCCTCAAGCATGACGTTGCCGGTTGCCATAGCCCGAACGGCCAGTGTGGCCACTCGAACCCACTGGCCTTCCGCGCCGAGGTTGGGTGAATCCAGCTTAGAACATCCTCCCAGTTGTGAGACCAAGCCCAATCCCGGATGGATGTTGCCGCCCGCAAATGTGGACATCGGATTGCTGGAGATGACCTGTTTCGCCAACAACGCATTCGCGTCAAAGCTCAGGTCAACAAACACCGCCGCGAGTCCGTCGCCGGTCCAAGCGGTGGCTATGGGCCGCGTTGCCCAGACTTCTATGTAAAAGGGTTGACCGATTCTGTATGTGGTTTTCGATGTCGGCAACACTGCGACGGAATCATCGGTTGTCGGCGCGAGGACGGTGACTAAGTTTATGACGGCGGCTGAGTCAATCGAGTAATTCCGGCCCGTCGCGCGCGCGGGTGGTGGTCCGGCACAGTTCCCACAATCGGCACAGGCCTGTCCGAAGCAACCGACGAAACCTGAGAAGTCGCCGGTGCCCACGCATATACCGGCGTCACCATCGAAATTGGATGCGGCGCAAGGGTCGGTTGCCAGATAGCAACCATCGAAACATGCAGCGAAGAGGGCGAAGTCGCCGGTACCCATCACACCATTGAAATCCAGGTCCAGGATACACAACTCGCATGTGCCGCCTGCTTCGTCACAGTGCTCGCATGAGGCCGTACAAACCGCCGCACCTGTTTGACAGTCGAGGGTGGCACTACAGGTTTCCGCGCCGTTGCAAAACAAATTATCGTCGCAGTTAGCGTCGTTCGGTGCGTTAAGGCATGCTCCGGTTCCGGCATTGGCTGCAAAGTCGCAACTATCATCGGTGCAGCAGATGGCGTCAGCACAGTTTGGTGCGGTACCGGCTTGGCAGTCGAGAGTAGCGCTACAGGTTTCCGCTCCGTTACAGAACTGATTATCGTCGCAGTTGGCATCGTTGGGTGCATTGAGGCATGCCCCGGTTCCGGCATTGGCGGCAAAGTCGCAACTATCGTCGGTGCAGCCGATAGCGTCTGCACAGTTAGGTGCGGTACCGGCTTGGCAGTCAAGGGGAGCGCTACAAGTCTCCGCTCCGTTACAGAACTGATTATCGTCGCAGTTGGCATCGTTGGGTGCATTGAGGCATGCTCCGGTTCCGGCGTTAGCGGCAAAGTCGCAACTATCGTCGGTACAGCCGATGGCGTCAGCACAGTTAGGTGCTGTGCCAGCTTGACAGTCGAGGGTAGCACTACAGGTCTCCGCTCCGTTGCAGAACTGATTGTCGTCACAGTTGGCGTCGTTCGGCGCGTTCAGACAAGCTCCGGTTCCGGCGTTAGCGGCAAAGTCGCAACTATCGTCGGTACAGCCGATAGCGTCTGCACAGTTAGGTGCGGTACCGGCTTGGCAGTCGAGGGTAGCGCTACAGGTCTCCGCCCCGTTGCAGAACTGATTATCATCACAGTTGGCATCGTTGGGTGCATTGAGGCATGCCCCGGTTCCGGCATTGGCGGCAAAGTCGCAACTATCATCGGTACAGCCGATAGCGTCTGCACAGTTAGGTGCGGTACCGGCTTGGCAGTCGAGAGTAGCGCTACAGGTCTCCGCCCCGTTGCAGAACTGATTATCGTCGCAGTTAGCGTCGTTCGGTGCGTTAAGGCATGCCCCGGTTCCGCCGTTGGCGGCAAAGTCGCAACTATCGTCGGTACAGCCGATGGCGTCAGCACAATTTGGTGCGGTACCGGCTTGGCAGTCGAGGGTTGCGCTACAGGTCTCCGCACCGTTGCAGAACTGATTGTCGTCACAGTTGGCATCGTTCGGCACGTTCAGGCATGCGCCGGTTCCAGCATTGGCGGCAAAGTCGCAACTATCATCGGTACAGCCGATAGCGTCTGCGCAGTTTGGTGCGGTACCGGCTTGGCAAACATTACCTACGCACTGCTCCGGCCCATTGCAAAATTGGGCGTCATCGCAGTCGGTGTTGTCGAAACATTCCTGGACGGTAACGGTCACCTGACCGAAGTCGATATCGACCGGTAGTACATTGCCGAACTCGTTGCAGATAGCTGTTCCGAGGATGAGCGATGCGGTGTCGGCGGATTGTATGACTGACGTTCCGTTGGCTAGAGCTTGCATATCAACGATGGCTACCCGTGCCCAGTTGGTCAGTCCAACTTGGTCGCTGCACGGAGGAGAGGCCGCGGCGTGCGAGCCACCCAGGTTATCCACCAAGCCGCCGGGATTGTTAATCGTTCCGGTGGACAGACCCGCAGCATTGAATAGGGCGGTGTGGGTGATGGTCTGTGCCGTCACCACCGTGTTGACGAAGCTAAGGTCTACGGTGACAGATGATAGCCCATTGGTTTCCGTGGTCTGTGCCCAGAGTTCGACGACGAATGTTTCGCCGGGTACGAACTGCGTCTGCGCCGTTGGTAGCGTTGCGGTGGTGTCGGAAGGGCCGGCCGTTTGAAGCGTGACCGGTCGGATGGTGACGCGGATGATGGCGAGTGCCTCACTGGGGACCACAAATGCCAGGGCCATTGCGGCTACCCATAGTGCCGTGCTACAAACTTTCATTGCTCTTACTCCTCACTGAGGATCAACACGGTATGATGGCGACACTGGCCAAAGCCGGCTTGCCGGTCCGCGATCCGGTTTTCATGATTGTCTTGAGCCGATCCATGCTCATATCCGTGTATTCCAATAATACGTCCTGCGATCTCCGTACATAAATGAGTGACATTTACCAGTCACCCGTATTGTCGTTCGTTGGTCTAGGGCGGAACTGTGCAATTCGAACACGTCCCGCAGGTTTGGTTCATGCATCCCACGAGTGCCGAATAATCTCCAGTTCCGACGCACCCGCCTGCATCGCCGTCCACGTTGGCAACCGCACAGGGGTCGCCCGGTGCGTAACAGGCACCGAAACATCCGGTTAACAAATTAATGTCGCTCGCACCAATTGCTCCGTCTCCATCCAAATCGGTTGCGCACCACGCGCAGGCCGACGCTGTTTCGTCGCAGTACTCGCACGATGCGGTACACACCGCCGTACCGGGTAGGCATGAGCCGCCCGAACATGTTTCGGCGCCGTTGCAAAACAGACCGTCGTCACAATCTGCGTCGATCGAACATTGCCCCGTACACGGGTTGGAGCCGAGTCCGTCGATGTGAAGTGACCATGTGTCCAATGTGCCGGGATCAGGAGTGGCGCTGTCGAAAACGGTAATCGTCCATACACCTGCCGAATCCATCCCGTCAAATGCACTGAGTGCGTTGTTGGGTGTGTAGTTTGGTGGAGATGACAGATTCGCGGCACACTGAGATTCGATATTGCCGCCCGTGCCTTCGTCATCGAGGATGATCCCTGCGAAGTTGTCTTGACTGCATCCAAAGCTTGATGCGGGAACGCCCATGCGATCTATCAATGTTACCGTCGTCCCCCCGTGTGACACAGTCATGGTCACATCACCCACCCAGGTGTGCGTGATCGAGAGGTCCACGTTCAAATCGCCGATGGGGAATGAATCCGGGACGGTAATTATGTCGGTAACCGGGTTTCCTGAGCCACCGCCGTCGGGAATCGCCACGTTGGGAGAGTTCTGATAAATCGTTGGGTTACCTGCCGTTCCGCCACCGCACACTGAGGCATCGCCCAGATAGGTTCCACCCGAAGCCGCGCAGCCGGTCGGTGTGTCGATGCTACAGAAAGCACCTGCACAGCACGCCCCTTGAGGCTCGCAAATGCCGCCGACACAGACCTGGTTGGGGGGGCAACTGATCGGCGTGTTGGAGCATGACCCGGTTGTACAGACATCGATCGTGCAACTATCACCGTCGTCGCAATCAGTGTCGAACACGCAGGGAGTCAACAAGGAGAGCGAATTGATAGCGTCTATTCGTCCATATCCATAGCCGATATCAAAGCCGGTCGGGCCTAGATCAATCGCACCGTCGCGGATGAACTGGCGTACCTCAGCCGGGGTGAGGGTTGAATCGACGCTGAGCAACAGTGCGGCGAGACCGGCTACTTGGGGTGATGCTTGACTGGTCCCGCATTGGCTGGCGAACGTGGTTCCGCCTGCGGCGATACCGGCTGATCGACTGTCGCAGCCCGCTGCGGTGACGTCCAGTTGGTCGCTTCGATTGCTGAAGCAGATTAGAGAGTCCACAGTGATGTTCGTGTCCGTACATAGGGTTGTCGTGCATGAAGCGTTTCCGCACCACGAAAAGCTGGACTCGGGGTTCTCGCAGTTGGGAAAATCGTTGTCGAACACCGCGCCCACGGCGATGGCGCCGGATGCACAAGCGGGTGATCCCAAGGCGTTAGCATTGGCCTCATTACCCGCCGCTGCCACAACCACGACACCGTTAGCTACAGCGTTATTGACGGCAATGGCCGTGCTATCGCTGTCACACACGCCGGTAAATACGCCGCCGCCAAGACTCAGGTTGATCACATCGCAGCGACCACCGGCGCCGGTCTGATCCGCGGCGTAATCGATGCCTGCGATTACATCGGAGTTGAATCCACTCCCGGCAGCATCCAGCACTTTGATACCGATCAGGGTTGCAGCGGGGGCGACGCCTTGCAGCGGGGTCGAAACACCGCAGCGCATGTCTGTTACGCCCGTGCCGCCTACTGCGATACCAGCCACGTTTGATCCGTGGCCATTGTCGTCCTCGGGATTGTTATCGTTATTAGCAAAGTCGCGGCCGGCGGCTGTATCGATCCGGCTGGCATACATGATGTGATCTGAGTCGATACCGGTATCGATGATGCACACCCGCACGTTGCTTCCATCGGCGGTGAGTCCGGCCCCACTGATCTGACTCTGTAAGGCTCGAATTAGCGGCGTACCAACGGTAAGGTAGGCGTGCAGGATTCGGTCCTCTTCGACTTTGACGACGCCGGGCATAGTCTTGAGATTTCGGAGTTGTGCCCTTGGAATGTTACGTAAATTGATGACGTTTGGAAGCACATGTTTATACTCATGCTTGATGTGCCCACCCATACCAACAGCCCACGTGCGGACCCCGATGCGTCTTTCGGATGCAACCCGACGGGTCACGGTTCCAGCAACCGGGGCGAAGTGGACGAGAACGCTTACTAGATCCGCCGCTGCTGGTTGCTGGGGAGAAGGTTCAGCGATTGCCGCGTTTATGGCCCTGTCCGTTATGACGTGTTGTAAAGCCACCGGGCCAGCAGGTTTGAAGTTATTAACTCCGGCGTTCTTAGTTGGCCTAGTGCTGTTGGATGCGGCGGTTGGATGTAACTGATCACCATTGTCAAGTCCCATGGCTATGCCGGGTAGGCTGACTAATGTGATGATGAAAAGTAATGACCGTCCCCGGGCTGAGCGCAAAAGTCTGACCATATGCTTCTTTCCCAAACCTTAGTACTTCAGCCGCTAATAGGCTCCAGGATACAGGTTGTCCCACCTATCGAACCTAGTAAACAATCATTGTACCCAGATCGCCTCCTCGATTCAAGGATAAGCGACTACTTAACCTCAACCTTGCTGTTCCTAAGGGATAACCTAGGCTTCAGTGTCTAAGCGATGCCGAAGCCGGTCGTTATAGCGTTAGACCGTCAAGTTTGTTGCGGAAATCGACTTCACATACATTCCCTTTGTCTGCATGATTTGCGTACTCATGTTTTTGGTCTGAAAGTCCCCCCTGGTACGCAAAAAGGCGGATTCCTGACTCGTAGGGACGATATTATCCCACCGAGCGAAAGTGCTGTTCCGGACTTGCCGTTATAGGACTAAAGAGCCGTTGGAAGGAGACCTATAATGTATCGACCTAGCGAGTCTATAGCTATACATGCAGCGCCAAACGAACCGCCACTTGTATTGGCTGTGTCCCATAAACACATGGTTTCGAGTCCGTCCCGTGTTAAGCGCCCCTGGGTAGCACCGGCTATCAGAACGCTACCCTTCAGCGAAACACTGCCACCCGGGGTGATTCGAGAATGGTCGCGCGTAGATGCAGAAACTACTAAAGTGACTGGAGTTCATTCAACGTGACTTGCGTTGTATCGTCAGGTGTAAACCGCACTGTCAGATCAGTGTGCTCGTCCTTGCCTACTCCAACGCGCCGAGTGGCGGAGTTGGTATGGCGCGATCCGAACGCTCCCGATACCGAGCCACTCGATGCGCTGCAATTGAATACCGTGGGTATTCGTAACCACCACATGATGCGTGTACTCGAACGGGTCGCTGCTGCGTTTAATGATGCAGATATTCCTCTACTCGCGATGAAAGGTGCAGCCCTGCACCTTCTTCTATACGCGCATCTTAATGATAGACCTATGGATGACCTGGATCTTCTTGTCCACCCCGAGGATCTCGATAGAGCAAGCCATCTACTCAAGACGCTTGGCGGTGTTTGTGGTGAACCGCTCGTGCAAGAAAATTTTTGCCCCTGCTTCCATTACGAAATTGAGTTCTCAATTGGCGAAGTCTATCCCGTCAAGATCGATTTGCACGTACGGCCATTTCGACCACTACGATACGCTCGCCTCGTTCCGACGAACGCGCTATGGGCTAATGCTCAGTGCATACCCATTGGTCGAGCTACTATTTTGGTTGCCGGTGTCGAGGATATGCTGATACATCTTACCGCGCACGCGGCTATCCACGGCTGTTCACAGAGAAAGTGGCTTCAGGATATAAAACGCTGGTTGGCCATGCACCAACATGATATCGACTGGTATAAATTTCTGTGTACGACTAAGGCATGGCGGTTAACGCTACCGGTACGAGAAGGTCTTCGCGCGGTAGTCCGGGAAGTTGGCGCTGAGTGCCCAGCATATGTCATTTCTGAACTTTCGTATCATCGTATATCTATTCAAGATCGGTTGGTGCTTTGGCAATCGCAACGTGATGCCGATCATCCATCAGCCCATGTACTGATTAATGTGCTGTGTACGCCTGGATTACGCTATTCAGTTGCTTATCTTTTAGCTGTTGCATTGCCTTCTCGTCAGCACATGGGTAGCTGGTATCGCCGGCGACATGGGGGGTGGTATGCCTCTGCGTTGTTATTGCGATGGCTTAGGCCGGTGTTGTGCTGTATCCCAGGCTTTCGGCGATTGTTTGAGGAAAGGTGTAGGGAGACTGTGACGCAGTAGGGGGGAGGCCGTATGATTACTTCATTAAAGAATCGGATGGGTACGCAAGCGCTTGGGAAGCAGCCGTGCTGGACAAGTCGGGCGATCACCATTACTCAACGTCGGTCCGACATTCGGATATATCAAATAGACGGTGAGGCCGTTCTTTTTGATCCGAAAACGCACACCATCCTCCAGTTGAACCTGACTGCATTGGCTATATTTAGACGTTGTGATGGCAAAACAACCATGCGCCAAGTCGCCGAGTCGTTGGCTTACTCTTACAACGTAACCTTTGATAACGCGCACAATCAGGTTGAGCAGGTGGTCAGTTTGTTTGCGTCTTCAAAGCTGCTTGACGTGGAGGACGGTGTATGACACCAAGTTCCGACTCAGGTGAAGCGCGTGACGCCGACCCCCGTTTATATCTGACGATTGGCGATGTCAAAGTCTCCATTCGGAGCGATCTAAAAGGGCTGCTAAATGAAGTGGCGTCCTTGTATCCCGTTGCTTCGGAGGCGCACGTACCTTCACAGACAATTCAGATTGATGTGCGTCAGACACGATCTCGGATGTTCTCCCCACGATATCGCGTGTACGCTGACCGGCAAGAAGTCGGCAGCGAACGTCGAGCCAGGGAAGTGTTCCCATTCATCGAATGGGGTATCAATCTACGTGTGATTGCGACGCGCGCTCAATATGTGCAACTTCATGCGGCGTCCATGTCGCATGGGGGTGACGGTTTCATTTTCGCCGGCGGTTCGGGTAGCGGAAAATCGACCTTGGCAGCCGGCCTGATGACACGTGGATGGAATTACTATTGTGATGAATTCGCACTCATTAACCGCAATACGTTGTGTCTTCATCCATTCCCCAAACCCTTGTGTATTAAAGCCGGATCGTTCTCGGTGATGAGACGCCTGCACTTACCCTTTGCGCGGCGTGGTGATTACATCAAGAGCCAAAAAGGTCGTGTCGGTTATATCAACCCGTACAAAGTTGAAGGGCACTCGGTTGGTGGTTCCGCGCCCGTCAAGTTTGTCATCTTTCCGACATACGTTGAAAATAAGTCGCCGCAGTTGCAGCCCATATCTCGGACTCGTGCGTTGATGGATTTGGCCGGCTGTGTTTTCAACCGACATGTGTTCGACGATCAAGCCTTGTCGATCCTTAGCCAAGTGGTACAAGGTGCGGCATGTTTTCGACTTGACACGGGCGACATCCAAGCAACCTGCGACTTGCTTGAGTCTGAGTTATGCCACGTGCCGGATAGCTGTGAGGATAAGTCGATGCCTGACAATGGCTTGATCTCTGCATCGCAAAGACGAACCAGGAAGCCTACAGGTCCATTGCTTAGTCGTCGGGCTATGTTGAAGCGCGGAGCCAAGCTTGCGTACATCACACCGACAGTATTGACGCTCACAGCCCAACAGGCGTTTGCCGCGGGAAGCAACCCAAGCAGTGCGTGTTCAACCGCCTTGGCAACCGGCGAATTGTGCAATACGGATGCTGATTGTTGCAGTAGCGATTGCGACCTCGGCATCTGCCAGTAATTCGTTCTTCAAGCGCTAACAAACTTACCGTCCGCCTGACCATTTTCGTAACCCGATCAGTAACGAGCAAACAAACAAGGGTAGGATCAAGGCAACCCCGCACAATTGTGGCACCTGCTGAGGAGTAGACGGTCGTTCAATATTCGCGATGGGCTTACCTACAGCAAATATGCCACTACCGCCCAGTTGTGCCCAATAGTCAATCGAACCGTCTTCGTAAATGACGAATCCCGCTTCACCGACGACATCCGTCGGTGCTGACTCTCCGATGTTCTTCCCAGCCGGATACCAAATGCCTGTATCGACATCCAGTACATGCACCTGCAGATCCTCCGGTTCAACACCTGCACTATTTAGCTCGTCCATGCGGAATGCCATGCTAACGCTGACGACGTAGTCGCTTTCCTCCCCTGAACCCTCGACGATCAAGGTTCGGTCGAACGCAAAGTTGTCGTAGAAGCCGGCCAATGTTCCGATGCCCGGCCCGGGGGCACGGCGACCGTTGTTCGCAGCGGTTACCGAGAAGCTTAATGGTTCATCTGCCATAGCTGCCGCAACGCGAACCTCCGCAAGCACTTCTCCAGAGTCATCTACGGCGAGGTCTATGAATTCACCGTTGGCGTTCGTTAATCCGGCTCCTTTCACAAGAAGCATCGCGGCGATGGCACCCCCCGATGATGTACTTGCCGCGCAGGTCTGAATCAGCATAAACGCTCGGGTGTTACCAGCGCTATTGGTTCCCCAGCCTACGATCTCGCCGTCGTTGTTAATTCCGGTGGCCCGGGTGAGCGTCCATCCGGAGTTGGAATCGATCAGGTCATTGAGGTCGGTCATGGTGGTGCCGTCCCACGTAAACGCGTGAAAAGCGCCACCGGAGATGTTGGCTGTTCCGACCGCAATCCCGCTGTCATTGATGTCTAGCGCCCAGCTTGAGGTTCCTGCTGTCAATGTTCCCATGTCGGTCATCGTGCCGGATTCCCAATAAAAAGCATGACCTTCACCTCCGGCTGTGTACGATCTTCCTACAACCTTCCCACTAGCATTGATGGCTTGTGCCCGATGAATGATCTCGTTGCTGTCACCGCCGAGCGTTCCGAGCGAATTGATACCTGCGCTCAACCCGTATGCAGCAGAGGGAAGCCAAATGAATGGTATCATCGTTTGGGTTGCGTTCTGAGCGCCGCCAACGACCTCGCCGGAATCATTGATGCCTAGGGCGACACTTTGGTTGCCACCCAGTGTGCCAAGGCTGTTCATACCCACACTGAGGCTGTAGTTGGCGACGGGTAGATAGAGGAAAGCCATGCGGTTAATGGGCGGTACGAGAAAATCCAGCGCCGTTCCGACAACTTCATCGCTGCTATTGATGGCGAGAGCTTCACTGTCGGATAGCCCGGACAACGTACCCAGGTCGGTCATCCCTCCGCCACTGGTCCAAGTGAAGGCCTTGCGATCACCTGCGGTGTCGTCCGACCAGCCGCAAACGGTACCCGAATTGTTGATGCCGTGCGCCTCAGCGATCGATCCGCCGGTCAACGTCCCCAGGTCGGTGAACGCGCAGTACTGAGACGTCCACGCCGAAGGATCGCCGGCTGCGGCAGTTTCGTCGAAGCCGGCCACTTGTTCAGAATCATTTACACTCAGTCCCAGGCTTGGCTCTCCGCTCGACGTGCCGAGGTCGATGACCTGATACGTAGCTGCGAGATTCTTGATCTCCCACGGCAACAATGTTTGGCCATAAACGCGGATATCGTCGAGCTTACCGTCGAATTTGGAGCCGGCGTCAGATTCTGCACCAACGCGGAATGCCAAGGCATTAGCCAATGAGCCAATGTTACCGATGGTACCGCTTTGCGCCGCGTTATCGTCGACGCCGTTTATGTAGATTTCGCAGTTCGTCGCCGAGTCCTGATCCCATACTACTGCGAAGTGATTCCAGCCGGTCGCCGTGAAAGTTGTTGTGGAAGTCAGGGTATACAGATCGGTGCCGTCATCTCCCTTAAAAATAAGGTTGTCACTGCTCGCATCGATATAGACGATGTATCCTTGGTCCCCAGCGGCCCCGTTACTGTTGCGCTTGGCTACGATCGTATCGTCGGTAGTAAACGTATCGCGGTTGAACCAGCCAGTGATCGTGACGTCATCGGTATCGCCTAGATCAAGTACGTCGCCCATGTTCACGTAGTCATTGGTGCCATCGAAATCCAACGCACCACAGGCTTTCCCCGTTACCCATGTCGGTACACCTGTTAACGTTCCATCGTTGCTACCTGCCGAGTCAGTGGCTGTAGTACCTGCGCCGTCATCGAACTTCCAGTGGGCGATGAGTCCGGATCCGTTGGCCAATCGTACGATTTCTCCGGTACTCAGCCCGCGGCTGTAGATTCGAACGTCGTCCAGGCTACCGTCAAACGTCCGCGTCGTATCGCCGGCGTAGTTGCCCAAACGCAGGCTGATCGCGGCGTCTGTGTTATAGGTTCCCGATGGAGTGATGGTCTCAGTGACGGTTTGCTGCACGCCGTTAATGTATAGAGCCGGGTCATTGGCGCTCGAGTCATTGTCATAGACTACGGCGATGTGGTACCATCTGTTGAAACTTAGTGATCCGCTGGGAGTGGACCATTCCGCCCTGTTGGAAGAGAAGCCGGTCGCATATAGTAGCTGGGCGTTTGAGCCATTCATCTGGAGGTTCCATCCAGACGTGGCAATTGTTGACGATGCTTTATCTACGATTCGCCCCCATCCGCCTTCACCCCAACCGGTGATGTAAATCCACGCGGTGAATGACCCCGTGCCCGAGAACACGTTGTCGATACTGGCGTCCGAGCCGGCGTCGATGTAGTCGTCGACTCCATCGAAATCCACTGCACCGCCGTGCACGCCGTCCGTCCAGGTCGGACTGTTAGTCAACGTCCCGTTGTTTGTGTTGGTGGATGAATCGATGGCATTTGTGCCGCTGCCGTCATTGAGCTTCCAGAACGCCACGAGACCGCTGGTTAGATCGATGGTGGGGCTTTGCGCGATGGCGATGGTAACTGCCCGGTACGAGTCGGAGGCTGTAAGCGAAAAGGTCGATGTACCGCTTGAGCCGGCTGTAGCCTGAGCCACATAGCCCGCACCCCCGGAACAAGTTGCGGTTCCGTTGTTACTTTTGTCCATCGTAATGGCGGTGTGACTGGCAAGACCGGGGCTGTCCACCGTGATGTTGTCATCATCGAACCCGCCGAGCCGGAGGATCATCGTGTTAGCGATCGTCGTTGTCACCGCTGGGCTTGTGGGAGTGCTGGAGGTGCCGCCGGTAGTGGCGGTTGCGTCGATCGGAGCGATAGCGTCATGTCCCGTGAATCGCATCATCCAGCCATAGGCTTGCTCGCTGGTTGTCCATGTGAACTGATGAGTGGATGATTCGGAGGCGCCGGCGATTTTCCACCAGGCGCCAAAGGTTACCACGCCGCCTTGTTGGTCGAGGGCGATCTGTATCCAACCTTCTCCAGCAGGTGGCGTGAGCGATCCGGAGTTGTCACCGTCAGTAGTTATGGCGGCTATGAGTAAGTCGCCGGTGCTTGTTCCAGTCGGTATCGAGATGGTAATCGATGTAGTGTTGGTGCTTGCTTTGGCCTCGGCAAACCCCTGGTAGGTAACTTGGCCGAGTACCGCGGGTACGTTTGCGAACAACACCCAACCGGTAACGGCGATCGCCATGAGCCATCGGTGCATGTCGATCCTCCTACATGCGCGGGTGCGGACCGCAGCGCTGGGTTTCGGCAAATGACAACTTCCGTATCCCACTAGTGATTTGTCACAGCTAAGAATTCGGGTGGCATGGGTAAGTCCCGATGTATCCCGACGTAAAGTCGGGATACATCGGGACTTACCCGTGTAGTTCCGGAGGCCGACACGGGCAAAAAAAACGTTGCCCATGCCACCCT